>DATEDX010000254.1:0-7117 GCA_035281425.1 Acidimicrobiia bacterium
TCGTCTACTGCCGACGCATCGCCCTCCGCTGCCGCCGCCACCAGGTCTGGGTCAAAGTCGGAGAATTGGGCGCTCATCAGACGGGTACGCATCTCCTTCGGGTCCTGGGTCTCCAACCAGGGAATGATGTGGTCCAAGTCATGGCCAACGGGGGCGGCCTCGATCACCCCGAGCATTACGGCCCACAAGACCCCATGCGGTGAAACTCGATCGGAAAGCGCTTTGGTCTGTTCCGATAGAGCTGATCGAAAGTCATCGAACCAGGTCGCTCCCAAAGCATGTTCAGCCGCCTTGTCATCGCCCCCGAGAGCGGCCCACAGAACCAGCAAAAGGTCATAGGTTACAGCAGCATCAACGCTGATCTGAAGATGGCGAGCCCGGGAAGAGAGATCGTGGAGCGGGGCTTTGACGGCGGACATAGGGCTTCCTTCTAGGGTTTCTGGCACGTTCGATTTTTCTCGAACAGTGCGAAGTTACCTGAAGATGCAATAAGTGTCAAGTCTCCTCCGCCCTTCTTCCCCTCTCTTCCCTCCTCGTTCTGGCGCGCCCGGATCGGGCTATAGCCCGATCCGGGCGCGCCAGAAGCCGGAGGAGCTCAAGACAGGTGTCGGGAAAAGAAGGCTCCGATCCGTTCCCAGGCATCTTCGGAGGAGTCCCGATCGAATCCGGCTGCCAGCAGAGGCCGGCCCAAGGCCTTGACGATGGTGTGACCCTCGGACTGGTTCATGAAGGAGTGACCGGCATCGGGATACAGCTTGATGTCGTGATCAACACCGGCCGTCTCGAGGCCTGCCTGAGCCTTGGTGGCCTGGCGGCGGAAGATCCGGTCCCGACCTCCGTAGGAGGCGACCACGGGGCAGGATCGGGAGAGTCGTTGGGAGGGAGGAGCCGCGCCGTAGTTGGGAGCAGCTACCTCCACCGTGCCGGTACAGGCCACCGCAAAAGCCAAGCCGCCACCTAGGCAGAACCCCACTACCCCGCATTTGCCGGTCCAGTCGGCCCGCCTCCGAAGCCATCCCACCACCTGCTCCACTAGCTCGATCATGTCACCTTCCCCCCGCTGGACTGCCAGCGCCATACGGGCCAGGCAACGCATTCGGCCTCGGGCAAGGAGGTCAGGCGCCACCGCCAGGTAACCAAGGCTGGCCACCCGATCGGTGATCCGGCGGATGTCGTCGTTGAGACCGAAGGCCTCATGCAGAACCACCACTCCCGGCCAGGGTCCGTTCCCGTCGGGGACCGACAGGTAGCCGGGAAGGGGGTCCCCCGGTACATAAAGGGTGAGGTCGCCACCCACGGTTACGGGACCGTAACGCTTCTCCGACCAGAATGAGCCAAGATGCGGCATGAATAACTACGACGCGGTGGTGATCGGGGCCGGTCCCAACGGTCTCGCCGCCGCCGTCGAACTGGCCAGGGCGGGTCGCTCCGTCAAGGTAATCGAGGGCCACGAGGTTGTGGGGGGCGGCGCCCGGACCATGGAACTGACCCTGCCAGGTTTTCGCCACGACGTCTGTTCGGCGGTGCACCCCTTGGGATTGGGGTCACCCTTCCTCCGACAACTTCCCTTAGAGGAGCACGGCCTGCGCTGGATTCAACCAGCGATTCCTTTCGCTCACGCCCTCGGCCCCCGCCAGTCGGTGCTGGTACATCGCTCGGTCGCCGCCACCGCGGCCGAGCTGGGAGGAACCGATGGCGAAGAGTACGAGCAACGCATCGAACCCCTCCTGGAGCGCTGGGACCAGATCGAGCCCCACATCCTTGGACCGGTGCTCCGGTTCCCCCGCCATCCCCTAGCCATGGCCCGCTTCGGATGGGTGGGAGTGTTGCCGGCGCGGACCTTGGTCAACGACTTCACGAGTGAAGCGGCTCGGGCCTTGATCGCCGGGGCCGCCGCTCACGCCTACCTACCTTTCAACCACCTACTGGGAGCATCGTTCGGACTGCTCTACCCGGTAACGGCCCACAAGTACGGGTGGCCTTTCGCTGCCGGAGGATCCCAGGCCATCGTCGATGCGCTTGCCTCGTACCTGGTGAGTCTCGGTGGTGAGATCGAAACAGGGAGATGGGTGAGAAATCTGCGAGAACTTCCCTCCTCCAAGGTCGTGCTGGCGGATGTCACTCCCGAGGTCCTGTTGGGTCTGGCCGCCGGCAGCCTCCCCCAGTCCTACCGCAGAAAACTGGCGCGATTCAGACGAGGCCCCGGGGCTTTCAAGGTCGACTACGCCCTGAGCGGGCCACCGGCATGGCTCGATGCCCGCCTGCGCGACGCCGGGACCATCCACTTGGGGAGTGCCGAGTCGATCATGGAAGGAGAAGCATCCATCTGGAAAGGCCGCCGCCCCAAACGTCCCTTCCTCCTCGTGGCCCAGCCCAGCCGTTTTGATCCGTCCCGCGCCCCCGAAGGCCGCCACACCCTCTGGGCATATGCCCACGTGCCGTATGGATCCGAAGACGACTTCACCACCGACATCGAAGCCGAGTTAGAGGCTTTGGCACCCGGGTTCTCGGATCTGGTCCTCGACCGCTGTGTTGCCGCCCCGGCCGATCTCGAGGCCTACAACCCCAACTACGCCGGAGGCGACATCACCGGCGGTGCCCATACCCTCCGCCAGATCTTGTTCCGGCCGTTCCCGGGTAGGCCATATCAAACCGCCATCGACGGCGTCTACCTCTGCTCGGCCTCCACTCCGCCCGGAGCGGGCGTCCACGGCATGTGCGGGTACTGGGCGGCCCGGGCCGCCCTCAAAGCGGACTTACGCTGATTCCTCGCCGGCGAACCGATGCGGTCGGGTGCGGACGTCGTCAAAACCTAATTCTTCACACAGCGACAAAAACTCAGTGCGTTTCACCCCCCGCCAGCGGAGATCCTCCAAAGACTCCATCAGCGGCACATCACGGCGAAGGGTGGTGAGGGTCCGAAAGGCCAGCGCCTGCTCCCGTTGTTCGGCGAGGATGGCGGCCAACTTGGGCCCACTCCGCAGGGCTACTTCCCACTGGCTGTACTCGTAGGGAATCGCTTCCAGCTTCCTCCAACGTGCCAGGACCGTTGCCGCCGACTTGGCTCCCCATCCGGGCAGTCCGGGAAGCTGATCGGCGCTGTCCCCCACCAAGGCCAAGTAGTCGGGGATCGACTCCGGTCCTACTCCGAACTTGACCCACACCTGCCGCTCGTCCATCACGGTCTGCTGGCGACGGTTGAAGGTGACGATCTGTTCTCCCACCACACACTGAGCCATGTCCTTGTCGGGGGTGCAGATCACTACTTGCTCCACCTCGTCCACGAAACGCAAAGCAGCAGTGGCGAGGGCGTCGTCGGCCTCGAACTCGCGCATCTTCCAACAAACCACCCCCAACGACTCGAGCGCCCGTTCCGCCAGAGGAAATTGGGCGAGGAGCAAGGGATCTACACCTACCGACGACTTGTACCCGGGATAGAGGTCGTTGCGGAAGGACTCGATCACCGTGTCGGTGGCGACGGCGAGATGGGTGACCTGGGGCTCTCGCAGCAGGCTCAGGGTGGTTTCAATGATGCCCAGAGTGGCTCCCACCTCGCGGCCGTCGGGAGCCAGCCGGTTGGGAAAGCCATAGTGAGCCCGAAAGAGCTCATAGGTACCATCGAGGAGGTGAAGGAGCACGAGGACGATGGTATCGACCACCGATTGGGGCCGGTAAGGACGTGAAAGCCGGGAACCTCATCATTGGCCTGGGGATTGTGGTGGTGGCGATCGGGATTCTGGTGCGGCTGGGCCTCTTCTCCTGGTTCGGCAAGCTCCCCGGTGACATTCGGGCCGAAGGCGAGAGCGGAGGGTTCTACTTCCCCATCACCTCCTCGATCGTGGTCAGCGTGGTCGCCACCATCCTCCTCAATCTCGCCTGGCGTCTCTTCCGCGACCGCTGAGTGGCCGACCCTCGCACTCTCGAGGCAGTGGAATCGTCGGACACCGACACCCTCCTCCGCATCATCGACGGGTTGTGTCGGGCCCAGGCCTGGGATTCTTTGACCGAGATCCGCCAGCTCTGCGCCGACGCTCAGACCCGGGGCAAGCAGCTTTGGGGGGTAGACGAACACATCCGTTACCGGCTCGCCTTGGAGGCCCCGGCGGCGTTGGCGGCAGCCGCGGTGGTCGAAGGCCCGGCCCGGTTCAGCCTCGGGCCGCTGACCGAGGTGGTGGCCTCTCGTCACAGCTTTGCCGAGTTGGAGCCTCATCTTCCGCCCGGACCCCCACGGGCCTGGATCGCCCACGAGCGGGTATTGCGGGGAGAGGTCATCAACGCCGAGCTCGATGCCGCGGTGGTGGAACTGCCTCTACTTCTAGCCGACTGGGAGCCCGACTACCCACCGGTGGCCTACCACCCTGATCGGGTGGAGGCCGAGCCTCCGGGGCTTCCCCCTCTCCAGCCTTTGCCGCCGGCCGGCCGGGGGGAAGCAGTGGATGATCCCGCCACCATTGACGCCCTCGCCGCCCTGGTGGCAGCTTGGGTGGAGGAGTCCAACGGAAGGGTGGCGACGGTTTGCGCCACCGGAGGCCTGGCCGCGGCTCTTCGCCTCCTCGGGGTGCCCGAGCCGGCCGCCGCTCGCATCGATCTCGCCACCGCCCTGGCCCTGATGGCTTGGGCCGGAGCCTCGGGGGGTGCCCACGGCCGCCGCCGGGGCGGAGCGGCGGGACGGCTGGCCGCCTGGTGGGTCCTGCATCAAGTGACAGGCAGCTCCTGGCCTCCTTCACCTCCGGACCTGGGCCGGATGGGAGCGGAGCTCGAGTGGTATGCCTGGTCCGATCGAGGGGGCAATCCGGGCTGGAATCTGCAGCTGGCGGTGACCTCTCCGGGAGAATCACTCACCTGGGTGGTGTCCGCCAACGACGCCGCTTAAGCCTCGCTGACGTTGACCGTGATCCGATGCCAGCCGGTAGCGCCATTGGGAGCCACCGGGGTGAGAGCTTCGGGTTGCACTGATCCGGTGGCATCGGTAGCCCGGACCCGGATGGTGTGCGAACCCGGCTCAAAGGGATAGTCGAGACGCCACTGCACCCAAGTGTCGACCGAGAGGGGCTGGGAAAGCTGTGCTTCTTGCCACTCCCCTCCATCGACTTGGACCTCGACCCGGGTGATCCCGGTGTTGGGCGCCCAGGCCACTCCCGCGATCGGATGGGTGCCGGCGGTGATCCCCCGCCGAGGGGTGTCGATCCGGGACTGGGTCTTGATGGGTCCCTCCTTGGACCACCCGCGGGGAATCCAATAGGCGTCGAACCCGTCCCAAGTGGTGAGGTGGACCTCTCGCAGCCACTTGGTGGCCGAGACATATCCATACAACCCCGAAACCACCAAGCGGGCCGGAAAGCCGTGCTCGAAGGGCAGAGGCTCACCGTTCATTCCCACCGCCAACAATGCCTCCCGCCCGTCTAAGGCAGCCGCCACCGGGAAGCCTACGGTGAAGTCATCCACCGACACCCCCACCAATTGCTCCGCCTGAGGCTGCACCCGGGCACGGTCGAGCAGATCAGGGAGCGGCACCCCTAACCAGCGGGCGTTGCCGACCAGGTCCCCCCCGACCGGATTGGAAACACACGAAAGGGTGACGTAGCGCTCCACCATCGGCAGGTCGAGGAGTTCGGGGTAACTGATGCTGAAGGGACGGTCGACCATACCCGTGAAGCTCAGACGCCAATCCTCCAGATCGACCTGCGGGACAACCAACGCAGTGTCGATCCGGTAGAAGTCGGAGTTGGGAACGACTATGGGTGTCAGACTGGCAAGGCGAAAATCGGCTTCCGGACCGGGAGGAGCTACCACTTCTCCGGCCACTGGCAACACCACCTCGTCCCGGCCGGCTACCAGCCGGTTGAGCTGGGCGGCTAGCGCCCGCCCGGAGGCGGCAAAGGCCACACCCAATCCGGCCACCATCCCCGCCCGTCGCAGGAACTGACGCCGTCCATCGGGGGCCGGAGCCGAGGCGCGCAGCCAGCGGAGGCCGGCGATCCCTGCCCCGGCGGCGGCCGCCGCTACAACCCAAGGGCCGAGGGACGAGGCTGTGGAGTCGGTGCTGGCGGCCACAGCCCCCAACACCGAAAAGGCGACGAAGGCGGCCACCGCCCAGCCCAGTCGGCGGCGGGTGGTCAATCCCACCGCCGCTCCCAGCAACAAGCCCACCACCACGATCCCAATCACCAGAGCCAGCTTGTCGTACACGCCGAACACGCTGATGGCCCAGTCTTTGATCGAGGTAGGGACATTGTCGATGACCACGTCGCCAATCGCCCTGATGGGAGAGGGCTGACGGAAGATGGCGGCGACCAGTTCAGAGAACCCAAAGGCGAGACCTACCGCCAAGGCACCGAGGGCTGCCAGCATCGATTTGGCCGGTGCGGAACCGGATAGTCGTGTCTCCATATCTGTGGCCAACACCATCGACGCCAAGTTTGGTCCCGCCTAGAGAAAAAGACGGAAGACGGAAGACGGAAGACGGAAGACGTGAGGCGTTCCTGGGGGAGGAAGATGCTCTTCTCTCCTGGGGGGCACTCTTGCCTGGAGGTTGACGGGTCCTCCTGTGAGTCCGTGGGCAGCAAAAGAAATAAACACCTGCAGACCGGGTAGGCCTTACCGGACCAGCCAGGGACGGTGACAAAACTGGTTCCGAGCTGATTCATTGGCGGCTGGGCCCCGATCCGAACGTTCAATGGTGTACCAGCCCCGTATCCGGGGCCAGCAGGCCAAAGATGGCTGTGGCCGGGGCTGGGCCGCCAAAGAATCCGAAACGGGGGCAACGGTGATACTCGGGGTCGGAACCCGTTGACAGATTGGGGAGGCCACCTCCACTCTTCGCTGCTACTAAGTCGGATCCCATGGCACTTCCACCGCCAACACCCACGGAAACGTCAGGAGACCCAGAAAAGACGTGAGGCGTGAGACGTGAGACCTGAGTTGCCCCTTCCGTCTCTTCGCTCCTCGGGGAGGACAAAGAAGAGGAAGGGCCCCCGAGGGCCCGTCCTCTTCCTCCCTGATGGAGCTAGTTCAGGAGAAGATCTCCTGCAGCCGCCGCTCGATGGCGTCGGCCGACTCTCCGGTTTTTTCCTTGATCGTGCCTACCAAACGCTCCCAGCTTCCCCGGGCTTGCTCC
>DATEDX010000255.1:0-22785 GCA_035281425.1 Acidimicrobiia bacterium
CCCGTGCTTCATCTCCCCGGCGGCGTAACCCTCGGCCCGCAGATAGGCAATCTCTTTGAGTTTGAGAGCCCCTTCCATCGCCACCGGGAAGTCACCCGACCGGCCGAGGAAGAACACATCTCGGGTCCCGGCGTACTCCAGCGCCAGCTCCTTGACTAGGGGGGCACCGGCCAAAGCTTCCTCCACCAGGGCGGGAAGCAGGCGAACGGCGTGGGCGAGATGGACGATGGAACCCTCGTCCCGTGACCCCCGCACTTGGGCCAGATACAGCCCTAATAGTTGCAGAGCGACGAGTTGGGTGGTGAAGGTCTTGGTGGCCGCGACCCCAATCTCAGGACCAGCTCGCGTGTAGAGGACGGCGTCGGCCTCCCGCGCCAGGGCCGAGTCGACCACATTGGTAACCCCGATGAGGAGCGAGCCCTGGGCTTTGGCGTAGCGAACCGCAGCCATCGTGTCGATGGTCTCGCCCGACTGGGATATGCCGATAACCAAAGAGTGGGGATCGAGCACCGGGTCCCGATAGCGGAACTCGGAGGCGATATCGATCTCCACCGGTAGCCGGGTCCATCTCTCGATTGCGTATTTAGCCATCATGGCGGCGTGGAACGAGGTCCCACAGGCAACCACGAATACCTTGTCCACGGCGCGTAACAGCTCAGCGTCCAGACCGAGCTCGGAAAGATCGACCAACCCGTTCTTTTGGAATCGGCCAGTGAGGGTGTCGGCAATCGCCCGGGGCTGTTCGTGGATCTCCTTCTCCATGAAGGTCGAATAGCCACCCTTTTCGGCCGCTTCCAGGTCCCATTCGATGGTTCGGCGCTCGGGCTCAACCGGATTTCCGTCAAGATCGGTGAGGACGACACCCTCGGGACGTATCTCCACCACCCGGTCTTCATCCACCACCACCATCTGCCGGGTGTGCTCGAGGAAGGCGGGAATGTCGGAAGCGAGAAAGTTCTCACCTTCTCCTGCCCCCACCACCAGCGGGCTTCCCCGCCGAGCCCCTACCAGCAGTCCGGGATCGCCCGCCCGCATCACCACCAAGGCCAGGGCTCCATCGGCCAGCTTCATCACCCGGCGAACTGCTTCTGCCAAAGGCAAGTCCTCCATCTCCTCGATGAGGTGGGCCACAACCTCGGTGTCGGTATCGGAGGAGAACTCGTGGCCCCGCGACTGCAAGTCGGCCTTGAGTTCGGCCCAGTTCTCGATGATGCCGTTGTGGACCACGATCACCGAGCCGGTGCAGTCCCGGTGAGGGTGGGCGTTGGTGGTGTTGGGAGCCCCGTGGGTGGCCCAGCGGGTATGGCCGATCCCACTGTGACCTTGGGGAAGGGGACCTTGGGCCAAAGCATGTTCGAGATCGGCGATGCGTCCCACTTGCTTCACCACCGCGATCGAATCGGGTTGCTGAATCGCAATCCCGGCCGAGTCATAGCCCCGATATTCGAGGCGGGCCAGACCCGGGATGAGAAGTTCGGCCACTGGTCGGGGGCCGACATAGCCAACTATGCCGCACATGGATGAAGGTCCTTTCGCTGTGCGACTGCCAGAAGCCGCCGGATTCCGGTGGGTCCGGCTTCACTCGGGAGAGCCTCTGTTGCGGAGTCACCTCCGGTTTTTCGCTGCTCCGTTACGACCATGAAGGGCCGGGAAGGCATCCGCCGAATCTTTCGATGACCTTCCTCCTCGTCACCTCTGTGTAATCAGAGGCCGGGCGCTGTTGGTTGGGCTAGTGCAAGTCGCGTCGTCCGGTTGGACTGGGTCAACTCCTTTCTCTCGTGAGCCCGGGGGCACTTGCCGCCCCTAGGGCTGCACCTACCACCTGGGCGAGCCTATCAGCGTAGCCGGAGGCGGCTTCCTGACTAGGTGCTTCCACCATAACCCGCACCAACGGTTCGGTTCCCGAAGCTCGCACCAATACCCGCCCCTCGGCCCCCAGTTCTCGTTCCACCTCTCGGGTCTCGGCCCACACTTCGGCGGCATCTTCCAGTCGGGAGCCTCGTCCCACCGGCACGTTCCTCAGCACTTGCGGGTATTCGATCATGGCTTCGGCCCGCAGTTGGCGGAGTTCCTTCCCGGTCCCGGCGACCACGTCGAGCAGCCGCACCGCCGTCAACAGCCCATCCCCGGTGCGGCCACGGTCGAGGAAGATGATGTGGCCGGACTGCTCGCCGCCTAGGATGGCCTTCCGCTCCCGCATCGCTTCCAGCACGTACCGGTCCCCCACCTTGGTCTCGATCAATTCGATTCCGCATTCGGCCATCGCCTTACGGAAGCCGAGGTTCGACATGACCGTCGCCACCACCAGGTTGCCCCGCAATTGACCTTGGGCCTTCATGTGCCGGGCGATGATGGCCATGATCACATCCCCGTTGAGGGGGTGACCGTCCTCATCGAAGGCGAGGAGACGGTCGGCATCGCCGTCGAAGGCCAATCCGATGCGGCCTACCGCTCTCTCCGAGAGGAACTCCGGATGAGTCGACCCACAACCCAGGTTGATGTTGTTGCCGTCCGGTTCCACCGCCCATTCCTCCACAGAGGCTCGAAGCTTCCGAAACAGGGCGGGGGCGGCTTTATAGGCGGCGCCGTTGGCGGCGTCGACGGCGACGGCCATTCCCCGGTAGCTGTAGCGAGCGGTGGCGGCTAGGAAGTCAAGATATCGGTCAAAGGAGGCCCCGTCGCTGAACCTGGTGCCGACCAGGTGGCCGGTGGGGATGCGCTGTGAGGAGGAGCGGATCCTGGCCTCGATCTGATCCTCCTCCTCGTCGGTGAGTTTGGTTCCCAGGGAGGAGAGGAGCTTGATGCCGTTGTCGGGGGCGGGGTTGTGAGAGGCAGAGACGACCGCTCCCATCTGCGCTCCCATCTCGTGGGTGAGGTAGGAGATCCCACCGGAGGGCAGGACGCCCACGTCGAGGGTGTCGATACCCGCGGAATGGAAACCCGCCTGCAGGGCCAAAGACAACATCTCTCCGGAGCGGCGGGTGTCGCGACCAACCACCACTGGACCCAGCTTGATCTGGAGGCCGGCGGACCGGCCGATGGCAGTGGCCAGTTCCGGCGTCAGTTCGAGGTTGGCCACCCCTCGCACCCCGTCGGTGCCGAAGAGCCGCTGGCCCGAATCGAGGAGTGATACCACTCCGCTCCCCCCGTTTATCGCTTGGTGTATTGCACCGCCCGGCGGGCCTTGCGCAGCCCGTACTTCTTGCTCTCCACGGCGCGGGCGTCGCGGGTTAGCAATCCGGCCTTCTTCAAGGAGGGGCGCATTTCGGGATCGACCTCGACCAGCGCCCGGGCGATGCCGAGTCGGAGGGCGTCCGCCTGGCCGTTGACGCCACCTCCCTCCAGGGTGGCATCGACGTCATAGCGGCCCTGGACTTGGGCCACCTGCAGCGGTTCCATGACCCGCATCCGGACGGCCATGGTCGGGAAATAGTCCTCAAGCGCGCGGCCGTTGAGAACCACCCGGCCCGACCCATCTCGTAGACGAACTCGAGCGATCGACTCCTTGCGACGACCCACCGTCTGGGCGAGGGGTTTGGGCATCAGGCTTCCACCTTTCTCACGTCGAGGGTTAGGGGTTGGGGTTGCTGGGCGTGGTGGGGATGGTCGGGGCCACCGTAGACCTTGAGTTTGCGGATCAGGTGGCGCCCCAGCTTGTTCTTGGGGAGCATGCCCCTCACCGCCCGCTCGATCACCGCTTCGGGACGTCGAGCCCGGAGATGTTCGAATGACTCCGCCTTGAGACCACCCGGATACCCCGAGTACCGGTAATAGATCTTCTCCTGGCTCTTCTTGGAGGTGACCTCGACGGCGGCGGCGTTGACCACGATCACAAAGTCACCGGTATCGACGTGGGGAGCGAAGATTGGCTTGTGCTTCCCGCGCAGCAGGGTGGCGACTTCGGTGGCTACCCGGCCCAGGGGCAGGCCGGTGGCGTCGATCAGCCACCAGGCTCGGGACACGTCGGCGGCTCGGGGGGAGTAGGTTCGGTTGCTCTTCATGGGGCCTCGGGTTGGGTCAGGGCACCTGCGAACCGGGGACTTCCGGTAGTCAGGGTGGTTCCGACGCGCCGGGAAAAAGCCGAGCACGTGAACCCCTAAAGTTTACGGCTTCTTCAAGGGTTATCCAAGTCGTCCAGCAGCCGCGGCAGGGCCGCCACCCCCGAGATGCGATCGGGCCACTCGGGATGCAGATCGAGGGGATCGATCAGCCAGACTCGAGCCAGCCCGGCGGCTCGGGCCCCGCCGACGTCGTGGTAGATCGAGTCACCCACGTACCAGGTGTCGGCCGCCTCCAGTCCGGCCCTTTGCAGGGTGTAGAGGAATATGGCCGGGTCGGGTTTGGCCACCCCGACTTCATGGCTGTCCACAACTACTTCGAAGAGGCCGGCAAAGCCAGCGTCGACTAACGACTGGCCGACCGACCCATCGGAATTGGAGACCACCCCGGTGCGGATGCCTTGGGCTCGGATTTCCTTCACCGCCTCCACCGACCCGGGGAGGGGCAGACTCCAAAGTCCGTAGCCATTGTCGACTCGGGTGCCGGCCGTCGTATGGTCGGGTACCCCGAGGGCCGCGAAATAGTGTTCCTGCCACCAGGTCCAGGTGTCGGGATGCCCGGCGAGACGCCGGCGGGCGAATCCCGACATCGCCCGGTAATGAGCGTCGAAAGCGGCTTCGGCTTCGATGACAAAGTCGAGCTTCGTTCCTAGCGCGACCGGATCCTGAAGGACCAAGGTGCCGCCGGCGTCGAAGAGGATCGCCTGGGGACGCCGGGGGCCGATGACCGGGTTACTACTCATAACCCACCTCCCACAGGATCAGACCCTGGGGTGGAGCCATCTGGCCCGCCTTCTGGCGATCTCGAGTGGCCAGCACCGACGCCGCCTCCTCCGCCGATCGGGCGCCTTTGCCGACTTCCACCATGAAACCCACCAGAGATCTGACCATTTGATGGCAGAACGCCGTGGCCCGAACGGCAAAAACGACCAACTCATGCTCTCGGTGCCAGCTCGCTTCGAGCACGTTGCGGACGGTGGTGGCAGCAGGCGAGCGCCGGCAGAACGCGGCGAAGTCGTGTTCTCCCACGAACTCCGCCGCCGCCTGGTTCATAGCCGGGACCGCCAGCTCAACCGGGACGTGCCATGTCGTCCAACGGCGTAAAGGGTCGGGCTGGGAGGAGTTGAGGATTTGGTATCGGTAGGACCGCCAGCCAGCTGAGCGCCGAGCGTCGAAATCGCTTCCGGCCAGACTGGCCTGCCTGACCACCACCGCCGGGTGGAGGAGACCGTTGAGCGACCGCTGCAACCGGACCAGGTCAACCGGACCAGCCAACGACATGGACACCACCTGCCCCTGGGCATGAACGCCGGTGTCGGTACGACCGGCTCCCACGGTAACGACCTCTTCCCCTAACACTTGGTGGAGGGCGGCCTCCAAGGCGCCTTGCACAGTGACGACCCCAGGCTGGCGGGCAAATCCGTGGAACTCGGAGCCGTCATAGGCGAGATCGAGCCGGACGACCGGCATCAGATCAAGAAGAAGGGCGCCCGGAACAGAAGCTGGATGACGAGCACCAGTGCCGCTCCCAGGACGACCGAACCCAAAGCTTCCTTGAGGTCTTGACCGAGCACCACTGAGGTTCCCACTACCAGGATGGCCAGCTGCCAGATGCTTCCCACCCAGCCCAATCCCACGATCCCCAAAAGCAGGGGGAGGGAAGCGAACCCGGCAACTCGCATCAACGCTTGCACGTCACCGGAGCCTTTGAGGACCTTGGTGCCCATCAGCCAGATGGCGAAGGAGAGGATCAGCCAGCCGGCCACCCCGAAGATGGCCGTCTCCAGCAGCCCAATCAGGTCGAACACCCCCGCCATGATCATACGGGTGAGGACGATGACGACATGGATGGCGGCGACCAGAAGTACCGCGTCGCCGGTGGCCGAGGAGTCGAACATGAGCTCGCGGGCGGTTCGACGATCGAACATGGTGATCCGGACGGCTCGGTCGAAGGTGCTCTTCACAGTGGGCGACCTTACCGCCGCCGGAGGCGGACTTCAGAGACGGCATGATCGCCCGCCTTGTGGAGGATGAGGGTGGCCCGCTCACGGGTGGGGAGGATGTTCTCCTCCAAGTTGAGGAGGTTGATCTCCTTCCAGATTCGCCTGGCTTCGTCTTCCGCTTCGGCGTCGTTGAGTGATTGGTACCGGTGGAAATAGGCCTCCGGTTGGCGAAATGCCGTATCTCGCAGAGTTAGAAAGCGCTCCACGTACCACTGCTCGATGTTGGCCGGATCGGCATCCACGTAGATGGAGAAGTCGAAGTAGTCGGAGACGAAGGTGCCACTCATCCCCCCCTGCAGCACATTGAGGCCTTCGAGGATGACAATGTCGGCACCCTCCACCGGACGGGCGGCGCCCTCGACTATGTCATAGGCGATGTGGGAATACACGGGAACCGTCACTCCGGTCGCCCCCGACTTGAGATCGGCAACGAAGCCGAGCAGACGCCGCCGGTCGTAGCTCTCGGGGAAGCCTTTGCGCTGCATGAGGTGGCGCTCTTCGAGGACGCGGTTGGGAAAGAGGAACCCGTCGGTGGTGATGAGCTCGACCCGGGGATGGTCAGGCCACCGGCTCAACAGCGCCTGGAGGACCCGGGAGGTGGTCGACTTTCCCACCGCCACCGATCCTGCCACCCCGATGAGGTAGGGCACCGGAGTCGTGGGTTTGCCCAAAAAGGTATCGGTAACGGAGAAGAGGCCTTGGGTAGCACGGACATAAAGGTTGAGGAGCCGGGAGAGCGGCAGGTAGACCTCCTCCACCTCTGTCAAGGAGAGGGCGACGTTGATGCCCCGGAGCTCGGCTACATCCGCCTCGGTAAGGGTGAGGGGAGTGGAAGCCCGCAGCGCCGCCCACTCATTTCGCGAAAAGGTCAGAAAAGGCGTCCCTGTCATAAGGGCTATCAGCTATCGGCTATCAGCTGTCAGCCGGAAAGCTCATACCAGTTCGATAATGGCTTCTTCGGCGCCGTCGCCCCTTCTCGGCCCTACCCGGGTGATCCGGGTGTAGCCGCCGGGGCGGCCGACGTAGCGGGGAGCCACCTCGTCGAAGAGCTTGGTCACCACCTCGTTGTTGGTGATGGTGCGGAGGACGATCCGCCGGGAGTGGAGGTCGCCCCGGCGGGCTTTGGTGATCAGTTTCTCCGCCAGCGGACGCACGGCTTTGGCCTTGGCCACGGTCGTCATCACTTGGCCCTCAGCGAACAGGGCGGTGGCCAGGTTGGCCAGGATGACCTTCTCGTGGGCTCCGGAGTTACCGAGCCGAGGGCCTTTGCGGGGCCGGGGCATTAGTTGTTGCCTTGATCGGCCAGTGACAGCCCCAGCTCGTCGAGCTTGGCGATGACTTCCTCCAGGCTCTTCTGTCCGAAGTTGGTGATGTTGAGGAGGTCGTCGGCAGTCCGCTGCACCAGTTCCCCCACGGTCTTGATCTGGGCCCGGCGCAGGCAGTTGCGGGGACGCTCGGAGAGATCGAGGGCTTCGATGGGAAGTTCGAGGTCGGTAGAGCTGCTGCTCTCCATCTGCCGTTCGCCCAGTTCGAGGCCCACTCCTTCGCCCATGTCGGCGAAGAGACCCATCATCTCTCGCAGGGTTTTTCCGGCGGAGGAAACAGCCTCTCCGGGAGCGATGGCGCCGTTGGTCTCGACGTCAAGCACCAATCGGTCGAAGTTGGTCATCTGTCCCACCTGGGTGTTCTCCACCCGATAGGCGACTTTCCGCACCGGTGAGAAGATCGAGTCGACGGGGATGACCCCGATGGTGCCGGAACCCTGCTTGTTGGCATCGGCGGAGCGATACCCCACCCCGGGGGCGACGGTCAGCTCCATTTCCAGTCGCCCGTCGGCGGAAAGGGTGGCTAGGTGCTGATCCGGGTTGACGATCTCGACTCCGCTCGGCACTCGCAGATCCCCGGCCGTCACTTCGCCGGGTCCCTTGGCCGTCAGCCAAATGGTGTGCTCATCGGAGTCGACCAGCCGGACCACGACCTGCTTGACGTTGAGGATGATGTCGACCACGTCCTCGACCACCCCGGGAACGGTGGCAAATTCGTGCTGGATGCCTTCGATGCGAATGCTGGTCACCGCCGCCCCGGGCACCCGGGAGAGCAAAGTGCGCCGCAGCGTGTTGCCCAGGGTGTAACCGAACCCAGGCTCCAAAGGTTCGACGACGAAGCTCGACCGGTTGGGCCCGACTTCCCTCTCTTCGATGTGGGGACGCTGAACGATCAACAAGGCTCGTTCTCCTTTCGATTCACTTGGAGTAGAGCTCGACGATCATCTGCTCGTTGATGGCGGTATCGATCTGGGCCCGGCTGGGGGCCTGCACCACCGTCACGCTCTTTTCACTGGCGTCGACGCTCAGCCATTCGGGGATCGGATGACTGAGGGTGTCGACTGCATGCTGGATGACGATCAGCTCACGACTGCGCTCTTTGGGGGTGACGACATCTCCCGCCTTGAGCTGGTAGGAAGGGATGTCAACCTTCTTGCCGTTGACCCGGAAGTGGCCGTGGTTGACCAATTGGCGGGCTTGGGGTCGGGTGGCGGCGAACCCGGACCTCCAGATGACGTTGTCGAGCCTGCTCTCCAGGAGACGCAAGAGGTTTTCGCCCGTGATGCCGGGTTGGCGGGTGGCGAGCTCGTAGTAGCGGCGGAACTGCCGTTCGAGGATGCCGTACATGGCCCGCAGCTTCTGTTTCTCCCGCAGCTGCACCTGGTAGTCGCTCTCTTTGCTTCTCCCTCGCCCGTGTTGGCCGGGGGGATAAGGGCGGCGGTCAACCGGGCACCGTTTGCTCTGGCAGAGGGGGGTGCGGGCCCGGCGGCAGGCGCGATGACGAGGACCGGTATAACGAGCCATCGGGGTTAGCCCCTCCGCCGCTTCTTGGGGCGGCACCCGTTGTGAGGCATGGGCGTGACGTCGCGAATCCCGGTCACTTCCATCCCCATGTTCTGCAAGGTTCGCACCGCGGTGTCGCGTCCCGACCCGGTCCCGGAGACGATCACGTCGAGCTTGCGGATGCCATGTTCGCCGGCTCGGCGGGCGGCTTCCTCGGCGGCCACCTGGGCGGCGTAGGGAGTCGACTTGCGAGAGCCCTTGAATCCCACCGCCCCGCCTGAAGTCCAGACCACGGTGTTGCCGGAGAGGTCGGTGATGTTGATGATGGTGTTGTTAAAAGAGGCCTTGATGTGGGCTTGACCGTGAGCGATGTTCTTTCGCTCCCGGCGCCGCACCCGCTTCTGACCTGAGGGTTGCTGAGACTGTTTGGCCATGACCGCTACTTCTTGACTTTCTTCTTACCGGCGATAGCCACCTTGGGCCCCTTGCGGGTACGGGCATTGGTGTGGGTTCGCTGCCCTCGCACCGGCAGGCCCCGGCGATGACGGATCCCCTGGTAGCAGCCGATCTCGATCTTGCGCTTGATGTTCTGCTGGATCTCGCGGCGGAGATCTCCCTCCACCTGGTAGTTGGCCTCGATGTGGCGGCGGATCCGGGCCGCTTCGTCCTCGGTGAGATCTTTGACCCTGGTATCCGGATTGAGCCCCAGCTCGGCCAGGATCTGATGGCTACGGGTGAGACCGATTCCGAAGATGTAGGTGAGACCGATCTCCAGCCGCTTGTCGCGGGGCAGGTCAACGCCGGCGATGCGCGCCATCGACTAACCCTGCCGCTGCTTGTGCCGGGGATTGGGGCAAATGACCCAGACGCGACCATGCCGCCGGATGATCCGGCATTTTTCGCACATCTTTTTGGTCGAAGGACGTACCTTCATCGATATCTCCAAACAATCCGGCCCCGAGTGGGGTCGTACGCGGACAGCTCAACATCAACTCGGTCTCCGGGCAGGATGCGAATGCGGCGCATTCTCATCTTGCCTGAGACATGGGCTAACACTTCCAGGCCACCGTCAATTTCCACCTTGAACGTGGCGTTCGGGAGGTTTTGGACGACGGTCCCCTGGACCCTTACGACATCGTCTTCTTCAGTCAAGTCGGACGGGTCCCGTAAGCCGGAGAATTGTACTCGTTGCTGGCTATTTGAGCCAAATCTGGGGCTTCGGGGAGCGTGGTCACCTTCACCCCGTCTTTGGTGACGGCCACGGTGTGCTCGAAGTGGGCGGAAAGTGACCCATCGGCGGTCCGTACCGTCCATCCATCGGGATCGACTTTGGTCTCCCAGGAGCCCAGGTTGAACATAGGTTCGACGCAGAGGGCCATTCCGGTGCGGATGCGAATTCCCTTGCCCGCCACTCCCAGATTCGGCACCTGAGGTTCTTCGTGCATCTGTCGCCCGATCCCGTGGCCGACGTACTCCCGGACGATGCCTAAGCCGTGCTCCTCCCCCACCGCCTGGACGGCGGCGCTGATGTCCCCGAGTCGCGCCCCATGGGCCACCTGAGTGATTCCCGCCCACATGGCGGCTCGGGTAGCTTCGATCAGCCGCGCCGCCGGCTCCGCCACCTCACCGATCCCCACTGTGAAGGCGGCATCGCCGTGGAACCCCTCGAAGATGGCACCGGCGTCGACCGAGAGGACATCTCCGCTTCGCAGCCGGTAGGTCGAAGGGATGCCATGGACAATGACGTCGTTGACCGAAAGGCAGAGATGGCCGGGATAGGGCTGTTGGTGAGGCGAGGGCTGATAACCGAGAAAGGACGGGGTACATCCCCGGCTGCTAATCACCTGGGCAGCCAGCTCATCCAGTTCCTTGAGCGACACTCCGGGGCGGGCCGCATCCCGTACTGCCTGATGGACGGCTGCTACGCAGCCACCTGCCACGATCATCTTTTCGAACTCGCGGTCGGACTTGAGGGTGATCATCGGAGACGGAAGACGGAAGACGGAAGACGGAAGACTTCCTCCCGAAGCGACCGAAGGGAGCGTTGGGGGAGGTGCCCCGAAGGGGCGGAGGGGGCTTTAGCAGCGGTCATGGATGGATCGTTTCGAGGACCCGGTCGGTGATTTCGTCGATGGAGCCCATGCCATCGACCTGGACTACCACACCCCGGTTCTGATAGATCTCGATGAGGGGGGCAGTCTGCTCGTGGTAGATCTTGAACCGGTTGCGAATGGTGTCTTCGGTGTCGTCAGCTCGGCCTCGGGCCAGCATTCGCTCGGCGAGGATGTCTTCGTCGACTTCGAACAAGACCACCCGATCGAGACCGTCGGGACCGATGAGGCCATCGAGGGCGGCCACCTGGGGGGCGGTGCGAGGGAACCCGTCGAGGATAAAGCCGCTCGCCGCGTCGGGTTCGAGAAGTCGCTGGCGCAACATCTCGACGGTTATTTCGTCCGGTACGTAGGCACCTTCCTCCATGATGCGCTGGACTTCCCGGCCCAGGTCGGTGCCCTGGGCGACATGGTCCCGAAACATCTCCCCGGTGGAGATATGGGGAATTCCCAATCGCTGGGCCACCAGCGCAGCTTGGGTGCCCTTGCCCGCGCCGGGAGGACCAATGAACAGAAGCTTCACTGCACTCGCCCAGCCGGGAGACGGAAGACGGAAGACGGAAGTACCGCGGCAGAGGTTGTCGGCAGAGTCTCGATGTGGTCTTCCGGCTGCCGTCTGCCGTCTGCCGTCTTGATGCAGTTCAAGTCAGGAAGCCCTCGTAGTTTCGCATCGTCAACTGGCTTTCGACCTGCTTCATGGTCTCGATGGCCACCCCCACCACGATGAGGATGGAAACCCCGGAGAACCCGAGCGGGATGTTCCAGATCAAGGTGGCGAAGGTGGGCAGGACCGCGATCAGACCCAGGAAGATCGACCCGGGCAGGGTGATGCGGTTGATGATGTGCTGCAGGTGGCGGGAGGTGGCGCTGCCAGGACGAACCCCGGGCACGAACCCACCCTGGCGCTGCAACATCTCCGCTTGCCGCTTGGGATCGAATTGGATGGCGGTATAGAAGTAGGTGAAGAAGATGATGAGGAAGAACAACATCACCACGTACCAAATGCTGATCTGCCCTCCTGCTCCTCCCCCCAGGTTGGCGTCCACCCAGCGCCGAACCCCATCGAGGAAGCGGCCGCCGGCGGGGATGGCGGTGACCAGGAGCGAAGGGAAAAGGAGGACCGATGAGGCGAAGATCACCGGGATCACCCCGGCGGTGTTGACCTTGACGGGGATGTAGGTCGACTGCCCACCCATCACCCGCCGCCCCCGGACCCGTTTGGCGAAGGAGATGGGGATGCGGCGCTGCGCCTGGTCGATGTAGATGATGGCCATGATCATCGCCAGGAAGGCGAGCAGTACCACCCCGAAGACGAGCCACCGGCCCACCGCGGCGGTGGTTCCCCAGATTTGACTGAAGATGAAGGGGAACTGGCTGATGATGGAAACGAAGATGAGCAGCGACATGCCGTTGCCGATGCCGCGCTGGGTGATCAACTCACCGAGCCACATCACGAAGGCAGAGCCGGCGGTCATGGTCAGTACCACCAGCGCCACCCGCCCCGGGGTGTAGGTTCCGGGTGCGAAGAGGCTGATCCCATTGGTGAACTGGCCGGTGTTGAAGAGATAGGTGAACCCGGTCGACTGAATGAGCGCCAGACCCACGGTCACGTAGCGGGTCCACTGGGTGATGACCTTGCGCCCGCTCTCCCCTTCTTCCTGTAGAGCCTGCAGCTTGGGGATCACCACAGTGAGCAATTGCATGATGATGGTGGCAGTGATGTAGGGCATGATCCCCAGCGACAAGACCGAAAAAGCCTCCAGGGCGCCACCGGAAAACAGGTTGAGGAGCCCGTAGATACCCCCCGCCTGCTGTTGCTCCTGGAAGATCCGGACCCGTTCCAGGTCGATCCCGGGAACGGGGATGGTGGCACCGAGTCGATAGACGGCAAACATGGCCAGCGTGAACAGGATCTTTCCCCGCAAGTCGGGGATCGTGAACATGTGCCTAAAAACAGAAAGCATCAGTGTCCCCTGAAAGTGCCGGGTCCTATTCTCGTCGTGTCCCGGTATAGACGGAAGACGGAAGACGGAAGAAGAAAGCCGAAGACTGGCAGCTGGGGTCCTACGGTCAGCCAGGCGCCTTTAACGTCGGCTTCCGTCTCTCGGCTTCCGTCTACCGGCTTCATGAAATGAGTTCGACGGTGCCGCCGGCGGCTTCGATCTTGGCCTGGGCGGCGGCACTGACGGCGTGGACCCGAAGGGTGAGGGCCCTGTCGAGATCGCCCTGGGCGAGGACCTTGACCCGGCCATGGTGTTTAACCAGCCCACGCTTGCGGAGTTCTTCGGGGGTGATGACGCTTCCCGCCTTGAAGGACTGCAGTCCGGCCAGGTTGATGATCGCAAAGGCTTCCTTGTTGGGGTTGCGGAAGCCCTTGAGTTTGGGGATCCGCATCGACATCGGGGTCTGCCCACCTTCGAACCCGGGCCGCAAGGTGTTGCGGGCTTTCAGGCCCTTGGTGCCCCGCCCAGCGGTCTTTCCGCCTTTCCCGGCCCGACCCCGGCCCACTCGAACCCGATCTTTCTTCGAGCCGGGAGCCGGTTTCAAATCATGCAACTGCAAATGTTCACTCATTGTCGGTCTCCGCTCGCGTCTCGCGTTTCGCGCCTCGCCTCCGCTTTGGAGCGCCAGGCTCTGGCTCAACAACCTCGACCAGATGCCTCACCTTATGCAGCATCCCCCGCACCGACGGGTTGTCCGGCAGCTCCGCGGTCTGGTGAAGCTTTCGCAATCCCAGGCTCTCGACCGTCGATCGAGTCTTGGGTTTCTCCCCGATGGGCGATTTGCGCAACGTGACCTTGAGGCTCCCGGCCATCAGCCGTTCCTAGCTCGCATCGCTTCGGTGCTGCGATAGGCCGCCAGCAGCGCTCCCGGTATTACATCTTCCGGCTTCTTGCCCCGGAGGGCCGCCACCTGCTCGGGCCGGCGCTGGCCGGTGAGGGCGTTCATGGCCGCCCTGGCCACGTTGATGTGGGTGGGCGCCCCCAGCGATTTGGCCAGGGCATCTTTGACCCCGGCGGCCTCCAGGATCTGGCGAACCGCTCCCCCGGCGATGACACCGGTTCCAGGGGCGGCCGGCTTGACCAGCACCCGGGAGGCACCGTGCACCCCTACCGCCTCATGGACCAGGGTGGTCCCGGCCATGGGGATAGTGACCATCGACTTGCGGGCGGTTTCCATCCCCTTCTGGATGGCAGTGGGCACTTCACGGGCTTTTCCGTATCCCACTCCGACCCGCCCGTTGCCGTCACCGACTACTACCAGCGCAGTGAAGCTGAACCGTTTGGCACCTTTGGTGACCTTGGCCACCCGGTTGATGGCTATCACCCGCTCGTCATACTGCAATTCGGCCATTTGTATCTCCTAAAAATCCAATCCGGCTTGGCGGGCGGCGTCGGCCAGGGCTTTGATCCGTCCGTGGTAGGCAAAACCGCCCCGATCGAAAACCACCGCTTTTACCCCGGCTTCTTGAGCTCGGGCGGCGATCAGCTTGCCGACCTCGGAGGCGGTGGCAACGGTGAGGGTGCGATCCCGTAATGGGCCCTCGAGCGACGAGGCTGCGGCGAGGGTTCGGGCGGTGGAATCGTCGATCACCTGGGCGTAGATGTAGCGATTGCTGCGGAATACGGAGAGCCGGGGACGGCTCGGCGATCCGGCCACTCCTTTCCGAACCCGCCGGTGACGGCGCTGGCGGCCTTCGGCCCGGGTCTTGATGCTCATCGTTTGCCCGCCTTCCCGGCCTTGCGCCGGACCACCTCATTGGCGTATCGGACCCCTTTGCCCTTGTAGGGCTCCGGAGGGCGAAGCTTGCGGATGTCTGCCGCCACCTGCCCGACTTGCTCCTTGTCGATCCCGCTGATGATCACCCGGGTGGGCTCGGGCACCTCGAAGGAGATACCGTCGGGGGCAGGGACGGTGACGGGGTGGCTGAACCCGAGCTGCATCTCCAGGTCGGAGCCTTTGAGGGCTGCCCGGTATCCCACCCCGACGATGGAGAGCTCGCGGCTGAACCCCTCGGCCACGCCGGTGACGGCGTTGGCGAGGAGAGCGCGGAAGAGACCGTGCAAAGCTCGGCTCTCTCGGCTCTCGTCCCGTCGCTCCAGGGTGAGGACGCCATCCTCCAGTTTGAGGTCGACCCGATCGGAGACGGTCCGATGGAGCTGGCCCCGGGGACCTTTGACGGCCACGGTCTGGCCGGAGATCTCCACCTCCACGCCGCTGGGGATGGGAATGGGCTTCTTTCCGACTCGGCTCACTACCAAACCTCACAGATGATCTCGCCGCCCAGCCGGCGACGACGCGCCTCACGGTCGGGGAGGATTCCTTGAGATGTTGAAACCACCGCCACTCCCAGACCACCCTGAACCCGGGGAAGTTCGTCGGCGGGCCGATAGACGCGGTGCCCAGGACGGGATACCCGGCGCAGCCCGGCGATGGCGGGGGATCGGCGCGGCCCGTAGCGGAGGTGAATGGTCAAAACGGGCTTGTGGTCACCGATCACCTCGAAACGGTCGATGTAGCCCTCGGCCGCCAGGATCCGCGCCAGCGCTTCACGAGCGTTGGAAGACGGCATCGTCACCTGCTCGTGGCCTACTGCCACGGCGTTACGGATCCGGGTGAGCATGTCGGCGATGGGATCGGTCATCATTACCAGGAGGCCTTTCTCACACCGGGGAGTTCGCCCCGTTGGGCGAGCTGGCGGACACAGATCCGGCACATGCCAAAGTCACGCAGGTAGGCGCGGGCGCGGCCGCAGCGGCGGCAGCGGGTATAGCCCCTCACTTTGAACTTGGGCTTACGTTGCGACTTGATGACGATTGACTTCTTGGCCACAGCTCTCCTAAGCCCTCAGTTCTTGCTTACGGAATGGGAATCCAAAGGCCTCGAGCAAGGCTCGGGCCTGGTCGTCTGATCGGGCGGTGGTGCAGATGGTGATGTCCATGCCCCGCACCGACGCCACCCGGTCGAAGTCGATTTCGGGAAAGATCAGCTGTTCGTTGACTCCGAAGCTGTAGTTGCCGCGGCCGTCGAAGGCCCGAGGGTTGAGCCCCCGAAAGTCGCGCACCCGGGGAATGGCGACTGCCAGCAAACGGTCGAAGAACTCCCACATGCGGGCACCCCGCATCGTTACCGAAGCGCCCACCGGCATGCCTTCCCGCACCTTGAACCCGGCCACCGACTTGCGCGCCTTGTTGAGGCGCGGCCGCTGGCCGGTGATCAGCGCCAGCTCCTCCATGGCCGACTCGATTTGGCGGCGGTCGCCGACGGCTTCACCCACCCCCATGTTGACGACGATCTTCTCGAGACGGGGAATATCCATCGGGTTCTCGATCTCGAGTTCCTTTTGCAGGCGTGGCGCCACCGTCTCCTGGTACACGGTCTTCAGCCGGGGAACAGTCACAGCTCACCTCCACAGCGCCCACACACCCGGTACTTGCCACTGTCATCAATCCGGTAGGCAATGCGTACCGGCCTTCCGCAGTCCTCGCACATGATCATCACATTGGAGGCGTCGATGGGCATGTCCTTGTCGATGATCCCGCCCTGCATGGTTTGACCGCGGGGGCGGGTATGACGCCGGGCCGTATTGACCCCTTCCACGATGATCTTGTTGGTCTTGGGGAACACCTTGCTGATGCGCGACTCTTTGCCGGCGTCTTTGCCGGAAACCACTTTGACCCGATCACCTGCACGCAATCTCATCAGATCACCTCTGGGGCTAGTGACACGATGCGCATGAACCGCTTGTCGCGCAGTTCCCGGGCTACCGGTCCGAAAATGCGGGTGCCGCGGGGCTGGCGGTTGTTGTCGATGATGACGCAGGCGTTGTCGTCGAAGCGGATGTAGGTGCCGTCGGCCCGGCGGGCCTCTTTGCGGGTTCTCACCACCACCGCTTTGACTACATCGCCTTTCTTGACGCTGCCTCCGGGGATGGCGTCTTTCACGGTGGCGACGATCACGTCACCCACCCCTGCGTAACGGCGGGTGGAGCCGCCCAAGACGCGGATGCAGAGCACCTCGCGGGCACCGGTGTTGTCGGCAACCCGAAGCCGGCTCTCCTGCTGGATCATCGGGCTCGCTCCACGATCTCGACGATGCGCCAGCGCTTCTGCTTGGAGATCGGTTTGGTCTCCATGATCCGTACCGTGTCACCTAGCTTGGCTTCGTTGTTCTCGTCATGGACATGGAACTTGGAGCTCTGGCGGACCACCTTGTCATAACGGGGATGGGAGAAGGAGGTGGGCACCTCGACGGTGACCGTCTTATCGCGACCGTCTGACACCACCACCCCAATCCGAATCTTCCGCCGCCCCCGTTCTGGTGTGCTCATGACTCCACTTCCGTCTTCCGGCTGCCGGCTTCCGTCTGGGAAGCAAGCCACGCTTCTATCTCTTGCTCCCGCATCACGGTGGCGATGCGAGCTATTTCCCGTCGCACCAACCGGAGTCGGGCGGTGTTGTCAAGCTGGTTGGTGGCGAGTTGGAACCGTAGGTTGAACAGCTCGGCCTTAGCCTCGGCCATCTTCTCTTCCAACTCTTCGAAGGTGAGCTCACGAAGCTCGGCGGCCTTCATGCGTCCTCCCGGGTGAGGAAGCGGGTCCGGATAGGCAGCTTGTGGCCCGCCCGTCGCAAGGCTTCCCGGGCCAGTTCTTCGGGAACTCCCGCCAGTTCGAACATGACCCGACCGGGCTTCACGACGGCAACCCAGAACTCAGGATTGCCTTTCCCCGAGCCCATCCGGGTTTCGGCCGGCTTCATCGTCACCGGCTTGTCGGGAAAGATGGTGATCCATACCTTTCCACCACGTTTGATGGTGCGGGAGATGGTGATACGAGCCGCCTCGATTTGGCGGGCGGTGATCCAGGCAGCATCGAGTGCTTGCAGCCCAAAGTCGCCGAAGGTCACGGTGGTTCCGCCTTTGGCGGCACCGGTCCTCCGGCCCCGATGCACCTTGCGGTGCTTGGTGCGTTTGGGCATCAACATGCCTAGTTCTCTTCCTTCTCCTCGGCCGCTGCTTCGTCGGTTTCTGCCTCAGGAGCTGCAGAGGACGACTCCGGTGCCTCCCCTTCCGGAGTCACGGCTACGGCTTCGCTCTCCGACTCCACCTCGGCGTTCTCCGGTTCAGCCTCGACCGCCTCGACCTCGACCGCTTTCGGCTCAGCCTCAACCGGTTCCGGCTCTGCGTCGACCGCCTCCGGCTCAACCTTGAGGAGAGACGAGTCGGCCTCTGCTTCGACAGGTGGCTGAACCGCGGATTCGACTTCAGCGCCTTCGGGCACGATTTCTTCGCGCGCCGTCAGATATTCGATTTCAGCTTCTTCGGCCGTGATCCGGCGGCCACCACCAGCTTCAATGAGGCGCCGGCCGGGCTCACGTTTGCCTCCTCCGGCCTCGATGAGGCGTTTGCCTCCTCCGGCCTCGATGAGGCGGGGCATTTTATCACGACCCACTGCCTGCTCCGCCCGGGCTTTGGCCGGGGCTGAACGTCGGGCGGGACCGCCAGTCGCGAGAGCAGCTTCGGCGGCGATCTTCTCCCGGCTAGAGGCCAGACCCCCCACCACGTCTCCGCGGTAGACCCAAACCTTGACTCCCACCGCCCCCACAGTGGTGTGGGCGGTGGCCACCCCAAAGTCGATGTCGGCCCGCAGGGTGTGAAGCGGCACCCGACCTTCCCGGTACCACTCCCGCCGACCCATGTCGGCGCCGCCGAGCCGGCCGTTGCACTCCACCCGCACTCCCTCGGCCCCGGCTTTGAGGGCGGCACCAACGGCCCGCTTCATGGCCCGGCGGAAGGCGACCCGGTTCTCCAACTGGTCGGCGATCCCCTGGGCGAGAAGTTGGGCGTCGAGATCGGGGTCTTTGATCTCGGTGATGTTGAGCTTCACCGGCTTCGAGGCCAGATCCTCGAGCCCGTTGCGGAGCCTTTCGGCTTCGGACCCTTTGCGGCCGATCACCACCCCCGGGCGGGCGGTCTGGATCTCCACTACCACTCGATCGCGGGTTCGTTCGATGTCGATCCGGGAGATGGCGCCCCGGGTTAGCTCCTTGCGGAGATATTCACGGATTTTCCAGTCTTCGTTGACCAGATCGACATAGTCCTTGTCGGAGTACCACTTCGACTTCCAGTCATTGGTGGTTCCGATCCGGAAGAGATAGGGGTGGGTTTTCTGTCCCATTAGTTTTCCTCGGCTTGGTCGGAGACGACGATGGTGATGTGGCTGGTGCGTTTGCGGATGCGGGTGGCCCGGCCCCGGGCCCGAGGTCGGAAGCGACGAAGAGTGGGGCCTTCATCGGCGAAGGCCTCGGCTACCACTAGGTCGTCGGCGTCAAGAGCAAAGTTGTGCTCGGCGTTGGCGATGGCCGAGTTGAGGACCTTGGTAACGGTTTCCGATGCCCCCCGTGGGGTGAGAGCGAGGACGGCGCGGGCGTCGTCGACGGGGAGACCCCTGACCAAATCCAGGACCAGTCGCACCTTGGTAGCCGGTTGGCGGATGAAGCGGGCTTGAGCGCGTACTTCCATCAGCGCCTTACCGCCTTCTCTTTCTTCCCGGCGTGACCGCGAAAGGTGCGGGTGAGAGCGAACTCTCCCAGCTTGTGTCCCACCATCGACTCGGTGATGAAAACCGGGACGTGTTTGCGGCCATCGTGAACGGCGATGGTGTGACCGACCATCTCGGGGACCACGGTGGAGCGCCTGCTCCAGGTACGAATCACTCGCTTCTCGCCCTTGCGATTGAGTTCATCGACCTTGGCCATCAAATGGTCGTCCACGAAGGGACCTTTGGAAAGACTGCGCGCCATGGTTACCTCCGGCCTTTGGCAGACCGGCGCCGGATGATGTACTGGCTGCTGGCCTTCTTCTTCTTACGGGTCCGACCCTCTTTCTGGCCCCAGGGGCTCGTCGGGTGGCGACCACCCGAAGACTTACCTTCACCACCGCCGAGGGGATGGTCGATCGGGTTCATGGCCACCCCTCGGGTTTGGGGCCGCACCCCCTTCCAACGGTTGCGTCCGGCTTTGCCCGCCTTGATGAGTTCCGCCTCGGTGTTGCCCACCTGGCCGATGGTGGCCCGGCAGTCGAGGCTCACCATCCGCATCTCTCCGGAGGGCAGCCGGAGGAGAGCCATATCGCTCTCCTTGGACATCAACTGCACTCCGGTACCGGCCGACCGGGCCATCTTGGCTCCGCCGCCGGGGCGAAGTTCGATGGCGTGGACGGTGGTGCCGCCGGGGATGTTTCGGAGCGGCATGGCGTTGCCGGGGCGGATGTCGGAGCCGGCGCCGGAGGTGACGGTATCCCCGACCTTGAGTCCCACTGGGGCCAGGATGTAGGCCTTTTCGCCGTCGGCGTAGTGGAGCAGGGCGATGCGGGCGTTGCGGTTGGGGTCGTATTCGATTCCCGCCACCCGAGCGGGAATGCCGTCCTTGCGCCGTTTGAAGTCGATTATCCGGTACCGGTTCTTGTTTCCGCCTCCCCGGTGACGGGAGGTGATGCGCCCGTCGGTGTTGCGTCCTCCGGTCGACTTCTTGGCCGCCAGGAGCGACTTCTCCGGCTCCGACTTGGTGACGTCGACGAAGTCGGACACCGTCTGGAAGCGGCGTCCTGGTGAGGTCGGTTTTCTGCTTCTAATGGCCATGATCAGATTCCAAATAGATCGATGTTGTCGCCCTCGGCCAGCGTGACCAGAGCCCGTTTAACTTGCTGTCGCCGCCCGTATACGTAGCCGGTGCGCTTGACCTTGCCGGAGCGGTTTTGGGTGCGGACCGAGACCACGTCGACGTCGAAGATCTCAGCGATGGCGTCGCGGATCTCGCTCTTGTTCGAGCGCCGGTCGACCACGAAGGTGTAGGTGTTGGCCTTCTCGATGAGGTCATAGGACTTCTCGGAGACCACGGGGGCGATGATGATGTCGCGGGGGTCTTTCATCATGCTTCTTCCTTGACGAAGTCGGATTTGGACACCTCGTAGGCGCTGTAGCCGCCGATGGACGCCACCGAGTGGGAGGTGAAGACCAGGTTGTGGGCCCACATCAGGTCATAAGCAGTCACCTGGGAGGGTTCCGCCACCACCACGTCGGTGAGGTTGCGGAACGAGCGGTGGGCGGTACGGTCGGTCTCACCCAACACCACCAAGGTCTTGCCGGTGACACCGATGGCGTTGAGGAGCTCGGCCGCGGTTTTGGTCTTGGGCTCAGTCCAGGGAAATGAATCGATCACCCGTATCAGCCCCTCCGAAGCCCGCAAGGAAAGCGCCGAGCGGAGCGCCAGGCGCTTCATCTTCTTGGGGGTGCGCTGGCTGTAGTCGCGGGGCTGGGGGCCGTGGGCCACTCCTCCGCCGGTCCAGATCGGTGAGCGGGTCGAGCCATGACGAGCCCGGCCGGTGCCTTTCTGCCGCCAGGGCTTAGCCCCACCGCCCGATACTTCGGCTCGGGTCTTGGTCTTGTGGCTTCCCGATCGGGCCCCGGCCAACTGGGCGGTGATGACCTGATGGAGCACTCCCAGATTGGGCTCGATGCCGAACACCTCGGGGTTGAGCTTTACTTCGCCCTGGGGTGAGCCGGAGGCGTCGAACAAAGGGGCAGTGACGTCGGCCATCAGGCTTTCACCGCTTCCCTAATCACTACCAGCGATCCGGCAGGCCCGGGGACCGCCCCGCGCAGCAAGAGCAGATGGTTCTCCTGATCGACCTCGGCCACCATCAGGCTCAGGGTGGTGACCTTGTCTCCTCCCATCCGCCCCGCCATCCGGGTTCCTTTGAAGACTCGGGAGGGGGTGGCGCAAGCGCCGATCGACCCGGGGGCTCGGTGCTTCTTGTGATTGCCGTGGGATCCTCCCTGACCGGCGAAGTTGTGCCGCTTCATCACCCCTTGAAAGCCTTTGCCCTTGGAGACTCCGGTGACATCAGCCCGGGCGCCTTTGGCGAAGACGTCCCCGATACCGATCTCCTGTCCGATCTGATACGCGTCGGGGTCGCTCACTCGGATCTCCACCAGATGCCGGGCGGGGGCGACACCTGCCTTGGCGAAGTGCCCTTTGACCGGCTCGGTGAGCCGGGCAGGCTTGGCTTCCCCGAAGGCAAGTTGGATGGCCGAGTAGCCGTCGGTCTCGGGACGTTTGATCTGCACGACCTGGCAGGGACCGGCTTTGATCACTGTCACCGGGATTGCCCGCGACTGGTCGTCGAAGATCTGGGTCATGCCCAGCTTCTCGCCGAGGATCGCCTTCATAGCTTGATCTCCACTTCCACCCCGGCGGGAAGGTCGAGCCTCATCAAGGAATCGACGGTCTTGGGAGTGGGGTCGAGAATGTCGATGAGTCGCTTGTGGATGCGCATTTCGAAGTGCTCACGGGAGTCTTTGTCGACATGGGGGCCCCGGATAACGCAATAGCGATGGATCTCGGTAGGCAGGGGAATCGGTCCCCTGATTTTGGCTTGGGTACGAATCACCGTCTCCGCAATTTTGCGCGAAGACTCATCGACCACTTGGTGGTCGTAGGCCTTCAATCGGATCCGTATCTTCTGTTCCATGTCGCTCGTTTCACTCGCTTGTGAGTCCGAAAGGTTTTTGTGTCCGTCTTCCGTCTTCCGGCTTCCGTCTTCCGTCTATTTCAAAATCTTTACTACCCGGCCGGCGCCGACAGTGCGGCCCCCCTCCCGAATCGCGAACCGCAACCCCTCATCCATCGCAATGGGAGAAATCAACTCCACCGTCATCGGGGTGTTATCCCCCGGCATCACCATCTGCGTCCCCTCCGGCAACGTCACCGACCCCGTCACATCCGTC
>DATEDX010000256.1:0-8909 GCA_035281425.1 Acidimicrobiia bacterium
CCCGCCGAAGGCATCTCGGCCGAACCCGGCTGGCGGGCGTACACCGTCTGATACATGGCCAGAGGCCAGGCCGCCTCGGCATACTCGTAACGGATCGGTTGCCCGTGCCGGCTTAGGTAGGCATCGATCGACCCTGGACCCGGAAGCTCGATAGCGGCCAGCCATAGCCGGGTAGTTGAGGAGTGGGGCTGGAGAAGCTGCGCACGACCGCCGCCAGGGAGTGACAGCACGTCGGCGCTGTTGGTGGCTCGGGGCCGTGACCCCGGACCCACCGGGTGCCTCGGCTCCACCACCCACAGTCCCCCAGGGAGAGGTGTGGAGAGGTGGAGTCGCACCTGTTCACCTGTGTCGGTGACAGTGTCGAGGGCGGCCGGCAGGGTGGCGGAGGTATTGACCACCATTACGTCTCCGGCCTGCAGGAAGCGACTCAGGGAAGGGAATCGGTCTTCGGCTACCTGGCCATCCCCCCGCCACCCCACCATCAACCTGACGTCATCTCGCCCCTTTCCGGATACTTCCGGCGGTACTCCTCGGGCTAGGTTTGGGGGCAGCTCAAAGAGCAAGGCCGCCGGCATTTCAGGCTATTTCCCTAGCCTGATAGCGACCTGACGAAGGTCGCAGCTCAATCAAATGCAGTAGACCGGGAATGCTTGCCTCGGGCGGGGGTCGGTCGCTGATGTCCTCACCCGGATAGGCCTCTTGGTGCATGGCAGTGTTCATGTCGCCTGGATCCACCCAATAGACGTGCAGCTGCTGCTCCTCGGCGGCGAGGACGCGGGAGAGCTGCTCCAGCGCTGCCTTGGAGGCACCGTACCCGCCCCAGCCTTCGTAACCCTCCACTGCCGCGTCGGATGTCACGTTGATGAGCACGCCATGGCTCCGCCGAAGGAGAGGGAGGAACTCCTGGATGAGAGCCAGCGGAGCCATGACGTTGACCTCAAACAATGAGCGCAGCGCGGCCAGGGGGAAAGCCTCCAGCCGCGGAAGAGGTGACGGTCCCAGAGCCGAAGCGTTGTTAACAAGAAGGTCGAGCCGGCCCAACCCGACAACAGTGGAGACCAGATCGCCCCGGTGTTGCGGATCGGCAACATCGCCGGAAACCGCCACCACCCGGTGACCAAGCTCCTCAACGGCTTCCTTGAGGGCGACTTCTTGACGGGCATCGACCACCACCGTCCAGCCCCGCTCCGCCAGGGCTCGGATGATGGCCAGACCCAGGCCCCGGGAGGCACCGGTAACGAGGGCCACCGGTCCCGGATCTTGAGAGCTCATCGAAGGCTGTTCGGGCATCATCCGACTCTAAACCAAAGCCAGCAGATTAACAAGAAATATCTGTTTTTAATGACAATAACAACTGCGCGGCCTACGATGACTGGATGCCGATCGCCGAACACCCGGCCCTAACTGCCCTCCCCGCCACCAAGCGGGTGCTCCTCAATGCCCTCAAGAGGAAAGGTGAGTTGGGGGTAGAGGATTTAGCCGCTGAAGCGGAGCTGACTGTCTCAGCCGTCCGCCAGCAGCTCACCGGTCTGCAACGCGATGGCCTGGTCGAGGTGGTCGAGACCCGTCAGGCCCGGGGCCGGCCCCGCCACCACTTTCGTCTTAGCGAAGCTGCCGATGCCCTCTATCCCCGGGCTTACGCCGAACTCACCAACGAACTGCTCGAGTATGTCGATCAGGCCGACCCAGCTTTGATGGAGGAGATCTTCCACCGCCGGCGCCAGCGGCGGATCGAAGGAGCTAGAGCTCGACTCCGCAAGTGTTCGAGTTTCGCCGAGAAAATGGAGGAGATGGCCCGGATCCTTGACGACGACGGCTACCTAGCCGAAGCCGTCGCCCATCCCGACGGTTCCTATACCATTGTCGAACACAACTGCGCCATCCTCGGCATCGCCCTCCGCTACGGGCAAGCCTGCGGGAGCGAGTTGGAGTTCATTCGGGCCGTACTGCCCGAAGCCAGGGTGGAGCGCACTTCACATATCCTCACCGGGGCACATCAGTGCTCGTATTCGGTTAAGCCCCGCTCTATCGCTTCGCGAAAATAATTGCTGGCGAACCGCTTGCAATAGCAAGCAGCTTGCTGTATGCTATCTGTTGTGAGCGATAGCAAGCGACTCCACCAACTGTCGGAGCCGGATGAGGAAGCGGGCGTGATTTCCGAACTGGGTGACTTCATCAAGTCCCACCGTGAGCGCGCCAACCTCTCACTGCGCCGGTTGGCGGAGCGGGCAGGGATCTCCAATCCCTACTTGAGCCAGATCGAAAGAGGTGTCAGGAAACCTTCGGCTGAGATCTTGAAGCGCCTTTCGCGGGCGTTGCAGATCTCGGCGGAGACCCTGTACACCAGAGCGGGTCTGATCGAAGAGGGTCCTCGTCCCCCAGCGGTGATCGATGCCATCGAAGCCGACGCCGTGCTGTCGCCCCGCCAAAAGCAGGTGTTGTCAGACCTGTATCGCACGTTGGTGTCCGCGGCTGCGGCGGCAACGGATCAGGTCGAGGAGAACAGATAGGAGAAAGTGAGATGAAGGGCAAGAAAGTGCTTTACGCAGCCGTCGGCGCCCCGGTGGTGGCGGCTCGCAAGCTGGGCAAGCGGGTCGAGGAGATCCGCGCCAGTCTCAACAAAGAGGCCGACACCCTCGGCAAGACCGCCAACGAGCGGATGGAGGTGTGGGCGTCCGAAGGTGAGAAGGTGGTTACCCGCCTCAGCGAGGGCAAGATGGTTGATGAAATCGCCGCCAAGGTCGATTTCGAGCAGGTCTCCGAGCAAGTCAGCAAGCTCCGGGACCAGCTCGAGGACATGCTGGCTACCTGGCGAGCTTCGTTCCGGCCCGAGCGGGTGGCGGCCAAAGCCCCCGTCACCGAAACCAAGGTGATCGAGGTGGAGACGCCGGCTGCCAAGCCAGCGGCGAAGAAGGCCACGGGTACTCGCTCCACGGCGAAGTCGTCCGGCACGGCCAAGAAGGCGCCCGCCAAGAAAGCGGCTGCTAAGAGCACCGCTGCCAAAGCTGGTGCCAAGTCGACCACTAGGAAAGCGCCGGCCGCCAAGGCGTCCTGAGTTCGCAGTTTCCCACCCTGTGGGAAAACCGGGAGGTAATACCTCCCACTCCTCCTCCCTCGAGGGGCTTCTCGGAAGAGAAGCCCCTCGGGTCTTTCGCCAGTGAAAGCAGCTTCAGTCGGGTCGGAGAAGAGGCGTCAGCGAACCTGAGGCTCGATGGTGGCGGCCCCCTCGATCCAGGCCGCGACCATCTGCTCGGTCGGTAGTCGCCTCACCATCTGCTTGCGGGCGTTGTGATCGGTCAGCTTGGCGGTGAGAGCGGTGGCATTACGCCGGCGCAGATCGCGGATGGTGCTCACCCCGCAGGCCTCGAGCAGGACGGCGTATTCAGCCCCGATCCCCTTGACCCGCATGATGTCGGCCCTCTGCGCCCACCGCAGGATCTGCTCAGGATCGAGACCGGTGTCCAAAGCCAGCTGCTCCCGACCGGGACGGGTGGCGGTGCGTTTCAAAAGCGACTCTGTGGTACGTATACCCGACTTGCGAAGTCGGGTCGCCAATTTGGGATCGATGCCAGCGATCTCATCGATACGAGCCACAGTCCTCCACCGAGAGTGCAAGGTCGGCGACTTTACCTAACGCGATCGTTCATTGCCGCGGCCGTAGCTCGCTTACATCACTTTCGGTGTCAACATCTCGGGGAGGACGGCGCTCGAACCAGATCTCCTCTACCCAATCGGGGTGAGCCTGCAGCAGACCTTTGGCTCCTTCATCGCCGGTCAGACTCATCAATCGGGGCCACAGCACTTTTTTCACCACCACCGGATTGGCCCAGGTGTAGCGGTATTTGGGTACCACCGCTGGTCGGCGGGTCTTGCGGGCCGCAGCCAGCAATGCCCGAACGACGTCGGGGTCGATGTCCGGCTGATCGCCCAGGAACAACACGGCCGTCTCGGAGCGAGCAAGGCGGGTCATGGCATCGAGGCCCACCCGCAGGGAGGAGGCCAGGCCCTCGGCCCACTCCAGGTTCTCGACCACCGTCCATCCCTCCAGCTCGACACTGTCGAGAACCTTCTCGCTCTCTGCACCCAAAACCAAGAAACATTCCTCGAAACCGATGCCTTCGATCACGTTGAGAACGTGCCCCAAGAGCGTGGTCCCACCCCAAGGTTCCAACTGTTTGGGTCGTCCCAGCCGGGACGATCCGCCCGCCGCCAGCACCAATGCCGCGTTCACCCGCCTGACGCTAGCCGTCGCGGCCCAGCTGACGCACTGCGCCGATTAGGTGCAGCGGTTGCTGGCGGTGGTAACGAGCCTGGGTCATCTCCGCCAGGATGGCCACCGCCACTTCCCCCGGCGTGACCGCTCCGATATCAATCCCGATGGGGCCGTGGATCCGATCGAGCTGCTCTTCGGTGAACCCCGCCGCCACCAGCTTCTCTCGGCGACGTTCCGCCGTTTTCCGGCTCCCCATGGCGCCGATATAGGCGACCTCGGTGGGAAGGAGGCGCGGCCACAGTGGATCTTCGAAACGGGCATCGTGACTCAACACCACGACGAAGGTCCGGGCGTCGAAGTCCACTTCCACTTGGTCGGGCCAGCCGAGGGCCAGCTCCTCCGCTTCGGGGAAACGGTCTTTGCTGAGAAAGGCGGGACGGGCATCACTTACCGTCACCCGGTATCCCAGCCGATGGGCGAGGGCGGCTAGTTCTTGACCGATATGCACCGCGCCGAAGATGATGAGACGGGGAGGGGGGGCGATCGTTTCCACATACACCTCAAGGGGACCGTAAGCCAGAGTGGCTGACTGCTCGCGGACCATCAATTGGCGGATGTCACTGAGGAGATCCTGGGCAGGATCAGGTAGTTCTCCGGCCAGCAACTCGCCCTGCTCATCGATGACGGCGCTGCGGCCCCGTCCCGGCTCGGATACCACCGTCGTCCGGGCCCCGAGCCGCTCATCTGCTACCAGGCGCTCGACCGCCGCCAGGACCTCTTTCACCAGCGTTCGATTAGCACCTGGATGCTGCCGCCACAAGCCAGACCGACCGCAAAGGCATCTTCGTCGGCGATTCCGTAGCTCACCACCCGCGGCTCGCCGGTGCTGATCACCTCCTGGGCGTGGAGGAAGACGTCGTTCTCGACGCAGCCGCCCGATACCGAGCCGGCCATGTCACCGGCCGAGGAAACCAAGAACTTTGAGCCGATGGGGCGGGGGGCAGACCCCGAAACCCTGATCACGGTGGCTACTGCCACCTCTTTGCCCTCCGCCTCCCACCGCCGCCAGATATCGATCTCGCTTTTCATTCGATCCTCGGGCTAGACCGCCGGCCGTAATGCCTGCGCCGGCACCGACTCTAGGAGTTGCACCACCGCCCGGAGATCGTTGAGATTGGCGGCGGGCAGGAAGTCGTCGATGTAGGGAAGGGCGGCCTGCATTCCCCGGGTCTCGGGGGCATACCCCGGCCTGCCCGCCAACGGGTTGAGCCAGATGATGCGATGAACCGTTCGCCGCAGGCGAGCCATCTCCCCTGCCAGCACACTGGGTTCACCTCGATCCCAGCCGTCGGAGACGAAGATGACGAGTGGTCCACCTCTGGTAACCCGCCGCGACCATTCGCGATTGAAGTTGCCAACGGCTTCGCCGATCTTGGTCCCTCCCGACCAGTCGTCGACCGCCTCCGACACCTCGGCGATAGCTTGTGAGGGGTCGCGGCGGGCGAGCTGACGGGTAATGCGGGTGAGATGGGTGGAGAAGACGAAGGCTTCAGTGGTCCCCAAGCGGCCCCGGGCGGCGTGGGCGAAGTAGAGCAACATCTCCGAATAGCGCTCCATGGAGCCGGAGACATCGGCGATGAAGATGAGCGGTCGTTTGCGCAGCCGCCGTTCGGAGTAGGCGATGGGAACCAGATCGGCGTCCGGCCCAACCGAGCTCCGCAGCGTGCGGCGCAGGTCGGGACGATCACCGAGCGGAGTGGCCCGGCGCCTGCGGCTACGGACCAGTGCCGGTTTCCACACCATCTCTTCGATGAGACGGCGTACTTGGGCCAGTTCCGCCGGGGTGAGGTCGGCGAAGTCGCGGTGGTTGAGTCGTTCCACCGCCGATGCCCCCACTGCCAGCGTCTCCGACCGGGGAATCTCCGATCCGAGCCCCCCGCGATCGGGGGTGGAGGCGATGGTCCAGGAGCGGGCCTGAGGGCGCGTGAAGGCGAGGGCCGGCTGGTAGTAGTGGCCAAAGAAACTGACGAAGACCAAGTCGAAGATTTGCAGATGTTCTTGTGAGCTGCAGGCCAGAGCGCGCAGAGCATGAAAAACGTCCTCTCCCGCCGCCAGGCCCACCTGCTCGATGGCCGCCACCATGTCACCGGCGGTGGTAGCAGGCACCGGCACCCCCTCGGCACGGAGCCGGTGGGTGAATTCGACCAGCCGGCTCAGGACCACAGCTCGCGAACTCATGGACACCCGCTCTCACGCGGGGCTACCGCCCACCCTGCTTCCACTGACCCGTCTTCCGGGACCACCGTCAGAGTCGAGCAGACCACGCTGTAGCGGTCCGGGTACCGAACCCACTCGAAGTGCATCCCATCCGGGACGGTCCAGGTCCCTCCCCAGGAAAATCCCCAGCGCCGGAAGATGTCGACGATGGCAGCGGGCATGGTGGGCTCGGCCCCGTATTGATTGTTGCTGGGGTTGAAATCGATCGCCGCTCCCCAGGCGTGACGGGAAAGTGAGAAGCCGGGATCGCCGCCCCGATTGAAGCGCGGCACCCAGCAGCCGCCGGCAAGCTGGAAGTCGTCCCGGCTAAGTAGATCGGCTAGCCCGGCCGCTTCCACCTCGGCCAGAGCTCCCCGGACGTACGGCACCGCCAGGCGATGACACCGGGTGGGGCCAACCAAGGGAAAGTCAACGTTGACTATCCAACGATCCCGCCACTCCGGGTCAACCTGGACTGAGTCCCCGCTCCCGGGACGGATGGCGAACTCCCCAAACCGTTCCTTGACGGCCGCCACCGGGAGGACCGGATCGAGCGGAGGAGCACCTCCGGAGCCATACGACACCCTGATCGACGGATCACCGCCCAGATGGCGGACCAGAGAAGCGGTGCGTGCGGGGGACTCACCCCACAGCAAAATGGCCTGCGGCCGGTCGACGCCCAGCTCTGCGGCCAGGTGGGTGTCTATCCAGATCTCGCTCCATCCGAGATCACGATCGGGGACGATGGCTCCGATCGTGACCTCTATGAGCTCGCCGTTGAGCCCTTCCAGCGTGGCCACGTCCCCCACCCGAGCGCCGCGGAGTTCGGCGGCCAACTCGCCCATCACCATCTCACCCTCCACCAGGGTGCGCCGCACCTCTAATTGATGGGCGGTGGCCGCCGGGTCGGCGGCCGTGGTCAACATCGGGTAGCCGAAGCCAGCCGGGGCCGTCTGCACCGCAGTGAGACCACGGTTGACGGCAAGCAGGCGAATGGTTACTCGGTGGAGAACCGTGGACTCGGATCCGGTGATCCAGGCTGCCTCGGCGATGGCTGCCCGGGCCTCCTCGGTAAACCCTCCCGACTGCGATACTCGCACCACCTGGACCGGGTCGGGGGGCGCCGACCCTACTCCACCGCCGGCAGCGGCGGTGGTGGCGATCAGCCCGGCTAGGGCGAGCCGCAAGCCGATCATCGGTGGATGAGCGATTCGACGCCGATGCGCCGAATCTCCTCCACGTCTTCGCGGTATTTGAGCACCACCCCCAGAGTCTCTTCCACCGCCTCCGAGGTGAGTTCGGTGGCACCGAGCACTTTGAGGGCGGCCGACCAATCAAGGGTTTCGGCTACTCCGGGAGGCTTGAAGAGGTCGAAAGAGCGCATATCGGCCATCGCCAGGGCTAATTGCCTGCCGAGCCGATCGTCAACGTCGGGCTGCTTGGTGCGGAGAATCTCGAGCTCGCGCTCGGCGCTGGGATAGTCGAGCCAGTGATAAATGCACCGGCGCTTCAAGGCGTCGTGAATCTCCCGGGTGCGGTTGGAAGTCACCACCACTACCGGCGGGGTTTCAGCCCGGATAGTCCCCACCTCGGGAATGGTGACTTGGAAGTCGGACAGAACCTCGAGGAGATAGGCCTCGAACTCCTCATCGGCTCGATCGACCTCGTCGATGAGTAGAACCGGGCGCTCCCCCGCTGCCGCCGCTTCCACCGCCACCAGAAGAGGTCGGGGAATGAGGAACTCGCGGCTCATGATGTCGGAAACCGGCGTGACGTCACCTCGACCGCGAGCTTCGATCAGGCGGATGGCCAGCATCTGACGGGCGTAATCCCACTCGTAGAGAGCGTGGTTGGCATCGAGCCCCTCATAACACTGGAGTCTGATCAACTCCCCAGCGAGCATCCGAGCCAGCACCTTGGCGACTTCGGTCTTGCCGACCCCCGCTTCCCCTTCCAAGAAGAGCGGACGGCCCAGCTCGAGAGACAACAAAACCGCCACTCCCAGGCCGCGATCGGCCACGTAGCCGTGTTGACCCATGGCCGAGATGACCTCGTCGACGGTGGTGGGAACCATGAACCCTGCAGGCTACCGGGCGGGTGGTGGAATTTTGCTTAAGGGAGAGGCGAGAGGCGAGTGATGAGTGGTGAGTCGGAACACAAAGACGGAAGACGGAAGACGGAAGACGGAAGACGTGAGACGCGAGCGCTTCCTCCCCCAGCGAGCGGAGCGAGCGTTGGGGGAGGTGTCGCCGAAGGCGACGGAGGGGGCAACGGCTGATAGCTGAGAGCTGATAGCTGGCAGCTGACAGCTGACAGCTCTATAGGAGGGCGTTATAGCTTTCGATCGATCTGGACCCCGGCGCGACGACCGGACCCGCGTCAACGAGCGTATTCGAGTCAGGGAAATTCGTGTCATCGACGATGACGGCAAGCAGCTGGG
>DATEDX010000257.1:0-8794 GCA_035281425.1 Acidimicrobiia bacterium
GTCGGGCTATAGCCCGATCCGGGCGCGCCAGAACGAGGAGGGAAGAGAGGGGAAGAAGGGCGGAGGAGACTTGACACTTATTGCATCTTCAGGTAACTTCGCACTGTTCGAGAAAAATCGAACATGCCAGAAACCCTAGAAGGAAGCCCTATGTCCGCCGTCAAAGCCCCGCTCCACGATCTCTCTTCCCGGGCTCGCCATCTTCAGATCAGCGTTGATGCTGCTGTTACCTATGACCTTTTGCTGGTTCTGTGGGCCGCTCTCGGGGGCGATGACAAGGCGGCTGAACATGCTTTGGGAGCGACCTGGTTCGATGACTTTCGATCGGCTCTATCGGAACAGACCAAAGCGCTTTCCGATCGAGTTTCACCGCATGGGGTCTTGTGGGCGGTAATGCTCGGGGTGATCGAGGCCGCCCCCGTTGGCCATGACTTGAACCACGTCATTCCCTGGTTGGAGACCCAGGACCCGAAGGAGATGCGTACCCGTCTGATGAGCGCCCAATTCTCCGACTTTGACCCAGACCTGGTGGCGGCGGCAGCGGAGGGCGATGCGTCGGCAGTAGACGAATTGCTCTCCCAGCCGCAGATGGCTCATAAAGAGCCGAGCCATACAGAGGCCTTGCGTTCCGCCTTCCTGCTTCCGTCCGACGAGGTCATGACCGGGATCATCGAGGTCATGAAGCGGGCGAGGAGAGAAGCCTTCCAGCCTTATGAGGCCGATTGGACGGCTGCCCTGGCCCGCGATGCGATTGAAAAGCGGATGGCAGTTGCCAACGCCGCCAATCCCCGGGAACTGATCGAGACAGTCTCCAATGGGATCTCATATGACGTTCCGCCCGGGGTTCGCCGGGTGGTCATCATCCCTTCCATCGCCTTGCGCCCCTGGACGTTGATCACCGACTCCGGCGATGGCCTACTCGTCTGCTGTCCGGTCTCGGAAGATTCGCTCATCGCCGATCCCGATGCCCCACCGGCTTGGCTGGTCGCCACCTATCGCGCCTTGGGTGACGAAAAACGCCTGCGTTTGCTGCGCCGGCTGGCCGAGCGCCCGGCCACTCTGGCCGAGCTCACCGAGTTCATGGGTATGGCGAAATCGACCGTGTTCCATCACATGGGGGTGCTGCGGGCCGCGGGGCTGGTGCGGGTGACACTGTCATCCCAGGACCGTGACAAAGAGAACACCACTTACTCGCTGCGGTTCGACTCCATTCCCGATCGAGCCGCCCTCATCGACCTTTACCTCAACCCGACCGCGAAGGAGATCAAGCCATGAGTCCCCTGCTTTTCGGATACACCAAAGCCCGCCAGACGGTGCGTGAGTTCGAACTCAACGACCGCCGCCTGCGGTTCCCGCACGGCATCAAAGATCGGCCGTTTCGGGAGCGCCTGGGCCGAGTGTTGATCCAATGGGGTGAGCAGTTGGTTCCGGACCAGCCGGAGCTACCTGCTCGGCGGGCCGCTTAGCCGCCACCCACCGGCGGCGTCCTCTTCGTCTTCTTCCTGGTCCTCCCAAACCACGTCGAAGCGCTCCCAGCAGGAGTCGCATCGGTACGAGAGGATTCCCCCGGTCGGTGGTGGCGGCGGCTGCTCCAGCAGGTAGGCAGTGCCGTCACAGTCGACGCAGGACAGGGTCTCAGGCGGTTTCATTGCTCGGGCGGCGGAGGATCAGGAAGCCGGCGACTCCCGCCAGGATCGAGGCGGCGAAGATGCCCACCTTGGCGTCGGCGATCAACTCCGGGTCGGCGAAAGCCAAACCGACGATGAAAAGGGCGACCGTGAACCCGATCCCGGCCAAGGACGACACGCCGACGACGTGACGGCCGCTCATCCCAGCTGGGAGCCGGCCGAGGCCGAGGCGGATGGCGGCCGCGGTGAAAGCGGTGATCCCCACTGTCTTCCCCAGCACCAAGCCCAGTCCCACTCCCAGACCGACCGGGCTGATGACGGCCTCCAGGATCGGAGTACCGGCGAAGTCGATCCCAGCGTTGGCCAGAGCGAATAGAGGTACCACTGCATAGGAAGCCCACAGGCCCAGGCGATGTTCAATACGGGCGAGAGGGGCCACCGACTCCCGAGCCACGTCCGAGAGAATGAGCAGTTGGTGGTCGGCGCGTTCCCGCTCGATGACGTCGTCGTCTTCCACCTCGATCCGGTTGATCAACTGGCGGCTGACCCGGTGGAATTCTCCCAGGGCGTAGTAGGGGCGGGCGGGCGTGAGCAGGCCCAAGGCGACACCGGCCAGGGTGGCATGGACTCCAGACTCCAGGGTGGCAAACCAGATGAAGATCGCCACCGGCACATAGAAGGTGTGTGATCGGATCCCGACTCGGTTGGCGCCCCACACCGCCACCAGGCCCACCACCGCCGTGGCCAGCCAACCCATTGACAAGTCATCGGTGTAGAAGATGGCGATGACGGCGATGGCGCCGATGTCATCGGCGATGGCCAGGGTGAGGAGGAAAAGCTTGGCCCCGTCCGGCACCCACTTGCCCGCCAGGGAGAGAACTCCGACGGCAAACGCGATGTCGGTGGCCATAGGGATACCCCAGCCTCTTCCTGCTTCTCCTCCCGCTCCCACCACCGCCAAGTAGATCAGGGCCGGTACCAGCATCCCGCCCACGGCGGCGATGGCGGGAAGGGAGGCCTTGCGGGGATCGGCTAATTCTCCTGCCACCAGTTCGCGCTTGATCTCCATCCCCACCACGAAGAAGAAGATGGCCATCAACCCGTCGTTGATCAGGTGCTGAAAGGTCTCTTCCAGATGGAACGGTCCGAATTCGAGGAGGAAAGGGGTGGAGAACACTTGTTGGTACGAATCGCCCGCCAGATTGGCCCACAACACCGCCACCAAGGCCGCCGCCACCAACACCAACCCCGAGGCAGCCTCGATTTGGGCAAAACGCAGCAAGGGCGACACGAAGGCCCTGGGCACGAAGCGGCCCGAGCGCGCCCAAGTCACATGGAGGTTGTCGTCGGCCACGTCAGCGCAATGTCCGGCCGGCTGAGCGGAGGTCGGAACAGGCGGCCACCACTCGAGCCGCCATCCCCTCTTCGGCCTTCTTCAGGTAAGGCCGGGGGTCGTAGGCGCTTTTGTCGCCCACGCCTCCGTCCACCTTGAGCACCCCCTCGAAATTAGAGAACATGTGGCCAGCAATAGGGCGGGTAAAGGCGTATTGCGTGTCCGTGTCGATGTTCATCTTGACGACTCCGTAGTCGAGCGTCTCCCGGATCTCCTCCAAGCTCGACCCCGATCCGCCGTGGAAGACGAGATAGTGGGCGGCCTCCCCTCCAAACTTATCCGTGACTGCGGACTGACCCTCGCGCAGAATCTCTGGCCGGAGTTGCACTGCCCCCGGCTTGTACACGCCGTGGACGTTGCCGAATACCGCTGCCAGCAGATAACGAGGGCCGGTGGCCGGTCCCAGCTTGTCGACCACGGCAACCATGTCGTCGGGACTCGTGTAGAGCTTGGCCCGGTCGATGTTTTCGTGGTCCATGGCGTCCTCTTTGCCCCCGACGATGCCGATCTCGATCTCGAGGATCACTCCCAACCGCTCACACTCGTCGAGCAGTTCGGCGGCCAGCGCCAGGTTTTCATCCAGCGGCAGCATGGAGGCGTCGAGCATGTGACTCTGATAGATGGGCGCACGCCCTGATTTAGCCCGATCCGCACTCGCCGCCAGCAGGGGACGTATATAGGCATCCACCTTCTCCGGCTGGCAGTGGTCGGTGTGGAGGGCGACGTTGATGGGATATTTGGCCGCCACCACGTGGGCGAACTCGGCCAAAGCCAGCGCCCCGGCCGGCATGTCCTTGATGGTGGACCCGGAGAGGAATTCGGCGCCCCCAGTCGAAACTTGGATGATCCCGTCCGACTCCGCCTCGGCGAAGCCTCGCAAGGCGGCGTTGAGGGTTTCGGAACCGGTGACGTTGATGGCAGGGAAGGCGTAGCTCCCCTGCCGCGCCGCATCCAGCATTTCTCGATACTTCTCCGGGATAGCAATAGGCACGCGGGTGACCTCCTGATTCCAAAATAGCGCCCTTCACCAGGCCACGGCCAAGCCGACTCGCTGTTGAGAACCGACTAGGTACCGTCGGAAGGCATGACCGAGGTGGCCGGAACACGCAAACCCCGCAGCCGGCTGGTCCGTGGCATCTACTTTGGGTTGGGGTTGATCTGCTTGGGGATGGCCTATCTGTCGTTTCTTCCCGGTATTCCCACCTTCGACTTCGTCATCCTCGCCGCCTTCTTCTTCGCCCGATCCTCCGACCGGTTCCACGTCTGGCTGACAACCCATCCGGTATTCGGGAGGATCATCCGGGGATATCGGAGTGACGGCTTCACCATGCGCACCAAGCTGGTGGCCTGCCTGGCGGTGGTGGCCTCACTCGGTTTCTCCGCCTTCGTGCTGGTCGACAATGGCTGGGTGAGGCTGGGGTTGGGGCTGGTGGGGGTTTACGCGATCTGGTTCATCATGAGCCGTCCCACCCGGGCAGTCGGCGATTCTGTTGGTCCCTGAAGCTTTGACCAACTACATTTCCGCCCGACGGGGCCAGGAGGGTCCCTCCCGAATCCTCCTCGACGGTTGGTGGGTTCGTGCGTAGCGAGGAGGAACGTTGAAGCTGTACGTAGGCAATCTGCCGTTTCGCACCACTTCGGATGATCTGGCCGCCGCCTTCCGGCGGTTCGGCGAGGTGGTGTCCGCTCAGGTGCTGATGGACCGTGACACCGGCCGTTCGCGCGGGTTTGGCTTCGTGGAGATGTCCGACGACGACGCTCGCCGGGCCATCGACGAGATGGACGGCGCCGATCTGGGTGGCCGCCGGATCGTTGTCAACGAGTCCCGTCCCATGGCTCCCAGGCCCCCGCGCCAGGGTGGTGGAGGCAACCGCTACCGCGACCGCTGAACGGTAACCGAGTCCTCACCCCTCGTTCTTATCTGCTGAAACGGCCCTCGGAGGGCCGTTTCAGCAGATAAGAATGCTGCTAGTCGGTCTGGCCCCGCAGGTAGCGCTCGATCTCGGCGGCTAGTTCCTCGCCCGAGACCGCTCCGGCGGCGTCTACCACGGCTTCGAGTTGTTCCACCATTGACTGGACCTCGGGGCGCGAACGAGACACGGAGTCGAGCTGGGTCCGCTGTTCTACCGCCGCCCGGTCCAACTCTTCGGTGGGGATGGCCACCTCCAGATGTTCGCCTAAGCGGCGCAGGAGGGCCGAGGCCGCGGCCGGATATTCCACCCCGACGTATTGGGGGACCCGGGCCCAAAACCCAACCGTGGGGATACCCGCCGACGCCACCCGGTACTCCAGGGCGGAAACCGCTGCCGCCGGCACTCTCAGCAACCCGGCCGGGAGATCGGCCGACGCGGGCAGGTGGGCCGGATCGGAAGCAGTGGACATGATCTGCACCGGTCGCGTGTGGGGGGCCGCCCAGGGGATGGCACCCAATGAAACGCTCTCCAGCACCCCCACTTCAACTGCCGCCGCCGCCAACTCTTGCCCCAGCCGCTTCCAATTCCAGTTGGGCTCGGTACCGGAGAGGACGAGGAGATCGCGCCCATCGATCGAGGTCCGCCTGATCTCGAGCCGCGGCCACTCCAGGCGGGTCATTGCCCCCTCGATGAAGTCGAGAGTGGGGCGGGTTACCCGATAGTCGAAGAGCAGATCGGGGTCGGCACTGATCAGAACTTCACCGCCGAGAGTGTTGGCGACCAAGGTGGCGGCCGAGCCGGCGTTGACCCATCCGTCGAGGCACATCACCAGCACCGGCTGCTGGAGTTGTTCCCGTTGCTCGAAGTGGAGGATCGCCATCAGCCCGAGCCTAGGAGAGTGCCATCAACTCCAGTCGAGGATCACCTTCCCGCTCCGCCCACTGCTGACGGCGGCGAAGGCTTCCTCGTAATCGGCGGCGGCGAAGCGGTGGGTGATAACCCCCGGCAGCTCCAGCCCGCCTTGCAGCATGGCCGCCATCTTGTACCAGGTCTCGAATATCAGGCGGCCGTAGATGCCCTTCAAGGTGAGGCCCTTGAAGATGACCTGGTTGAGGTCGATGGTGACGGCAGTGGGAGGGATCCCCAGCACCGCCATCCGCCCCCCGTGATTCATCACCTCGAGCATCTGGTTGAGGGCCTCCTCGCTTCCCGACATCTCCATCCCAATGTCGAAGCCTTCGGTCATGCCCAGCTCGTCCATGACCGCATGGAGGCTGGTTAGGTGGGGATCGATCACCAGGTCAGCTCCCAAGCGGCCCGCCATCTCCCGGCGATATCCATTGGGGTCAGTGACCACCACGAAGCGGGCACCCACATGGCGGGCGATAGCGGTGGCCATCACCCCGATGGGTCCGGCACCGGTGATCAAGACGTCTTCTCCCACCAGATCAAAGCTCAAGGCGGTGTGGGTGGCATTACCGAGGGGATCGAGGATTGCCGCAGTGTCGTCGTCGATGTGGTCGGGAAGAGGAAAGACGTTGGCGGCGGGGATCACCACCCGCTCGGCGAAGGCGCCGGGACGGGTCACTCCCAAACCTAGGTGGTGGTGGCAGAAGTGCCGTCGCCCCGCCCGGCAGTTGCGACAATGACCGCAAGTGATGTGGCCCTCGCCGGAGACCCGTTCACCAACCCGTAGCCCTTCCACCCCTGAGCCCATGGCCAAGATCCGCCCCATGAACTCGTGGCCGATCACAAGGGGAACGGGGATGGTGGCCTGGGCCCATTCGTCCCATCGGTAGATGTGGAGGTCGGTGCCGCAGATCGAGGTCTTGCCAACCCCGATCAACACGTCCTGCGGTCCCGGCTCCGGCTCTGGGACCTCCTTCATCGACAGACCGGGCGCGGCCCGCGACTTGACCAGTGCCCTCATGCCAGCAAGCCGGTCTTCTTCCCCACTTTGATGAAGGCGTCCACGGCGGCCTCGATGTCCTCTCGGGTGTGGGAGGCCGACATCTGGGTTCTGATTCGGGCCTGTCCCACCGGGACCACCGGATAGGAAAACCCAATCACGTAGATGCCTTCTTCGAGGAGACGGTCGGCCATCTCCGTTGCCAGCCGGGCGTCGCCGATCATGACCGGGATGATTGGATGCCCGGCTCCGGCCAAGGTGAATCCGGCTTCGGTCATGGCGGCGCGGAAGTAATCGGAGTTCTCCCGCAGGCGGAGGCGAAGATCGCCGCTCGATTCGATGAGGTCGAGGGCGGTAACCGAGGTGGCGGCAATAACCGGGGCGAGGCTGTTCGAGAACAAATAGGGCCGGGAACGCTGCCTCAACCAGCCCACCACCTCCTCCGAGGCGGCTGTGAAACCCCCACTCGCCCCACCCAGAGCCTTGCCCAGAGTCCCGGTGATGATGTCGATGCGGCCCTCGGTGCCGGTCGCCTCCGGGCTCCCGCGTCCGTTCTCACCGACAAAGCCGACCGCATGGGAATCGTCGACCATGACCAGCGCCTCGTGCTGCTCGGCCAGATCACAGATGGAGGCAAGGTCGGCGATAATCCCGTCCATGGAGAAGACCCCGTCGGTGGCGATCAGGCGATAGCGAGCGTCGGCGGCTTCTTTGAGACGGGCCTCTAACTCGTTCATGTCGTTGTTGGCGTAGCGATAACGCCTCGCCTTGGACAGCCGGACCCCGTCGATGATGGAGGCGTGGTTGAGGGCGTCGGAGATGACGGCGTCGTTCTCGTCGAGCAGGGTTTCGAACAACCCCCCGTTGGCATCGAAACACGACGAGTAGAGGATGGCGTCTTCCATTCTTAGAAAACGGGCAAGCCGCTCTTCGAGGTGGGTGTGGACGTCCTGGGTGCCGCAGATAAAGCGAACCGAAGCCATCCCGTAGCCGTGCTCTTGCACGGCCTCGGCGGCGGCTTCCTCCAGGGCCGGGTGGTTGGCTAGTCCGAGATAGTTGTTGGCGCAGAAGTTGATGACCTCGCGACCGTCGGCCAGGGTGATCCGGGCCGCCTGCGGCGAGGTGATGACCCGTTCGGCCTTGAATAGCCCTTCTTGGCGAAGCTGATCTAGTCGCTGTCCCAGGTCGTTGCTGAGCCGGGTATCCATGGGAGTGACGGTAACGCGTCGCTCTCAGTGTTCGCCCCACCTTCCTCGGGTTCATCGAGAGACGATTTGGAGTTCTCGGCGAAGATGGGATCTTTCACGCCTTCGCGCGAGGTAACAGCACGCACGTGGCCGGCGAAGGCAGATGGGTTGTCCAAGTACGAGAGGAGGCTTGGATGATCGATGAGGAGGGCAGGGTGCTGACCCGGTTCCGCCTGGAGGAATGGTGAACGGCGTGGCCGGCGGCATTAAGAAATTCCGCCAATCCCACCACGAGGGGGTTGTTCTTGTGATAGCCAGACTGTATGTTCATCGTACAGATGTTCGCCACCACTACGACCCGGTCCATCGACAGCTTGGAACAGGAACTGTTGGCCTGCCAAGCGGACAAGACCCGCCTGGTCTTCCGCCAGGTCGAATTGTTACGCCACCTGGATGTGGCTCAGGTAGCAGCCGCCGATGGTTGTCGGACCATGATCGACTGGGTGGCTTCCCGCCTCGATGTGTCCCGGCCGGTAGCTAAAGACCTGTTGGTGGTGGCTAGAGCCCAAAACCCTGAGATCGACCGGTGGTTGGAGACCGGGGAGATCGGGTTGGAACGAGCGGTAGCTCTGATCCGACTCCACAACACTGATGCTCGAGAAGAGTTGATGGCAGACGCCATAGGTTTGGATTTGGGCGGTTTGTGGCGACTGGTCACTAGTCGGGAACGACTCACCGCTGAAGACGAGGTGAAGGGGTTTTCT
>DATEDX010000258.1:0-10239 GCA_035281425.1 Acidimicrobiia bacterium
GGCCAGGTTCGCTCCCATGGTGGATGCGTGCTGCCGTCATAAACCATCCGATCTCCCAGCGCCTCTTCGAGCTCGATCGTGACCGGATGCCAGGGATTGCCCGGACAATCGGCCCCACCCTGCACCGGCTCCACCAAGACCACAACTGTCACCTGCAGTTCATCCTCGGTCACCACCGGGCGGATCTCGCGCCCAACTGGGGGCTGGCCGCTAGCGCAGGCCCGCTCCATGATCAGCACCGCCAGCTCCGGCGACGCCGGGTCGGGTGCTATCTCAGGGTTAAGTACGAAGCGGGCATTTCCGAAGCCCGGGGCGGTCAGCTCTACCCGGCATACCCCGAACTTATCCAAAGTCCAACCCTGCCCATCGTCGACAATCGAGGCCAGACCCCACTCCCGAGGAGCCGCTTCGCCGGGTTGACCCAATAGCGCCACCCGGCTCGGAGTCCGCTCCGCGACCAGCCAGGTGTAGCCGTCAAACTCCTCCCCAGCGATACCGAACTCTCGCAGCACCTCGACCATCAACCCCCGGGTGGGGCCGTCCACGGGAGGGAAGTCGGGAGGTTCCCTTATCGGAAAGGCGACGTCGGCGCAATGAGCTTCCAGGAACTCGGGCAACTCGGCCGGACGCACATCTTCGGGTGCTCGACTCCTCGTGCAACCGCAGCTGGCCAACAACGCCAGGAGCATTGATCCAACCACCGCGCGGTAGCTGGCACCTGTTCTCCATACACTTCTCTGGTTGGCGTCCATCCTCAGCCTCGAGAGCATTCAAGTCTCCATCAACGGTGCCCCGGTGGTGCTGTCGGCCACCTGCACTGTTGACCCCGGCTCCTGTCTCGCCATCCTCGGACCCAATGGTGCGGGCAAGACCACGCTGCTGCGGGTGATGGCCACCCTCCTCAAACCCACTTCCGGCCGGGGCACGGTCTTCGGGGTCCCCCTCATCGGCGCCGACCTGGATCCGGTCCGACCCCGGATCGGGCTATCGGGCCACCACCCCGCCCTCAGTCCTTCGCTGACGCTGAGAGAAAACCTGGAGTTCGCCGCTCGTCTCAGCGGCAAAGCCCCTGATCGGGTGTCGCTAGTCCTGGAGCTAGTAGGCCTGGGCGGAGCCGGTAACCGCCTTGCTGAGCGCTGCTCGCACGGGATGAGGAAGAGGGCTGACTTGGCCCGGCTCTTTCTGACCGAACCCGACCTGCTTCTCCTCGACGAACCCCTGGCTGGGCTCGACAACTCCGCCGCCCCTCTGGTCAACGAGTTGGTGGATCGGACCCGAGCCCAAGGAGGTGGAGCGGTGCTGGTCTCCCACGATCCCGCCTCGGTGAGCCAGCTGGCCGACCATCACCTGACCCTCCACGACGGGGTGCTGGCGTCATGACCGGCTGGGAGCAGGCTCTGACCATTGCCCGCCACGATCTCCTGGTCGAACGGCGCGCTCGGGAAACGCTGACCATCGTCCTCCCCTTCGGCCTCGCTGCCCTCATCTCCATCCCGGCGGCCATCGGCACCGATCTCCCCCTCATCTCCCGAATCGGTCCCGCGGTTTATTGGGCAGTCGGCACCCTCTTCGGCATGCAGATCGCCTGGCGTTACACGCTGGCCGATGGCGGCCCGCTGCGCGATCTGCAACTTCTCCTCGGGGTCCGCGCCACCGCCCGCTTTTGGGGACGGACGCTGGCCTCCGCCCTCATCCTCACTGTTTTCATGGCCCTACTGGGGGTGGGGACCTTGCTCTTTTACAGCCCGGCGTCGTCCCCCTCCCCGCTCCTCCTCGTCGTCCTCCTTCTTTTCAGCTCGGGGCTGGCCATGATCGCCACCCTCGCCGCCGACCTCACGGCCGGGCTCTCGGGGAGAGCGGAGCTGGCGGCCCTGGTGGTCGCCCCTCTAGCCCTGCCCCTGCTGGTGGGCGCGGCCCAAGGCACCGAATCACTAAGCCAGCAGGGGGGTATCCTCCCCTGGTTGTTGATGCTGACGGCAGCCAACATCTTGCTAGCCGTCGCCGGAACGTTGGCGGCGAAACCCCTGGAGGAAGCAGCCCGATGACCAAGGTACGAGTGCTGATGGCCCTTGCTGCGGCCGTGGCCGGTTACGGTCTGTTTCTCGCTATTGCCGCACCGCCCGAGGCCGTCCAGCGGACCTATGCTCGCATCCTCCACATCCACGCTCCCTCGGCCTGGCTGGCCTTCCTCGCTTTCTTCGTGACCGCCTTCGGGTCGATTATGTGGAGAATCCGCCGCAAGATGTTCTGGGACCGGCTGGCCGTTTCCTCGGCCGAGATCGGGGTTCTTTTCACCGCGGTGGCCCTCGCCACCGGGATGATCTGGGGAAAGCCCGTTTGGGGGGTCTACTTTGACTGGGCCGACGCCCGGATGGCCTCCACCGCCATCATGTTCCTCGTCTACCTCGGATATCTGGCCCTGCGAAGAGCCAACGCTGATCCTGTGGTCCGGGCCGACCGAGCCTCCATCCTCGGCATCGTCGCCGTCATCCAAGTGCCGCTGGTCTATTTCTCGGTCAACCTGGTCCGCACCCTCCACCAAACCCAGACCATCCGACCCGACGCCTCCCCCATCCACCCGGCCATGCTCACCGCTCTGCTCGTCAACCTGGCCGCCTTCACCCTCATCTACATAGCTCTCCTCACCGGGCGGATGGTGGTAGGGCGTCTCGAAGAAGCCGCCCTCAGCGCTGCTCCGGTGGCGGGAGGGGCGGTGGTCCCTCCCCCGGTGGGCCGCGGCCCTCTGGAAGGAGCCGCCGATGTCTGAGAACGCCGTCGTCACCCTGGCTTATGCCGTCACCTATGGGCTGATCATTTGGTACGCCGCCCGGCTTCACCTCCGCCACCGGCGGCTGACTCGCCGTCGCTGAATGCCCTCCCGTAAGGTGATCTGGCCGGTACTTGCCTTGCTGGCGGCGGCAGTGCTCGTCCTCATCGCCACCAACCTCGGTGACAGCCTCACCTATTACCTCACCCCGCAGGAGGCGGTGGCCCGGCGGGCGGAGTTCCCCGATGGTCACCGATTCCGGCTGGGAGGACTGGTGGAGGCGGGATCTCTCCGTCAGGAGGGCAACGTCAGAATCTTTGACGTGACTGACGGCGCCGAGACCATCACTGTGCATCTCCGCACCACCCCGCCGCCCCTCTTCGCCGAAGACGTAGGAGTAGTGGTGGAGGGAGCCTGGAGTGGCGATCGTTTCGACGCTGACGTGGCTCTCATCCGTCATGACGAGACCTATCAGCCACCCACCACTACCCCGGCCACCTGATGTTCGCTCTGCTGGGGATCGCCGGCATCCTCACCGGTCTGGGGGGATCGCTGTGGCTCCTGGCCCGATCCATCCAGGGACGCCACCACGGGTATACCTCCCGGCTGCTCCGACCGGTCCAGACCCTGCTCGGAGGGTCGATCCTGGCTATGGCCGCTCTCATCGGTGCCTTGCTCGCCGACGACTTCACCATCGAATACGTCGCCAATCACCACGCCCGAGCCACCCCCTTTCCCTTCAACGTCGCCACCGCCTGGGCCGCCCTGGAAGGCTCGATCGTGTTGTGGGGGCTGGTGCTGGCGGGTTATACCTGGCACACGTGGCGTAACACCCTCCGCCAACCCGAGGATGGAGACCGCCTGGGAATGGGGGCGATGGCGGTGATGGCGGCCGTAGCCGTCTTCTTCTTTGGCCTGCAAGCAACCGTGGCCAACCCCTTCCAGGTATGCACCGAAGCAGTCAGTAACGGTTGCGTCACCTCCAGCCCTTTCCCCTGGGCTCCCGCCGAGGCACCACCCGATGGTCCCGGACCCAACCCCCTGCTCCAAAACCACCTCTTGATGGCGATCCACCCCCCCATGCTCTATCTGGGATATGTGGGTCTCACCGTGCCCTACGCCTTCGCCATTTCTGCACTTGCGCTTCGCCTCCCTGGCCCTGGCTGGCTGCGACGCAGCCGCCGCACCACCCTCCAGGCCTGGACCTTCCTCAGCCTGGGGATCGTGCTTGGTGCCTGGTGGGCCTATGAAGTTCTCTCCTGGGGCGGCTACTGGGGATGGGATCCGGTCGAGAACGCCTCGTTCATCCCCTGGCTGGTCGCCACGGCGTTCCTCCACTCAGCCTTGGTGCAGGCCCGGCGAGGTGCCCTCCAGGCTTGGAACTTCGTCCTCGTCATCGCCGCCTTCGCCCTCACCATCCTCGGCACCTTCCTCACCCGATCGGGGGTGGTGGACTCGGTTCACTCCTTCACCCAATCCGCCATTGGTCCGATCCTGCTCGGGTTCCTCTTCCTCGTCCTGGCGGGATCGTTCTGGCTCTTCGCAACCCGGTCGGATCTGGTGACCGGAGCGCCCCGGCTCGACTCGCTCCTCTCTCGCGAGGGTGGTTTCCTCCTCAACAACCTTCTCCTCACGGTCTATGCCTTCGTGGTACTCACCGGCACCCTCTACCCGATGGTGGTTGAGGCTATTTCCGGTGATCGGGTCTCGGTGGGTCCGCCCTTCTTTAACCGGCTGACGGTGCCGCTGGCCTTTGCCTTGCTGCTCGCCATGGGAGCCGGTCCACTGACCAACTGGAAGCGGACCGATCCGGGACGGCTGGCCGACAGCCTCCGCCTTCCCATCCAGGTGGCTCTTCTCGCCGGGTTGGTGGTGGCGGCCCTGGTCACCCGGATTGGCTATGTGGTGGCGGCGGTGGTGGCAGCCACCTTCGTCATCACCTCCAGCGTGTCTCTGCTGATGGCCAGGGCCCGGCGCACCGGCCAAGCGCGCACCGCCGGCAGTGATCAGCCGGCTCGGCTGCGGACCGAACTGGTTCGCCAGCTTCAGGCCGAGCCATCATTCTGGGCTGGCCAGCTCGCCCACGCCGGGGTGGCGCTGATGGCAGTGGGGATCGCCTTCACTGCCAACCTCGCCCAGCATCACGAAGTCGAACTGGCACCCGGCGACACCATCACCTTCGCCGGTTACGAGCTGACCTATCGCGCCCCCTTCCTCATCGCCGAACCGAACCGGCGAGTGCAAGGGGCCACCATCAGTGTCAGCCGCCACGGCGACCCGATCACCGAGTTACGGCCTCGGGCCAACTTCTACGGTCAGGACACCTCGGGCATCACCACCCCCGCCGTCCACACCGCCCTGCGGGGCGACCTCTATCTGACCCTGCTCCGGATCGATCCCGCCGGGATCTTCCTCCGCCTCGACACCTCCCCCTTCATCTGGCTCTTGTGGCTCGGGGGTCTGACGGTGGCGTCGGGGGGGATCTGGTCGCTGGCCGCCCGCCGCCGCACCGAGATCGGAACGGCGATTCGTGTCTGAGCGGTGGCGACGGATCCTCTCCTGGTCGATCGCCACCGGTCTGGCGGTAACCCTCATCCTCGTGCTGGCCGGCGGCACCCCTGCCGAAGATCGAGCCCGGGCTTTGGGAGAGAGGATCCGCTGCCCGGTATGCGCCGGCGAGTCAATAGCCGACTCCCCCTCTGGAACCGCCCGGGCCATGATGGACCTGGTCAAGGCCCGCATCGCCGAGGGACGCACGGACGGCGAGATCATCGATGAGTTGGTGGCTTCCTACAGCGGAACCGTGCTGCTCGATCCACCCCCCCGGGGGTCGACCTTGTGGCTCTGGCTGCTGCCTTTGATCGGCCTGGCCGGCGGAGCCATGGCGGTCGTCTCCCGCTTCCGCGCCTCACCCTCTTCTCCCCCATCGACCGAAGCCACCACCGTCCCGGTGGTGAGCAAAGCCGGACGCCGGGCCGCCACCGGTGGTCTCATCCTCATCGCCGCCTCCGCCGTCGCCCTCGCCACCGTGGGACAATTCCGGCAGGCCCGGGTGGATCCACCCGCCGCCATCGATCCCGACACCGTCAGCAACGAAACCCTAGAAGCAGTAATTGCCGCCAACCTCGACGACCCCGCCATCCTGGGAATGCGTCTCGCTCTGGCCAACCGTTACTTCGAAGAAGGCGACTATCTCGCCGCCTTTCCCCACTATGAGGCGATCATCGAAGGAGATCCAACAGCACTGCAAGCGGGAGCGGCATTCACCCGGTTGGGGTGGATGGTCTATGACGGCAATGGGGAAGTCGAGATCGCTCTTGACCTCCTTGATCGGGCGCTGGAGGCGGTCCCCGGCGATCCTTTCGCCCTCTATTTGAAAGGCCGCGTCTTGTGGTGTGGAAAGGCCGACTTCGCGGCCGCCGGGGAGATGTTCACGGCGGTGCTGGCCTCTCCCCAGTTGGAGGAAGACGTGAGGCCGCAGGTAGAGGCCGACCTGGCCGCCGTGCAAAGCGGAACCGAGTGTCAATGACCCCGCTCAAGTGGGCGGCGGGAGCTGTGGTGCTCGGCTCGATCGCCCTGGCCGTCATCTTTACCGCCCGCTTCGGCAACGATCCGGGTCTGGTCGACTCCCCGCTCTTGGGTCAGCGGGCACCGGACGTTTCCCTTCCCCGGCTCGACGGCGAAGGAGATGTGCAACTGGCCGACTTGGAAGGGGAGGTGGTGGTGGTCAACTTCTTCGCCTCCTGGTGCCTTCCCTGTCGGGAAGAACAGCCCCACCTGGTGGCGGCGGCCAATGCTTTCGCGGGGAGAGGGGTGCGCTTTGTGAGCGTCGCCTTCCGCAACCAGCCTGCCGATGTCGCCGTCTTTCTCGACGAATACGGCAACTCTCCCCATGCCTTTTACGTGACCGACCCCGAGAGCCGGGGAGCTCTCGCCTTCGGGGTCTTCGGGATCCCCGAGACTTTCGTCATCGCCGCCGACGGGAGGGTGGCCGCCAAGATTATTGGCGCCGTCGACGCCTTGACCTTGGGCACCACCATCGACGCGGTGGCGGCGGGGGAAACTCCCGGGCAACTGGTGGTCGGAGAAACCTTTAGCGGCCCCGGCGGCTAGGACTCATCCCTCCGCCGGTCGCAGGACTTCGAGGCTGACGGCTTCGAAGGGGTTCTGCTCTACTGCCGCCGCCCCCGCCCCCAGCAAGGTCGAGTCGAAGAAGCCCAGCAGGAACCGGTCGATGACGGGGAGGATGGTGCCGGCGGGGATGGGTCCTTTCAGCCCCAGCCGGGCCGCCAGGGGCGATAGGAGGGGGGTGAGGATGAAGTCGTTGTGGCCGGCACCTTCGATGCCGATCCAGTAAGTGACGGCGTTGCTCCGCTCGGCCAGGCCGCGGAGTCTTCCATCGTTGGGAGTGGATCGCCAGCCGTCGGACCGCATATACAACATCGGTGTCACCGCCTCGGTGGCGATAACCCGGTCCGGCACCGGCTCCACCCAGGCGTCCATTCCCAGCACCGCCCGGCAACGCTCGTCCACCAAACAGAACCGTACCGCCGCCCCTCCCCCAGTGGAGTGGCCGTAAACACCGATCCGGCCCAGGTCAACCCGGCCCGACACCCGGGCCAAAGGCCCATCCTCGCCTGCTTCCAGCGCGGCCACGATCCCCTCGAGATCTTCGGTCATGGTCGCCACCAGGTTCACGGCCCGGCGGGCGTATTCCTCAGTGCCTACCACTTCCTCCGGGGGCAAGACATCAGGGTCGAAGTCGACCACCTCTCCGTCGTCGAATCGGGTGGCGATGGCCGCATAGGTGTGATCGGCGGCGATGACAACGTAGCCGTGGCTGGCCAGCGCCTCGAGTTGGTTGACGGCGATGGCCCGGAAACCGGTCCAGCCGTGGGAGTAGAGCACCACCGGGAAGCGACCGTCGAGGGCCGGAGCCGAGGGGACTGAGTGCGCCGACGTGTAGGCGGTGTGAGACAACAAGAATCCGGGGCCACCGATCCTCCGGGAAAGCGCCGGTCCGACGACGTCAAGATCGGCTGCCCAGGGGGTGCTGGTGGGATGGGCCACCTCCTGGGCCGGATACCAAACCTGGATCATGATCCGGCGAGGCAGGGTGTCGGGGTTCTCGCCATAGGTTTCGAGCCGTTCGGGAAAGCGAAGTTCATAAGTCTCGGTGCCTACGGCCAGCGGTCCGCTGGGCTCAGGTAGTTGTGGTACCGGCAGGACCGCGGCCGGCGCCGCCACCATGGCCAGCCCGATCAGGCCCAAGAGGGGACGGGAAACCCGGCGCCACCAGGGAAGCACCCTTTCCATCGAAAGCAGATCTCCGAGGCCGAGCCCCAGTGCCACCAGGTAGATGAGGAGCAGTTGCCAGCGGTACCCCTCGGCGATGAGCTGGACGGTGATTGCCCCCAGGGCGGCGGCGAAGACCAGACCGCGGCGCGAGCGCACCCCGAACAGCGCCGGCCAGACGATGCCGGCAGCACAGACGATGGTCAGGATCAGCTCGAAGCGCCTCAAGCGGGCCGAATGTTGGCAGGGTCGAACCCGTAGGGAAGCTCCAGGCGGTGGGTGTGGAGGAGCTGGCGGTCGCTGAGCAGCTGGCCGGTGTCACCGTCGGCCACCACCCGGCCTCCATCCATGATCACGGCCCGGGGACACAACTCGAGGGCGAAGGGGAGGTCGTGGGTGGTGACGAGGGTGGTCGCTCCCAGCCCCTGCAACAGCGCGACCAGTTCCCGGCGGCCAGCGGGATCGAGGCTGGAGGTGGGTTCGTCCAGAACGAGGATGTCTGAGCTCATGGCCAGGACGGTGGCAATGGCCACCCTCCTTTGTTCACCGCCGGAGAGGTGATGTGGGGCCCGTTCGATCAGATCCTCGGCGCTCACCGCCTGCAGCGCAGCCTTCACGGCGGCCTGCAGCGCCGATCCTTCCAGCCCGTAGTTAGCCGGCCCGAAAGCCACGTCCTGGCCGACGGTGGGCATGAAGAGCTGGTCATCGGGATCCTGGAAGACGAGGCCCACCCGGCGTCGGGCCTCAGCCAGAGTGTCGGCGGAGAGGACGTTTCCCTCCACCCTTACTGTCCCTTCACCGGGTTCAAGCACCCCAATGAGGTGGAGGAGAAGGGTGGTCTTGCCAGCCCCGTTGGGGCCCAGAATCGCCACCCGCTCGCCCGCCGCCACCGCCAGATCGACTCCATGCAGCACCGAGGTCCCGTCGGGGTAGGAGAAGTGGAGGTTCTTGACCTCGATGGCGTTCACGAGATCACCCGCCCCACCACCGCCAAGGCGACGGCGGCTGCGGCCGGCCACAGTCCGGGCCACCAGCGGGGGGAGGCCGGTTCGTCTAGATCGGGCATACTGCCGGTGAACCCTCGGGCCAGCATCGCCTGATGCACTCTCTCCCCCCGCTCATACGAGCGGATAAACAGGGCGCCGGCGGCCAAACCCAGCGGTTTGGCGTCGGAGAGCCGGGTGGGTCGATAGCCCCGAGCGCTCATGGCGATCCGGGTGCGGCGCAGCTCGCCGGCAATAACCTCCAGATAGCGGATCATGAAACTGGCGATGGAGGTGATGATGGCGGGGACCCGCAACCGGCCGAGGCCGGCAAGCAGATGAGGTACTTCGGTCGTCGCCACCAAGAGGATCGATGCCCCCGCCCCCAAGGTGGCCTTGGCGAGGATGTTCCAGGCCCCCCACAGCCCCGGCTCGGACAAGGTGAAGGGTCCCACCGCCACTTTGGGTTCGGCCCCCAGCCAGGGGATCAGCAGAGCGAAGAGGACGAAGGGGATGTCGATGGCTAGACGCCGGAGAAAGAATCCGGGTGGAACTGCGGAGATTGCCAGCAGCACCATCAAGATCAGTACGTAACCGCTGAAGACCCAAACCGCCTGGGCCGGGGTAGCGACCACGCTGATGACAAACACCAGCAACACCACCAGCTTCACTTCCGCCGCGGCCCGGTGAACGGGGCTATGCCCGTGGTAGTGGAGAGCGTGGCCGTGGACGCCGCTCAAGCAGCGGTCCGCCGGCGAGCCAGGGCGATGAGGCCCAGCCCCACCCCGAAGGTGATGATTACACCGATGGCTCCCGCCACGATGGTCCCGGTCCGTTCGTTCTCGATTCCGGACACCCCGTAGTCAGCCAGGGGACCGCCCAGAGGATGCTCTTGAGCGGTGGGGGCGAAACCGGTGTCGGCCGCTACCCGTTCCAGGCCGTCGGGCTCGGATGAGGCCAGGGGCGCCACGACCAGCACCAACAACAGGGCCGCAACAATGCCTCCGAGCACCAACGATCCCAGTGCTCTTCGGGAGGGAGCCTTGGCCGTACGGACGAGGTGGAGGTCGGCGGTGGCGCGCACCAAATCAGGACGGACCGCCAGTACCGCCCCCACCACCACCGCCGAGATGAAACCTTCCCCGATTCCGATGATGGCGTGGACTCCGGTCATGGCCGCCAAGACGGTGGCCA
>DATEDX010000259.1:0-7863 GCA_035281425.1 Acidimicrobiia bacterium
CTTCGCACCGTCTCGGCCAGAGCCTCGAGCATCGAGAGGACCTGGTCATCAGTGTGGTAGAGGGTGTGGGTGAAGCGGAGGCCGGCGTAGCCGTAGGGAACCAGGGGGAACCCAGCGACATTGAGATAGAAACCGCGGTCCATGAGTCGGCGGGCAACCTCCATCGCTTGTTCGATCAAGCCAATCCGCACGAACCACAAGGGGGTTTGGGCATGGTTCAATACCGGGACCCTCAGCCTGATCAGGGTGTCACGGACCAGATCGATTTGGGCGTTGAGCCGGCTCTGGCGCTCCGCCACCTCAGGAGACAGGTGAATGCCCGCTGCCGCCACCGAGGCACCGAGTTCGGCAGGGTGGAGAGGACCCGAAAAACCCAAGGTGGTGCCACAAAGCCGGATCACGTCGAAGTCTTCCGAGCCGGGTGGGAACGCCAGCACCGCTCCCCCGCTCCCCCAGGACTTGGCCAGCGACATGGCCACTACCAAACGCGGATGCCAACCCATGGTCTCTAGCACCACTCCCCGCCCCGCCTGCCCGCACCAACCGAACCCATGAGCGTCGTCGTAGTAGAGATGCAGATTGTGATACCGGTCGAGCAGTTGGGCGATCTCCGCCACTGGGGCGATGTCGCCAAACATCGAGTAGACCCCGTCGGCCAGATACCAGACTCGCTCATGCTCATCGCTCAAGGCGGCGACGCGGCCCTCCAAAGCCGCCACATCGTTGTGGGGGACGGTTTCCACCGGAATTCCCGCCGCCACCAACAACTCCGTAGCGAGATGAACGGTGGCATGGGCCTGGGCATCGACCAGGGCGACGTCGTCGCTCTTGACCAGAATGGGCAGGGCCGCCAGATGTCCCAGGGTCGTGGTGGTGGGCACGATGATCTGCCCGCCGGTGATCTGCTCAAGTTGGCGTTCGAGTCGGGTGTAGAGGTCGATCGAGGTGTAGGCAGTGGAAGAGGAGAAAACCGGACCGAAACGCTCGATGGCTTCGATAGCTCCCTGCTTGAGGCGGTGGTCGGTATTGAGGGCCAGATAGGCGGCCGAGCCGAAGTTGAGCATCGCCTTGCCCTCGATGGTGAGGGAGCCACCCGTCAGCTTCTGGTCTTCGACCCGGATCTTGCAGAGCCCCTGAGCCCGAATCTCCTGAAGCTCACGGTAGAAGTAGCGGAGAAGCCGTTCCTGTCGGGCTGCTGTCCCTGATCGCATGATCCTTCCCTTTCTCTTGGGAGGACCAGCACCCTGCGCCCGCTCGATACCCACCGGCATCGCTCCCTCCGAGGCTCAGGCCCTTCCGCCAGGCCACTGTAGAGATGGACGGCAACTAGGGGCAAGCAATACGTTGACGCCGCCCCCTAGGTCGGTCATACTGGCTGGCGATGGTCGCTGTCTCCATCATCATTATCGATTAGGCACACGCCCCACACCGGCGTGTGCCCGAGACCCTTCGCCGCTGCGAAGGGTTTTTTCGTGGTCGAGCAAAGGGCACCGCAATGAACAACCTCGAGATCTACGACACCACTCTCCGGGACGGGTCACAGCAGGAAGGCATCTCCCTCACGGTGGGCGACAAGCTCCGCATCGCCGGGTTGCTCGATGATCTCGGTGTGCAGTACATCGAGGGGGGATGGCCCGGTGCCCTTCCCAAAGACGACGAGTTCTTCGCCCGGGCCAGCCAGCTCGACCTCCGTCACGCTCAACTGGTCGCCTTCGGGTCCACCCGTCGTCCAGGGAACAAGGCCGAGTCGGACCAGCAGCTCGGTGCCCTGCTGGCGGCGGGGACCGAAACGATCTGCATCGTCGGCAAGTCGTGGGACTACCACGTGCGGGAAGCGCTCCGCACCGGCCTCGACGAAGGGGTAGCCATGGTCGGTGAATCGATCGAGTATCTCAGCCACCAGGAGCGCCGGGTGTTCTTCGATGCCGAGCACTTCTTCGACGGTTATCGGGCCAATCCCGACTATGCCCTCCAGGTCCTCCGCGCCGCTTGGGAAGCGGGAGCGGAGCGGCTGGTGCTTTGTGACACCAACGGCGGCAGCCTCCCTCACGAGATCGTCGCCACCATCGAGAAGGTGGCAGCCAGCCTGCCCGGAGCGGATCTCGGAGTCCACTTCCACAACGACGCCGGTTGTGCGGTGGCCTCATCCCTGGCTGCGGTCCATGCTGGGGTGCGCCAGGTCCAAGGCTGCATCAACGGTTACGGTGAGCGCACCGGCAACGCCGACCTGTGCTCGATCATTCCCGATCTGGTCCTCAAGATGGGCCTCCCGGTAATCGACGCCGACCACCTCACCCAGCTGGCACCCATCTCCCATCACATCGCTGAGATCGTCAACATCACCCTCGATCCCCATCGGCCCTACGTGGGCACCTCCGCCTTCACCCACAAGGCCGGGTTGCACACCTCGGCCCTGGCCCGCCGCCCCGACGCCTACGAACACACCCCTCCTTCGCAGGTGGGCAACACCACCCGGATGATCGTCTCCGAGCAGGCCGGACGGGCGGCCATCGTCGCCAGGGCTTCCGAGCTGGGCTTCCAACTCGACGACGAACAAGCCCGCAATATTCTCGCCCGAGTCAAGGAACTCGAACATGTTGGGTACCAATTCGAAGCGGCCGACGGCAGCTTCGAGCTACTGGTGAGGAGGCTCCTGGGGTGGGAGCAGCCGTTCTTCTCGGTCGAGTCGTTTAGGACCTTCGTCGAGCGCCGGACCGACGAGGAGGTGGTGGCTGAAGCCACCGTGAAGGTGGTGGTGGGAACCGAACGGGTGGTGACTACCGGCGAGGGCAACGGACCCGTCAACGCCCTCGACCAGGCGCTCCGTTCGGCGCTCCGAGCGGCCTATCCCCAGGTCGATCGGCTGCGGCTGACCGACTACCGGGTCCGGGTGCTCGACTCCGCCGACGGAACCGGGGCCCGGGTCAGGGTCCTCATCGAGACTTCCGACAGCGACACCTCCTGGAGTACCCTCGGAGTTCACGACAACGTCATCGAGGCGTCCTGGGAAGCCCTAGTCGACGGGCTCGTGATCGGGCTGATGCGTTCGGGGACCTAGCGGCTCATTTCTGCCACCTAGAGTGATTTTCGCCACGACGGGTGGTGGCGGGGGAGGTAAGCTGTGGGCAGGCGCTGTTCAGGCCACTAAGGAGTCACTTCGTGGATTTGGTGGGTGTTTTGGGGCTATTGGTGCTCGGCGCGCTGGCAGGCGCCGGGCTCGGGTGGTTTCTGTGGGGTCGCAAGCGCCGGATCCTCAGCGAGCAGATCGTGGCCATGTACAACCGGCTGACCGCCTCTGATCTAGAAAAAGAGCGCCTGCTCGATGAGCTGGCGGCGGCCTCCCGACCGGTAGAGCCCCCGCGACCCTCGCCTTCTCCCTCCCCGGGTGCATCTCCCTCACATGACATGAACGTGGTGTTGCATGAGCTCGAGACCAAAGCCGACTTGGAGAACATCAAAGGCATTGGCCCCAAACTGGCTCTACTCCTCGCCGCCGAGGGCATCAACAACCTGGCGCGGCTGGCCAACATGAGCGATGGTGCCCTCGACCATCTCGGGCACCGGCTTCCCGCCGTGGCCGAGAGGATTCGTCGGGAGAAATGGCGGGAGCAGGCTCGGGAGATCCTGGCGTCAACGGGGAAGGGCCAGCAAGTCGCGAACCATTCGAGCGGTAGCGCCCCAGAGGATCTCACCATCGATCTCAAAGAACCAGACGCGGCGGTCACCCCAGAGCTCTGAACGCCACAGATCAGCTTCGGCCAGGTCGACCAGCCGGGGCAGCAAGACCCTGGCTACCTCGCGGGGAGACGGTCGCAGGATCGGTTGCGAAGCGAGCCGCCCCACCACCGGCACCACCAGCAATTGGTACTCGACGGTATGGATCTCGGGTAGGAACCCCAAGACTTCCACCGAGCCTGGATCGATACCCACTTCCTCCTCTGCTTCCCGGAGGGCGGTCGCCACCGGACCGTCGTCCTCGTCATGGGGACGGCCGCCGGGGAAGGAGATGTGGCCGGCATGGGTGGGCATGGTGTCGGGCCTTTTGGTCAACACCAGGCGAAGTTCACCGTCGCCGTCGGCGAACACAGGGACCAGCACCGCCGCCCGGGGATAGGGTGAGTCGGTGTTGAAACTCGCCTGGTAACGAAGCCGATCCCACATGTCGACCACCTTATAGGCTGCCGTCGATGCCCCCGTTGCGGATCGAAACCGAGCGCCTCATCCTCCGCCGCTTCTCCCGGCGCGACGTGGCCTCGGTCACCGAGGCAGTGCAGAACTCCCTATCCGCCCTCAACGAGTGGCTTCCCTGGGCCCATCCCGGCTACCGGAAAGAGGACGCCATCACCTATATCAAGGACAGCGGCGAAGCGTGGAAGGAGGGGCGGGCTTACGACTACGCCATTCGCCGGCGGGGAAGCGCTCGCCGCCACCTTGGCAACATCTCCATCTGGCCGGTTTCTCGACTAACTCGCACGGGCGAGATCGGGTACTGGATCCGAACCGATGAAACCGCCCAAGGCCTAGCCACCGAAGCCACCGCCGCGCTGGTCAGGGTCGGATTCGAGGATCTCGGCTATCACAAACTGACTCTGCGTATCGCCATCGGCAACCGCCCATCGGAGCGGGTAGCCGAGAAGCTGGGGTTCTCCCGGGAAGGCGTATTGCGGGAGGAGCTGCTGATCAGGGGCAGGTGGGTCGACCACACTTTGTTCTCGCTTCTAGAGCGTGAGTACCAGACTTCACCCGCTAGCCAATTGGGGCGTTAGCCTCTCAGGTGATGGCATTCACAATCCTCTGTAGAGGCGCCCGCGGCTCGGTCCCCGTCAGCGGCCCTCAGTTTCATCGTTATGGCGGGGCCACCACCTGCTTTGAGATCAAGTCCCACCAGGGTCACCGACTCCTGATCGACGCTGGCACCGGGGCTCTCGGGCTCAATCAAGAGCTGAACGGGCAACCCGCCAGCTTCACCGTCCTCCTCACCCACCTGCACTGGGATCACACTTTGGCCCTCCCTTTCTTCGCCCCGCTCTACAACCCCCAGAACACTTTCGACTTCTACGGGCATCGCACTCCCGAGGGAATGAGCATCGAAGACGCCTTGGAGGCAGTGATGCAACCGCCCTGGTTCCCGGTTTCTTTCAAGTCGGCCGGGGCGGTCAAACGTTTCCACCACCTCGACGGTGAGCCATTCAGCATCGGTGACATCGCCGTCACTCACACCCAACTCTTCCACCCTCAGGGGGTCACGGGGTTCCGGCTGGAAAGGGACGGGGTGGCCCTGGTCATCGCCACCGATGTGGAGCACGGCGACTCCCAAAGCGATGAGGCGCTCCTCAAACTGGCAGCCGGTGCCGATGTCCTCATCTTCGACTCCCAATACCACCCCGAGGAGCACGCCACCCTGCGCAAAGGCTGGGGCCACTCCACCTGGGAAGCCGCCAGCAACATGGCACGGGAAGCGGGAGTGGGGCGGCTCTACCTCACCTCCCACGACCCCGGCTGCACCGACGAGCAGATCGACGAGATCGTGGCTCTGGCCCGCGAGATCTTCCCCCGTACCGAAGCCATGGCAGAGGGGCTGCGGATCGAGATCTAGCTGACAGTCGTCGGCTATCAGCTTTCGGCTACCAGCTTTTGGCTACGACAGCCCCCTCCGGCCCTCCGGGCCACCTCCCCCAACGTCGCTTCGCTCCTGGGGGAGGAAGCTGATAGCTGATAGCCGAAAGCTAATTAGCGGCCAGGACTCGGGAAGCGTCACCAAACACCGAGGCGGCCGCCGGGAAGACCCCGATCACCACCGTCACCGCCCCCGAGATGAGCAGAGCCAAGCGAAGCGATCCGGCGGTAGCGGTTTCTCGTACCGCCAACCCCTCCGGGGGGGAGTCGAGCCAGACGGATTTGATCACCCGGGCGTAGTAGTAGAGAGCGATGACCGTGTTGACGGCGGCGATCACTGCCAGGATCACGGTGGCGGTGCCGCCGGCGAGGATGATCGACCGGAACATGACGAATTTGGCGAACCACCCCGCCAGTGGGGGGATTCCGGCGAGGGAGAAGAAGAAGATCGCCGCCAGCAATCCCAACCGGGGGTCGTAGGTCCCCAAACCTGCCCAGCCATCGACCTCGCCGGACCCGGTGCGGCGGGCGGCGGCGATCACCACCGCGAAGGCACCCAAATTCATCACCCCGTAAATGACGAGGTAGATCACGGTGGCGGAGAATGCCTCGGTCAGATTGGTCCCGGCCACGGCGGCGGCAGCGAAGGGGACCAGCATGAACCCGGCTTGGGCGATGGAGGAGTAGGCGAGGAGCCGGACGATGTTGCGTTGACGGAGGGCGGAGAGATTGCCGATGATCATCGACCCGGCGGCCATCAACCACAGGGCGGGAGCCCACACCTCGGACAGTCCGGGCAGGGCCAAGTACATGACGATGAGCATGGCTACAAAACCGGCGGCTTTGGAGTTGACCGAAAGATAAGCCGTGACCGGGGTGGGAGCGCCTTCGTAGGTGTCGGGCGCCCAGAAGTGGAACGGAACCGACGACACCTTGAAGCCGAAGCCGACCAGCATCAACAACACCGCCATTCCCAGCGCGGGTTCGGCAGTGAGGGGACCGTCGGCCACCGCCGTGGCAATGTCGCTGAAGAGGACCGTACCGGTGAGCCCGTAGACGAGCGACATTCCGTAGAGGAGCAGGGCGGTGGAAAGCACTCCCAGGATGTAGTACTTGAGGGAAGCTTCGTTGGAGCGGATGTCACCTTTGCGCCACCCGGCGAGGAGAAAGAGCGGCGCCGTGGTCAACTCGAGGCCGATGAAGAGGACGATCAGGTCTCGGGAGGAGGACATGATCAAAGAGCCCAAGAGGGAGCTGAGCAACAGGAAGTAGTACTCCCCTTGGTAGTAGCGGTCGCTCTCGATGTAGGAAACCGACATCAGCAACACCAAGTAGGCGGCCACCAGGAAGAAACCCTTCAGGAAAAGGGCGAAGGTATCGACCACATAGGAGCCGTCGAACATTGAGCGGGTAGTTCCGTCGACGGCCAGGAGCAGTAAAGGCAGCGCAGCCAGGGAGACCCCGAGGACCGACACCACCGCGGTTAGGAACTTGCGCTGGCGGGGCAGCAGGAGGTCGAGCACGAGGACCACCACCAGGGTGGCCACCAAGATCAACTCAGGGGCGAGGGCCAGGTAGTCGACCTCGAAGGGCACTTTGTTAGCCCCCAGTTCCGGCGGTGAGGTCAGCCGGGAAGGCGGTTTCGACCAGCGACACCACGGCATCGGTGGTGGACTCGAACACCAACCGCGGGTAGAGACCGATGGCCACGATCAGAATGATCAGCGGCACCCAGGCCGCCAGTTCGAAGCGGTCGGCGTCGTGGAAGGTGTGGCCGCTCCACTCGTCTTTCGGCTCCCCCAGGTTGACTTTCTGCAGCATCCATAACATGTAGCCAGCGGTGAGGACGGTGCCGATGGCGCCTATCACCATGGCGGTCCGGAACAGTCCCAGCGACAGCCCCGGGGCCGGGTTGTAGGCGCCCAGGAGCGACATGAACTCACCCCAGAAGCCCGCCAGCCCGGGGAGGCCGAGGGAAGCAAAGGCGGTGAAGCCGAAAATGCCGCCCAAGACGGGCATCAACTTCAGGTTGCCACCCAGCCGGGCCATCTCTCGGGTGTGGTATCGGTGCGAGATCGATCCGGCCAGGAAGAAGAGCAGCCCGGTGATGAGGCCGTGGGCAACCATGCCGATGATGGAGGCGTTGATCCCCACATCGGTGAGAGTGGCGATCCCGAGCATGACAAACCCCATGTGTCCCACCGAGGAGAAGGCGATTAGGCGTTTGACGTCGGTTTGAGCCAAACA
>DATEDX010000260.1:0-6293 GCA_035281425.1 Acidimicrobiia bacterium
ATACCTCGGGCCCGGTAATCCCAAAAGCGGCGGCGGCGGCCATTGACCATCTTCACTGCTGGTCCGGGACCGTCGCTGGCGGAGATTCCCCACACGTTCTCCCCGTAGCCATCGAAGCGGCCCGGGTTGCGGATCGCATAAAGCTGCTGAATCTGGGTGGCACGCTGGCTGTTGACGAAGTAGTTGGATTCCCTCCGCCTCATGAATGGGTCATCTATCGATCGAAAGTCAATCCAGAGATGAGGCAACTGGTGGATGAAGAGTGGACCTGCGTAGAGATACTCAATGCCGTAAATCTTTTTCCATCGATAGCTGCGGGTCGCCTCCTCATAGCTCGATGGCGGGATTGGATGCGTGTGCGACCCCGCCGCCAGGGGATAGAGAAGTAAACCCTCGTTGTAGCCGTCCCAGCGATACCTGAGAAACCCTGTCTCGGGTTTCCACCCGTGAGAGACCGTGGCCCCCCCGTCGAGATAATGGTCCCAGTTGGCACTCTCATAGAGCTCGGCGGTGAGGTCGCCGATCGAGCTCTCGCCATCGAAGTAGGCGGCGGCGGTGAACGCTCCGGCGATCAGGATGGCGGTGTCCATCGTTGAGAACTCGCTTTTCCATGCCCGAGCGGCAGTAGCCACCTCGAGGAAATGGGGAAAGAAGCCTTGATTTGAGACGGCCTTCGGCTCAGGGCCTACGAAGGTGCGGAGGGTGGCAAGGATTCGCTCGATCGCCTGCCGCTCTTCGATCCAGCCCCGTTCTGCCCCCACCACGTAGCAGGCCAGTCCCATTCCGGTGGCGGCAATGCTGGCGGGGGCACCGCTTCGGCTGCTGTCGGGGACAAGACCATTTTCGGGGTTGGTCAGCTCCCAGAAATAGGCGAATGTGTCGCGCTGCAGACGCTCGAGGTACCTTTGCTGACCGGTGCTCAAGGCTAAGGCTGCCACCCATCGATCCTATCCCCCGTTCTTAGGACCCAGAGGGGCCGGATTCGGACCCCTTTGGGTCCTAAGAAAGCGGATGGGAGGGCTAGTAGTCAGTGGTCCGGTCGTAGAGGCCGTCGCGGCGGGCCCGGTGGTTGAACCAGCGGAAGGCGCCAACGCCCAGTAAGAGCCAGATCGTCCCCGTTAGAGCCAGTGGCGCCCAGGGATCGGCGATCCCAGACCGAGTCGGGTCATACCCACCGATCAAAGCCAGCCGGCATGCTTCCAGCCAGTAGGTCAAGGGGATGACCCGTGCGGTCGCCTCCAACCATCCGGGAAGCTGGCCGATGGGAAAGATGGCCCCGGAGATGAGATAGAGCACCCCGATCACTCCCTCCCCGACCCCCATCGGATGCCGGGCCACGCCCAGGGCGACACCGGCCAGGCCGATACCCATTCCCGCCAGCGCTACCAACCCCAGGGCCATCGCTGCAGCCAGTTCACCCCAGCGGATGCTGCCGAGGGTGATGGGCAGCCCCAGGACCGGGACCGTCACCGCCAATACGAAGGCCGACCTGATCGTTCCCCATACCACCCAGGTCCCCGACCGTCCCAAGAGGTAGGCCGAGAAGGGAAGGGGGGTGACCACTACGTACTTGAGCACCTTGAGCCACTCCCGTTCCTGCTGCACCGCGAAGGAGATGCCCTGCAGGGCCGACATCACATATGACCAGAGGGCCGCCCCCACGATCAGCCAGGCGAGCAGCACCGGGTCGGAGGCCCCACCGGCCGCCACTCGGTAGATGAAGACGAGGATGAGGCTTGCCCCTACCGGTCTCAACAATGTGAAGAAGGCGTTGACGACCGGGTGGGCCCAGTTGGTCTCAATCGCCCATCCCGCTCGAAACGCCCCTGCCATCCCTCGCAGCGTCGCCCGGAGCCGACTGCCGGCCGGAGAGCTCACGGCCAAGGCAGGTCACCACCCTTTCCGGACCCAGGCGGGCTGACGATCAACGGCATGTCAGAAGCGGCTGAACCCTGCCCGGTGATCGGGCCATACCTGCAAGAGGGAGTCGATGTTGGGGATGTCGCGCAGAGTGGCGAGGAAGCTCTCAGTGGGCGATCCGTAGATCTCAAAGCCAATAGGTTCGATAAACTCGTAGGCGGTCTGGCTCCTGCCCATAGCACCTTCCGCGTGAAGGTCCATGGCCTCGGCGTCAGGGAAGATGTGGAGGATGCTCAAGTTCCCCGATTCATCAACGTAGAAGTTCTGGAAAACCGTCCGGGGTTTCGCCGCTTCCAACCCGGGTAACACTCGCTCCACCATGCTCCACCACTCGTGTTCGACACCTTCTTTGATTCGCCAGCGGCTGATGTAAACGATGGGTCCGGACATATCGACCCGACACTAGTTCTCGACACGGTTGTCGAGCCCGGGATATATGGAGGCGTCCCGCTTGGCATACTCATATCCGCGTAGGGTGGAAGGGATGGAGAACCGGGGATTCGTTCTTATCGCCGACATCACCGGATACACGGTGTATCTGAACGAGTCTGAACTGGAGCACGCCCAAGGGACCCTGACCCAGCTTCTCGAGTTACTGATCGAACACACCAAGCCGCCCCTGGTCTTATCGAGCCTGGAGGGAGACGCGGTATTCAGCTACGCCTTGGACACCGGCATGGTCAGCAGCCAGACATTCATCGAAGGGATCGAGAGCGCGTACGTTGCGTTCCGCCGGGCGATCGAGCTCATGGTCCTCAACAACACGTGCCAGTGCAGAGCCTGCGCCAATGTCTCCAGCCTCGACCTGAAGTTCTTCCTTCATCATGGGACCTTCGTAATCCAGCGGATTGGCGGCGACCACCAGTTGGTGGGTACCGACGTCAACCTCATACACCGCCTACTCAAGAACTCGGTCAAGGCTGCGACCGGCATCGGCGCCTACTTCCTCTGTACGGAGGCCGCAGTCGCAGCCTTGGGAATGGACCCGGCAACTCAGGGGATGGTGCGCCACGAGGAAGCTGTGGCCGACCTGGGGCGAGTGACGGTGTGGATCAAAGATGTCCATCCCGTGTACCAAGCGAAACGGGGTGAAGCGCTCGTGTCATACACGCCCCGGGAGGTCCTGGGCGAAACTGCCACCGAACTGAAGATGCCCCCAGAGCTGGTATGGGACTACCTCAATCAGTCTGAGTTCCGCAACCTCTTGATTCGATCCGACTCCTATCAGGTGATCGACCGCCAAGCCGGCAACATCGCCCCCGGCAGCACCTATCAGTGTTATCACGGGAAGATGCTGGTTCCGCAGTTGGTGGTCGAGTGGCGGCCTTTTGAGCGAGTGCTGCTCTCCCAGCGGATCCCCTTCAAAGGGCGACCGACTGAGGTCCTGATCGACTTCCAGCTGACACCCACCCCCAGCGGAACCCTCCTCACTGAAACCGTTGCCCGGCTCACCGGACCCCCCTTGCAGCGAGTCATGGCCCGCCTCATGATCCGGAGCCAACGCCAACGCAGTCAGGCCTCGATCGAAGAGTTCCGTGATGCGGTCCAGGCAGACCTTGCCAGTCGCCGAGCGGAGCAGCCGATCATCGTCCCCGGAGCCTGAGAAGGACGAGCGGCCACATCAGGTCGGGGAAACTGGCTGATGCATGACCTCGACCGGAGATGTCACTGCCATCGCAGTGTCAACCTCCCCTCCACTTTGGCCGAGTGTTCCATCCGCCGCAGCGCCCAGCGTGCGATCAAGAGCACCACCACCGCGTAGACCAGCAGCAACCCCACCTCGAGCGGCCAGGCCAGCAACTCCAGGGCATCACCGGCAAAGAGCACCTGCCGTAAGGCGTCCATCCCCAGGGTCATGGGAACGAGGGTCCCGGCCACGGCGGCGCCCAGTCCCAGCGCCCGGACGGGGAAATAGGCACCGCTGACCAAGAACACCGGCTCCATCAGCGAAGCGATCCCCTGCTCGGCGTTGCGCCCGAATTTGAGGAACAGGGAAGACAGCGCCATCCCCACCCCATAGAGGGCGGCCAGGGTGACGAAGAGGATCAGCAGGGCCACCGGCCAGGAGGTCCACACGAATGGAACATCGAAGACCACCGCTCCCAAAATGATCACCGCCGCCGCCCGCAGCGATGTCGAGAAGCTGCCTCCCAAGGCCATCCCCGTCAAGATCCACATCAAGTGGGCGGGAGATGCGAGGTAGAGCTCGAGATTGCCGTTCTCTTTTTCCCAGCGGAATTGAGCGGCCATGTTCCAGATGGTGTTGAGCCAGAAGGCGGTCATGGCCCCACCCAGGATCACGTAGCCCTCGAAGCGGGGTGGCGCCTCGAGAGCGCGGTACACCATCACCAAGGCCACGGTGGCCAAGAGGGGGAGGGTGACCTCAAAGAAGACCCAGGACGGTTCACGGTTCGCCCCCACCACCCGGGGATAGGCGCGGGCCAGCACCGTCTGGAGGCCGTGACGAAGCGGACCGGGGCGGGTCATGCGGGCGGCGCCTGATCCTCGAGCCCTCGACCGGTGAGGGCAATGAAAGCGTCCTCCAAAGTGGGCTCCTCGCGAGTGAATGAGCGGACTCCGGCCAGGTCGCCCACCACCCGAATCAGGTCGGCCGAGCCTCGGTCACGGTCGAGGGTGACGGTGAAGCGGGCTCCGCCGTCGAGAGTATCGGTCTCCACCGCACCGAATGATCGAAGTGGTCCCGGATCGGCCCCGTCGTCGACCTCGATCCGGTATCGCTCCAAGAAACCGGCTTGTCGTTTCAGCTCGGCGGGGCTGCCGGTGGTGAGGATGCGGCCCAGGTGGATGATGGCGATGCGGTCGCAGAGCTGGTCGGCCTCGGCCATGTAATGGGTGGTGAGGAGGATGGTGCGCTCCCCCTGTTTCATCCAGTCGACCAGATAACTGCGCACGTCGCGAGCCACCTCTACGTCGAGCCCTAGGGTGGGTTCATCGAGGAATAAGACCTCCGGGTCCGAGAGGAGGCTGCGAACCAGGTTCATCTTTTGACGCATTCCCGTGGAGAGGTTGTAGATGCGAGTGTCGGCCCACTCAGTCAGCCCCACCACCTCCAGCAACTCGTCGATGCGGCGGCGGGCGGTCTTGGTGGGGATGCCGGCGAACTGGCTAAACATCCACAACTGCTCGCGAACGGTGAGCAACCCGTACCCGGAGGTCTCTCCACCCGACACCATCGAGATGTGCCAGCGCAACTCCCGGAATTGGGTGTCGACGTCGTAGCCGAGGACGTAAGCCTTGCCCTCGCTGGGAAGCAGCAGCGTCGAAAAGATCTTGATCAGGGTGGTCTTGCCGGCGCCGTTGGGTCCGAGCAAACCGAAGAACTCGCCGACTGGCACCACTAGGTCGATGTCAGCCAAGGCGCGGACCTCTTTGCTTCCCCGCCGGGCCTTGAAAACCCGGCCGACCTTCTCGGTGCGGATGGCCTCCACAACCGGCGAGCTTACGACGCTGCCCTCGATGGGAAAGAGGCATTAAATCCGGTCACCCACAGACTTCCTCCCCCAAGAGCGATGCGATCTCTTCCTCCCCCAGGAGCGAAGCGACGTTGGAGGAGGTGCCCGAAGGCGACGGAATGGGCTCTGGGGAGATGTCCACGTCACATCGTGGCGGCAGGACGAAAGCCTCTAGTCGAGCCCGACGTCAGCAGAGAAGGTGGAGGGAACACCAAGGAGGTGCACCGTGACGTTTCAACGTCGACCCTCCCGACTGGGCCTCGGAGTCGGTCTAGCCACGGCTCTGGTCGTGGGCAACATGATCGGCTCGGGGGTCTTTTTGCTTCCTTCCGCCCTGGCGGAATACGGAGGCATCAGCCTGACCGGTTGGGTCTTTACTGCTGCCGGAGCCGTCCTCCTCGCCCTGGTCTTTGCCCGCTTAGGGCGGGCATACCCCCGGACGGGAGGACCGTACGAATACAGCCGGCGGGCATTTGGCGACTTCATTGGTTTCCAGACCGCCTGGGGCTACTGGATCGCCATCTGGGCCGGCAACGCCGCCATCGCCGTGGCCTTCGTCGGCTACCTAGCCACGTTTTGGCCGGCGCTGGCAGACAGCAACCTGCTGGCTGCCTCGGTGGCGGTAGGCGCCATCTGGCTCCTCACCGGAGTCAACGCCTTTGGAGTGCGCGCCGGCGCTTGGGTTCAGGGGGTGACCACTGTTCTGAAGCTGCTGCCGCTACTGGCCATGGCCAGCATCGGTCTGTTCTTCATCAACATGGACAACTTCACGCCCTTCAACCTCAGCGGAGGCTCCGCCTTCGCGGCGGTGACCGCTACTGCCGCTCTCACGCTATGGGCCTTCATCGGTCTGGAGTCGGCCACAGTCCCCGCCGAGGACATCAAAGATCCGGTGCGAAC
>DATEDX010000261.1:0-22025 GCA_035281425.1 Acidimicrobiia bacterium
CTACAGCGGACCGATTACGGGGTGCTTTGCTTGGTACCTGGCCGGATTTCCAGCAATCTGGTGGAGGATCTCGTGGAGGAGCTGCGGGACCGAGGCGTTGCATTCCTGGGGGCAACCTTCCTCCATCGCCGGGGAACTACCTCCGGTGGGGCGATTAGGTCCATCGAGGTAGTCGATGCTCCTCCGGTTGAGCGGGTATCCGTCGCCCGTTTACTGCAAAGTGAGCGCGCCTCGAGCCGAAACCCTCAGGCCACCCGAGGCGACCGGCCGGGCGGCCGAGTTCCTACCCTACCCCCTAAGCCGGCTCGACCGAGAGCCACACCGGACCGTGCCCCGGCGGGGGACAGCCGTACCCTTTTCGAGCAACTCCAGGGGACGGAACCCAGCGAGATGCAAGGCAGGATGCTTGCCACCCTCGAGGCCGCCGAACGAGGAGCCTATGAGGAGCTCGCCACCCACCTCGTAGGCCTGATCTCGACACTCATGACGCAACCATCGGCCAAGAGCGGTTTCAGCCGTTTGGCGGTAGAGGCCGCCGGTTCGGGTGTCCTCCCTCTCCACGAGGTTAAAGGTTTCGACTCGGTGGGAACCGTGCTGGCTGCCGAGTTTCGCAGTCAACTTGGTGCGAAGTTGGGGTCACGTTTCGTTGATGAGTCTTCGTGGGTCTTAGGCGAGGGAGCCGGGGCCGCCGAGGGTCTGCTGACCCTTGACCAATGGGCGGCGCGGGAGTACTTCGTTCGCCATATGCAGCTTCACGACTACCAACCTCTCGTATGGCACCTCACCAGCCGCAACGGCACCGTCCAGGTGCTTGTTGATGCCGCTCGCCTCGACCGGGATGCCATCGAAACCCTACGTGCCACCCTCGTCGGGCAGACCATTGAGACGCTGGAGCGCATTCTAAAGGCGGCGGTCCGAGGGGGCCGGGCCGAGGTAGTGGAGCAGTTGGGGGAGCAGCTGACCGATGCTCGTACGTTCGACATCTCATTGGGCTGGCTGTTCGAAGGCACTTCGCCCAACGCTCGACTCGTGTATCCCTCGTTGCTTCCTAACCAGCAACCGAGGGGCTGGAATCCCATTTGGACCGAGGGAGTAAAACCGAACATCGCCCCCCTCCAACGATTGGGTTTGCTGGCGGCTCCGGTCCTGACGGACGATGAGTTGCGAGCACTACGCCCAGCCGGGTGACCAGACCTACCAAACAGCCGCGTCATAACCTGACGCAGTGCGCAGTGGAGCCCTTGTGAAGATCGCTCACCTCACCACTGTGGATTCAAGCCTCCGGTTCCTGCTCTTCCCCCAATTGCGGTCGGTCATGGAGGCGGGCGGCGAGGCTATCGGTATCAGTGCACCAGGGCCGTGGGTCGAGGGACTCGAGGGGGACGGGATCCGCCATATTGCCCTCAACTCGTCGACTCGCTCCATGAGTCTCAAGAAGGATGTGGAGGCAGCTCGAGAACTGTGGAGAATTCTGCGCCAAGAGCGGCTCGACATTCTGCACACTCACAACCCGAAACCCGGGCTCTACGGGCGGGTGTTGGGGCGGCTGGCCGGCGTGCCCATCGTCGTCAATACGGTGCACGGGCTCTACGCGACGGAACACGACCACTGGAGTAAGCGCTTGGTCATTTATGCGACCGAGGCGATCGCAGCGAGATTCTCGGACGTGGAGTTGGTGCAGAGCCGCGAGGATTTCAGCCTGATGACTCGATGGCGGATCAGCCGACCGAGCCGGACGGCGTTCCTGGGCAATGGCGTGGACCTGGTGCGGTTTCATCCCCATGAACCAGCCTTCAAAGCGGCCAAGAGATCCGATCTGGGGCTGGCTCCCGGCGATGTGGTGGTGGGGGTGGTGGCTCGCTTGGTCGCCGAGAAGGGCTTGTTGGAGCTTTTTCAGGCCATGGACCAATTCAGACCGGAGATAAAAGTTCTGGCCATTGGTCCGCATGACCCGGCCAAGGCAGACGGGTTGACTCCCGCCCAGCTTGCGCTGGGAGCGGATCGAGGAGTGCAATTTCTGGGGGAGCGAGCCGACATCGACGAGCTCTATGCAGCTTTAGACGTCTTCGTGCTCCCCTCGCACCGGGAGGGCTTTCCCCGGGCAGCCATGGAAGCTGCCGCTAGCGGTCTGCCTGTGGTAGCCACCCATATCCGAGGCTGCCGGGAAGTCGTCAATCACGAGGCCAGCGGACTACTAGTCCCCCTGGGGGACATCGACGCCCTGGCGGAAGCCATCAACCGGCTGGCGGCGGATCCGGAATTGCGGATCAAGATGGGTGAGGCAGGAAGGGCAAAAGCAGAGCAGGAATTCGATGAACAAACGGTGGTCAAGGCCGTACTCGAGGCCTACCGGTCGGTAGCTATGAGGAAGGGGCTTGGTGAGCAGTTCTCAGTCTCCCCTAGCACTTCCACCAGCTTTCCTAAGCCGCGAGGTCGGTCTCGTGCGGCGCGGTCGATTGCCAAACGACTGATCGACATCGCCGGGGCTTTGATCGGGTTGGCGATTGCACTGGTGCCGATGGCGGCTATCGCCGTCTTAGTCAGGCTTGTGCACGGTGCCCCAGTCCTGTATCGGATGACCCGTCCGGGTCTGGGTGGGCGGCCTTTCGTGATGTGGAAGTTTAGAACTATGACCAACGCCATCACCGCCGAAGGGGTGCCATTGCCCGATGCCGAAAGGCTTACCAGGTTGGGTCGCTTTCTGCGGAGAACAAGTTTTGACGAGTTACCCGAACTGTTTCACGTTTTGTTGGGAACGATGAGCCTGGTGGGCCCGCGCCCGCTGCGAACCGAATACCTTGATCGCTACAACCCGCATCAGGCCAGGCGACACGAAGTCAAACCCGGCCTAACGGGCTGGGCGCAGATCAACGGTCGCAACGCTCTCTCCTGGCCCGAGAAATTGGACCTCGACGTTTGGTACGTCGATAACTGGAGCCTCGGCCTCGACCTGCGCATTCTGCTGCATACCGTGGCCGCGGTGGTGAATGGGTCCGGCATTAGTGCTGCGGGTCATGCCACCATGCCCGAGTTCATGGGCGAGGGTGAAGCGTCCTGAACGTCCTCATTTCATCGGCAGGTCGCCGGACCTCATTGCTCGAGGCCTTTATGGCCGCGGCTCACGCCCGAGGTGGGCGAGTGCTTGCCGCCGACGCCGATCCCCTCGCTCCGAGCCTGTATCTGGCGGACGCCGCTATCAGGCTTCCCCCGATCGCCAGCGAAGATTACGAGGAGGCGTTGTTTGCCACGGTCGAGCGAGAAGGTGTCGGGTTGCTGATCCCCACCATCGATACCGAGCTGGGGCCACTGGCTAGCTGGCGAGAGCGATTCCTACTTCTGGGCTGCCAGCCCGCTATCTCCGAGCCCGAATTGATCAGGGTAACCGCAGACAAAGTGGAAGCGGCGCGGGCTTTCGCGGAGGCAGGCGTCAAGGTGGTACCGACTTGGGAACTGGACCAGCTGTCCGAAGTCGCTCTCCCTGAGCAGCTGGTGGTGAAGCCGCGGGCCGGCAGCGCCAGTCAAAACGTCAGGCTGGTTGGGCGAGAGGAGGTGTGGCAAGCGGTCAAGTCGGTTCCGTCGGCCATCGTTCAACCCCAGGTGGCGGCGCCGGAAGTGACCATCGACGCCTTGCTTTCCTTCTCGGGACAGCCTCTCCACTACGTGCCTCGCAAACGGTTGCGAACCCTGGCCGGAGAATCAATCCAAGGCGTAACCATCGCCGATCCGGAATTGGAAGCATGGATTATCGAGGTTCTCGACCTCATCGGTCAATGGGGCGGTCGGGGACCGTTGACGCTGCAGGCCTTCCTGACCGAGGGTCCCAGCCTCTCGGAGGTGAACGCTCGCTTTGGCGGTGGGTTCCCCCTGGCACTGGCGGCAGGGGGAAGCTACCCCGAGTGGCTCGTAGCCATGGCTGCCGGGGAAGTGATCGAACCCCGACTGGGCCAGTACCGCAAGGGCCTGTACATGTCGCGCACTCATCGGGAGCTCTTCTTCGAGGTGCCGCGCTGGTGAGAGCCAGGTTGGTGGTCTTCGATCTCGACGACACCCTGTATCTCGAACGGACCTATGTGCAAAGCGGCTTTCGGGAGGTTGCTTCCAAGGTGGCCAGCGCCGGGATCTCCCCGGAGAAGGTCTACGCCTACCTGTGGCGCAGATTTGGGCGCGGTATCCGCAGGAACTCCTTCGACAGCCTCTTACAGCGCTGGCCAGAGATCGCCTCTTCGTTTGGCGTGGCGGATTTAGTCGAGGTGTACAGAAGCCATGCCCCCAACCTGCGTCCCATGCTTGGTGCCCTCGCCACCTTGAAAGCCCTGGGCGATGCGGGTGCAGTTCTCGCCATCATCAGCGATGGTCTGCTCCCGGTCCAGGAGACGAAGCTCAGAGCTCTCGGCGTCCGTGAGTTGTTCCACGAGATCGTGTTTACCGACCAAAGAGGACGGGAGTTCTGGAAACCGCACCCGTGGTCCTTTCACTACCTGGGGCAGAAGTTCGCCGTGCCTCCCACCGGTTCGGTATACGTGGCGGACAATCCCGCCAAAGACTTCATAGCCCCCAACCTGCTGGGTTGGGAGACGATCCGTCTCCGCTGTCGGGGCCAGCTGCACCAGGCAGTAGAGGCAGCGACGCCGGAGGCCTCACCTCGAAGGGAGGTCGAGGGGCTGAGTGAGGTAATCGACCTGCTCTAGGTTTTGGCGGCGGCTGCCAGCTTCTGGCGGGGTGGGGTGGTCGCCGGCGTTCGCTGTTCCTTAGCTGAGCGAACCGCTGGTTTGGTCTCTCTCAGCCCAATTAGCACTGCCAGGAACATAGGGAACAACTGGGCCCGCTGCCTGGCCAGGATGCCCAGATTGAAGACCGTGCTGAATGCGATCACGAACCCAAAGGTGTAAGTCAGGGAGAAAGTGAGATAGGGATTAGAGCGTATGCTTCGTAACCCCTTCAGCATCCTTGGCGCGAAGAAGATGGTGAGGGCAAGTAGAGCCAGCCCCTCGATCGAGCTTAGGGCAGTGCCGGCATCATTGGCCTCATGTGGTAGCGGCCGGAAAAGCACCCGGAGTGCCGCACCCGGGAACTGGAGGGGATTTCTAACCACCTCGCCTGACACCTCTGACCCGCCTTGGGCCGTTGCGTCCTCCTGGCGCTCCAGCAGTGCGTCGATGCCATCGGCGGTAAGTTCCACCTTCAAGAGTTCAGCAGCGCGGGGAGCACCAATTGCCAACGCGATGGCCAGAATGACGAGCACCACCCAGCGACGCCTGGCAGCACCGGACTCCTGGGGCCGTTTGCCGACCGCGACGGCGATGGCCGCCGACCCGACCAGCAACATGGCGACGTGCGGCCGCACCAATACGGCCAACGCAATTCCGGTTGTCGCCACCAAAAGGTGCCGGACGCGAAACTGATCGAAGACCATAGATATACCCAGCGCCGACAGTCCGATAAAGGCCAACATCAAGGCATCTTTGCCTACGCTCGACGGCCAGAACACCAATGTCGGAAGGAAGAAGAGGAGGATCGCGTAGGGTTTCCAACGGCTCGGATCGGTCCATCTACGGAAGGCGGCATACAGTCCAATCTGACCGAGATAACTCAGACAGCCCAGACCAACAAAGCCGCCAAGCAGAGAGGGTGTGTAGATCGCGTACAGGAGGGTGACCATGATCTTGGTGCTGTTGGTGCCGAAGCCGCGGTTGGGAAGGTCGGCGATCGCCGCATCCCACTGGAAATCGCGTATGAATGGTGCCCACCCCACTGCGTATGAGTGATAGCCGGTGGCGTCGCCGGAACCGAACACCAGGACGAGCGCCAGATACCGCGCAACCGAGCCCGCGAGTTTGGCCACAAAACCCAGCATCATCAGCTTGACGAGCCACCGCTTGTCTTCGGGCCGGGTCATCCGGCGAGCAATCCAAAACACCAGTGCTCCAAAAGCAACAGCGATGGTGACCGTGCCGAGGTCGACCCCTGCACCGATGGCGCCACCAGCAGCCGCTATGACCAGAATCGCGCCGATCCAGGCAAAGGACTCGCGCATCTAGATAAGCCTGCGATCAATGATCAGGGGGCTCAATCGCGACCTCTTCTTCATGGGCCGTGAAAGCCGATGTCCTGCCGGTAGTGCATGTTCGGCGCGTGGTACCTGGGATGAACTCATCGTTCGAGTATCTGCCTGTATAGAGCCTCGTAGCTTCGCACCATACGCTCCAGGCCAAACTCTTGATGGATCAGCTCCGCTCCGGCTTTTGCCATGCGCTGGGCCTCTTCCGGTTCACCCAACATCCGTAATGCTGCCGCCGCCAGAGCCTCCGGGTCTCCAGCCGGCACCAACCAGCCGGTTTCACCATCAAGCACAATCTGGGGCACGCCGCCGGCCGCCGTGGCCACCACCGGACGGCCGAGCGCCATGGCCTCCAGCAGAGCCACCGGGAGGCCCTCGATCGAAGATGGATTGACAAATAGGGTGGCGGCAGCGATGAAGTGAAGAGCGTTGGGTACCTGGCCGAGAAACCTCACGTTCTCGTCCAGTCCTTTGCGGCGGACCAGTTCCCGTAACCGGTCGAGGTCACCACGGTGCTTTTCGGCGCCCAGCGAAATCACCACGACGTCGGGTCGCTCTGACACGATGATCTTTGCGGCGGAGAGGAGGTTGTGGTGTCCTTTTCCCGGTCGAATGTTGCCCACGTGGACCACAAGAGGCTGGCTCTCTGACAAGCCCAGGGCTGTGCGAGCCCGGAGCGAGTCTGTGGCATCGACCTGCACCGAAACACCGTTGGAGATGGTCAGAACGGGGCCGGGATATCGAGCCAAAGCCTTAGCAACTTGGTCAGAAACAGCAACAGTGGCCGAATTGCGTCCATACGTCAGGCGGTTGAGGAACCGGGTGAGGGGCCGGTAGGAGCTAACGAGATTGTGCTCGGTGTACACAAGGGGTGTGCGTCCGACCATCAGGCGAGCGGCGATCCCGACGACAGGGAGATGAGCGTGGACCAGATCGGCGCTTCGCAGGGTCTTCGCCAGACGGGTCATGGCGAGTGGGGTCAGACCGGATCGAGTGCCGATCAGCTCAACGGGAACGTCGAGGGCAGCCAGTTGGGGGACGAGATGGTCCTTCCACGGAAGGGCATAGGCGACGCGGTAATTGAACGCCGACCGATCCCAGAATCGCGCTCCCTCAGCAATGAGGCGCTCGGCGCCGCCAATTCCCAGCCCCTTAATAGCGACGACCACAATCGGTCGACGTGAAGTCATTGGCCGAGAAGGGTATCGATCAGCTGATCAAGTCCATCGGTGAAGGCAACCTCCGCTTTCCAGCCGAACAGGTCGGCTATGGCCTGCGATGACACCAAGGCAGGCGGAACATCTCCAGGGCGGGGTTCGCCGAAGGTCAACTGGGTGGGGAGCCTTTCCACGACCATCTCCGCCAGTTGCTTGATGGAGATCGTCTCGGAAGCGACCGTATTGAGTGCCACACCATGAGCCGATGAGCGTGCTGCTGCGGCAAACGCTCGAGCGATGTCGGACGCGTGCGTAAATTGGCGGCCTTGAGCCCCGTCACCGTGGATGCTGATCGGCTCGCCCCTTCTAGCTTTGTCAATGAAGAGCCGGAACACCGAATTCGGGCGAAGGCCCGACCCGTACGCGGTGCCAAGTCGGAGAGCGATAGCCGGCACGCCAAAGAGGCGATCGGCTGCGAGCAGCATCCGCTCGCCGGCCAGCTTGGTGATGCTATACGGATGGTCGGGATTGCAGGGGTGAGCCTCATCGAGCGGCTGGTATTCGGGTTCGCCGTACACCTCCCAGGTCGACGCGTAGACAACTCGAGCGTCGTGGATACGCGCCGCCGTGGCTACATTTGCTGATCCAGTTACGTTGACCGCAGCAGCCAGGGCGGGACGTTCTGCAGCCAGATAGACATCGCCCACGGCGCCGAGATGGCAGATCACGTCGCGCCCTCGGGCGGCATCAAGCACTGCAGTCTCGTCGAGGAGGTCGCCGACGATTACCGGATAGCCAGACCCGGACTCGGCTGCGAGGTCGAATCCTGTCACGTCGAAGCCTTCGTCGAGCAGGTGCCGCGCCACATGGCCCCCAATGAACCCGGACACCCCAGTAACCAACACTCGCATCATGACAACCTCCCCGGCATTACCCCGCTTGACTCGAATGACACAGTACTAGGGGGGGTAATTAACGTCTAGATGCTCAACCAACAGTGGTTCCAATGACCCATCCTCTGGTAGGCCCTGGAGGCAGTCCTATGATGAGGTGGGTGTGTGGCGGATTTTCCCCAGGTAGGGATGTGAGGCTTTGGTTGGGCGAACGGCTGCGGCCAGGTCTGTCCGGCTCCTAGCCGCCCTGACCGACCTGATCGGGGGGCGTCGCCCGGGGCCGCGGGTACTGATTTACCACGAGATCGGTGGCCAGAGTGGCCGGGAGCTCAACGTCGCACCCGGCTCCTTTCGCTCTCAGCTTGACTGGATGGCCGCCCACGGGCGAGTCGTCGGTCTTGAAGAGGCAATTGGACGGGTCGCCGATTCCAGCCTTAGCGACCACTTCGTCTTGACCTTCGATGACGGTTATGCGGGGGTGTGGACCCACGCCTTCCCGCTATTGCGCGAGCGAGGGTGGCCTTTCACGATCTACCTGACCACCCATCCGATCGAGTCCCAGAAGTCTTTGTTTGATGCGGGAGATCGCCCTCTCACATGGGATCAGATCGCCACCATGATGGAAACTGGGCTGGTGACGGTCGGTGCTCACACCCATACGCACCCGGATCTAAGGAACTCGTCGGATGATCGCACCATCGAGGAGCTTTCACTCTCGGATGACCTGATCGAGCAACGGCTGGGGCGCCTTCCCCAACACTTTGCATACCCATGGGGATATTGGAGCCCTCAGGCGCACCGGCTGGTGCGGGCGCGTTACACGTCCGCGGCCCTTGGTAGCGGCCCGGCTGATGTGACCGGGCTAGCCGAAGGGACCTTCCATCGCATACCGGTCATGGCGAGTGATGGGCCCCTTCTCTTTCGGCGAAGGATGTTTGGGGGTTTCCGCCTGGAGGATCAAATGCGGCGCCTGGTGAAAGGCTATGACGGCCTTTAGGCCTCAGTGACCCTTCTCTCTGCGACGCTTCGTAACAGATCGGCCATATCCGCAGCCACACGGTCCAGGGTGAAATGTCGGAGAAACCTCGAGCGACCGTCGCTCCCTCTTCGCCGGCGTTCGTCGGGCTTTTGGGCCAGGCCGGCAATCCCGGCAGCCAAAGCAGTTGCGTCCCCGGCCGGCACCAGCACGGCCGTTTCATCGACGACTTCACTGATGGCGGGCAATCGCGAAGCAACAATCGGCAGTTCGGCGGCCATGGCCTCGATCAAGGCGCCCCCTAAACCCTCGTACAGGGAGGGGAAGACAAATAGGTCGGACGCCCTGAGAATTTCGGGTACATCCCTCCGGTCTCCGAGGAGCTTGATCGAGGCCTCGAGGCGGTGGGACGCGATCAATCGCTCGAGACTCGCGGTTTCATTCCCGGACCGACCAGCGATGACAAGAAACACATCGATCCCGTTGCTTCGCAGGGCGGCCATGGCCTCGACCAGGACTTTCTGGCCCTTCTGAAACTCGTGGCGAGCGACGTTAACCAAAGCCAGGCTGTGATCGGGAACACCGAGTGCGGCACGAATTCGTTGGCGGTGCTCCTCGGTGATCGGTTCAAAGTCTTTCGATGACCTGCCCCGGGCTATGACGGTTATGGATTGCCGGCGAATCCCCAGCTGTTGGACTGCGTGTTCCGCCACTGCCTCGGAGATGGCGTGAAAATGAGTAGTTAAATGGCGGGCGCTCCAGCCGTCGATCGCGTGAGCGAGATCGAGCTTCCAGCCTCGCACGTGAGGGTCGGTCCGGCGAACCGGATCGTAGGGGGTATTCACCAGCGAGCACAGCACGGGAATACCGGTCCTGAATGCAGCGAGCCGGCCCAACAGGTCCGCTTCCCATAGGGTCGTCCAGATCAAGTCATACTGCCCGCTGCGGAGGAGACGGCGCAGACGAGCCAGTTGCCTGGGCACTCCCCTGGGGAGTACATCGACGGCGAGGTTTCGAGGCAACCCACCTCCGAAGCCGTGGTCGACCTGGCGCATGGTCAGTATCTGAGTGGTGATGCCCCAATCCGTGGCCATGCGTTCGCTTAGGTCCAGAAGGGATCGCTCGGCGCCACCTTGACCGAGGCTGTTGATCAAGGCCAGAATGCGCATAAGGGGAGCTAGCCCAACACGGGGTGGGTCTCAATCACCGCTCTTGGGCTTCTGCTGGTAGATCCGAGCCAGGATGTCTCGTAATGGAGTGCGGGACTCGTGCAAGTGGACCAGGCGCGATACCTGGCCGTCAAGGCCGACGATCACGTCGGCAACACTCCCGGCGCGTGCCAGAGTCACCGACAGCTTGGAGCCCTCCAACTCGATCAGGTCTACCACCGGCATCGATCGCAGGCTGGCGTGAGCGGCGAGGGCAGCCTCCGGGGTGGCAAATTCCAAGTCAACTTGTTGGCGATCGTAAGCGCTGCGTAGATCATCGAGGTCGCCGTCGTAGTGAATCGACCCCTTGTCGAGCAGAATCACGTGGGTATGAAGAGCTTCGATCTCCTCCAGGCGATGGGAGGAGATAAGAGCAGCCAGGCGTTGCTCCTCGACGATCGAGATGATGAGACTGAGTAGGCCATGGGCCGCCACCGGATCTACGGACCCGGTCGGCTCATCGAGCACGAGCACCTTGGGTCGGTGAAGGAGGGCGCGGGCCAGCTGAAGCCGAGCTTTCATGCCTGCCGAAAGCGCAAACGGGCTATTTGTGGCGACACCTGCCAGACCCACCATCTCTAGAACCTCCCCGATGCGGCGTTCGAGTGTCCGGCGCTCCATCCCATGAAGGAGTCCGTGAAAGCGCAGGTTCTCCGCGCAGGAGAGCCTGAGGAGCAGGCTTCGGTCCTCGGCCGGCATCCATCCCACTAGGCGGCGCACAGCCATCGATTGGCTATTGCAGTCATAGCCCATTACCTGGGCGGTGCCCGAGGTGGGCGAGGTGAGGCCGATAAGGACCCGGAATGTGGTGCTTTTGCCGGCTCCGTTGGGGCCCACCAATGCCAGGATCTCACCGGGTTCCACCGCCAGGCTGATCCCCGCCAGCGCCACTACGGGCTCTTTGATGTTGGACCGGACCAACAGCCGCATCCAGGGCGGTGAAGGGCGGTAAATCTTGATGAGATCGCGAACGAGTACGGGTGGTTGAGCAGTCATTTCTTGGTGAATCGGGCCCCTCTCGTAGGCTAGTCGTCGGCAGCGGGAACCAACATGGGGCAGTTTTTCGCCCAGATAGAGAGGTTGGACTGTGGCAAGTGCGCACCCCCAAGTGAGGCTCCCAGACTTCGTGATCGTCGGTGCGATGAAGTCGGCCACCACCAGCTTGTTCGCCTGGCTGGGCACGGTGGATGGAGTCTTCGTGCCTGTCATGAAGGAACCTCACTTCTTTTCTCGCGATGACCGCTGGGACCATGGACTGAGGTGGTACGAGGAGCTATTTTCTGATGCGCCGAGGGGGATGCTCGTAGGTGAAGCCTCGGCCTCGTACACGGATCCCCGGCTGGCGGACACCGTTGCAGAGCGGATGTTCGATGTAATTCCACGTGCTCGGCTCATCTATGTGATGCGTCATCCGCTCGAGCGTTTGCGATCGCATTACCGGCACGAGGTTCAGCGCTCACGTGAGCACGCTCGAATGGAGGAAGCCGTCTCGGTGCCTGGCAACCCCTACGTTCGATACAGTCTCTATTCCCGAGCGCTGGGTCCGTTCTTGGAGCGGTTTCCGCGTGAACAGGTCTTGGCCATCCGAATGGAAGATCTGGTCGGACGGCCCTCCCCGGGGTGGGACTTGGTGCTGGCCCACCTCAACTTGCCATCGACGCAACGGCCTGACCAAGCGTTGAATGTGACAGAGGGCAAAGAGAAGTTCACCAGACCGCTGTTGTGGCTTTGGGAACGCGGCCTTGATCGCCCTCTACGCCGGTTCCCATCGCCGCTGCGGAAATGGGGGCGGCGGATGTTGCTGAGAGCCGACGAAGGGTATCGGGAGCTTCTCGCCAGCTCCGAAGAGATGGTCCCCGAGCCGGTTGGGATCACTCTCCGTGAGGATGTGGCCAAGCTGGAGGAGTTGCTGGGAGTATCGGCCCTTTGGGAATGGTCGTGAGCTACCTATACTGTGAGCACTGGGAGTGGCCAGACTTAGGGCAATCGCAAGGGTGGTGAGGAAAATTGTCGGGATCTGGCGGTAAGACGCGTGCCATTGCCGTCATCGGGTTAGGCCTGGTGGCTGGTGCCCTTTTCTTCGCATATGAGGAGCTGCGGCGGGCCCGGGAGAATGACTTCCCGTTCCTCTTTGAGCCGTTGTTCTTGCACGGATTGCTGCTATTGGCTTTGGCGGTTGTGGTGGTGTTGATGATCAAGTTCGCATTGGAAGGCAACGCTCTGACTGCCTGGTTGGTGGTTCTGGTCCTCGCTGCTCCTTCGGCCGTGCTGGCCGTGGCGCCGTTCATCATCGCCAGGCTGGGCTGGGACTTCTTTCCCGATCGGCTGGTAGGGGACGGTTTCCATCAACTAGGAATGGCCGGAGTTGGCCTGGCCTTGGGGGTCATCCTGGCCCGACTCCGGCGGGATAGGTCGGAGGCGGTCAGCTCGGCCCCGTGACCAAGGCACCGCGCGCTCCAGCCTGCTGTGCGCTTACCCGGCGTCAGTTCTTGCGTAACGCCGCATATGGGGCGGCGGTCCTGGGCATGGGGAACTTGCTCGGGGCATGTTCCGTCTCGGAGGAGATTGGGCCGTTCCTGACCTCGACTTGGCGGACGCGGACGCCGGCGCCATTTGTTCGCCACGCCCATAGTGGTTCGCCCTCGGGCTCGCGACTATTGGTGATGGGTGATCGCCGTGGTGTCAACTTACGGGAAGGTGAAGGCCAGCAAGCATTGGGCCCACCCCAGCTAACAGTCGAGATTGATAGCAGGGAGTTCGGCTTCACACCCGACGAGCTTGATGTGCCGTCGGGGGTTCCCGTCCGGATCATCTTCCACAACAGCGGGGCCGTCGACCACGACTTCGTAATACCAAGTGCGGGCGTCTATGTCCGGGCCAGACCGGGGGAATCGCAGGAAGTCATCGCCGTCTTTCGCGAGCCTGCTGTCTACTTCTGTTCGATCGGTGGGCACGCTGACGTCGGGATGGTCGGTGAGCTCAAGGTCGACGGAGTCGCCCCCACCGATCAGACCGTTCCCCACAGCGACGGTGTGACAGAAATGTGGTGGTACGACCCCTCGAGCGACACCTTCGCCCGGGCCCCCGATCTACCCCATGCGTTCGATCATGTCAGCTTCGTCTCGGTGGATGAGGCCGTTTTCTCAATAGGCGGATACACCGGCGATATCGGAACATCCCGCGGGGATGTCTGGGTTCTCCGGGCCGGGGCCGGGGCATGGGAACGGCGGGCCGACTTGCCTCGGCCCCGAGGGGCTATGGCAGTAGGTACCGACGGCTCCCGGATCTTTTGCACGGGAGGAAGAAGCGAGGCCGAAGGCACTCCATCGGCCCAGGATGTGTTTACCTACGATCCGTCTGCTGACAAGTGGGAGGTGCTCTCGACCGCGCTTCCCACCGGGCGCGATCACGTTGCCGGAGTCGTCATCGACAACGTGTTCTGGGTTGTGGGTGGCCGGGGCGACGGTCGGCGGGTCAGCTCGACACCGGTGGTTGAAGGGCTTGACCTAGAAACCAGGGAGTGGAAATTCGGTAGCCGGCTCCCCGTACCCGAAAGCGCCGGCGGTGTTGTTTCTATAAACGGTCGGGTGGTCGTATTTGGGGGAGAGGGGCCGGCGCCGACCCCCACCGGTGCTGCTGGGCGCAGCTTCCTCACCTACCAGGCCGTCAACGCATACGATCCCGCCACAGACACTTGGGCCCGGGTGGCCGAGATGCCGGTCGGTGTCCATCATCCCGCCTACGGGGTGATCGCGGATCGCCTCTACGCGATTGGTGGCGGCGACCGATCAGGCGTGTCGGCCACCGACCACACCCAAGAGCTAACGATCGACGCCTGAATCGCCGAGGGCGAAGTTCAGTACCTCGGCGATTTGTGCGACACAGCTCTTATCAGTCTGGAGCCCCCGCACCCGCGGTGGTAAGGGCTTGATTCCATCTTGCCACTCACGAAATGTGGCCGATACAACCTCGGGAAGGCGATGCAGCTCATCGAGGTGGACGAGGTGGGCTTGCTCGCTTTGGGCGAGCAAGTCGGCGGCATCGCCGGGCGGAACCACGGCAAGGATCCGGCTGGAGTACGCCATCGCCTCGAAGACCTTCCGGCCGATCCACCAGGGGTCGTCTTCGGCGAGTACTAATACCATGTCGGCGGCTGCCATTTCTGCGAGGGCTTGGGTTCGGAGCACCGGCCCTACGACCTCGATCAAGTCGTTACCGGCATCGCCAAGTCTCGCTCGCTGCGAAGCGGTAATCGGACCTACGATCCGAAGCCGGGTTTGGTCTGCCGGTAGCTGCCTCAGGGCTGGGATCAAAATCTCCGGCGTGAAGGTGCTCCCTTTGGCCTCACCCCCTTGGAAACTGCCGACGTAGGCTACGGTGAACTTGCTCCAATCGCGGCCCGACAACCTCGGATCAACGTCAGTCTCGGGATAGCCATTGGTAACAACAAAAATCCTCCCAGGGTCGAGAGGGGGATGGAGCTCAAGTAACCGCCTCCGGGTTCCGCGGGTGACAGTGATGACCGCATCCGCTTTGCCCAAGTACTTCCTTTCGAACTGCAACATTCGCCACCGAGTGAAGCGGGAGCGAGTTCTAAGCCTTCGGTTGAAGCTGGGCGGATCTCTCACTTCCAGGATGAGAGGGATCCCAAGCCGATCAGCCATTCCTTGCGCCGCCACCAGGGCGCCAAAAGGGGGACCGGTGGCATAGACCATAGAGGGTGCCACCACCCCTAGTTCGAGTCTTCTTCCCACGTACCGGGCCCAGGGAGTCAAGAGGTCCGGGATCAGCGCCTCGCGGAGTACCCAGCGGAGCCCGGGGATCGCGGCCGCAGTCTGTAGGAAGCGATCGCTAGGAGCAGTTGGCTGCACTACTGGGGGTCCGGACCCCACCTGGAGAGAAGTTACTCCGGACTGTTGACGGACCCAGGAAGGGGGAATCGTGACAACGGTGACTTCGAAGCCATGGTCGGGCAGGAATCGTTGAACAGCTTCCACCCGGTAGGTTCCCGAGGAAGCCATAGGTGGATATCGAGCCGTCACGTAGACGATGGGGATCCGTCCGTCGCCGGACTCGGAGTTCATCCCGCCGGAGCCAAGAAGGTGACGGTGCCCGACCCGAACTCGGCGACATAGATGATGCCGGTTTCAGGGTGTTGCACCATGGCGAGAGGCAGGGACAGACCGCTGGTGATGACCTCTTCCCCTTCGATCGACGCACCGTCGGAAGAAAGCAGTAACCGCCGCACCTCACCCCCCGACCACCAGGCATAGACCAGGTCGCCGTTCCATTCACCCCCAAAATCGGAACCCCGGAACTCGATGATGGCGTTGGAACTAGGCGGAACCAGCCGCAGCATGTTCTCTTCGTTGTTTTCCTGGGCGGGATCTCGATACACGCATTGGCGTTGGTCGCTCCTACCGCGGTTTCGATTGGGATGCCCGTAATAGCCGTCTTCAACCACCAGGTTGAGTTGGTCGGGGTCATTCTCCGGCGGCGGCCCCAAGGTATCGCAGTCGATTGATCGGGCTACCGGCTCCGAGGAGCCGTTGTCAAGGCTGTACACGTTGCCGTTGGTGTGAACCACAAATCCGTACGTGTTGCGGTGGCCGGGAGAGAACACTCTGACATCACCCGTAACCTGGTTGGTGGTCGAGGCGGCGAGATTGCTGTCGTAAGTCACGTTGCCGTCGAATCCGTCCCTTTGGACGTCGGCGACCAGGAACGCTCCCGAGAGGGGCGTTTCATCCCAATCCAACCAGCGTCGGTCGTTGGCGTCGCTGGGCGCGCCGGTCGAGGTAGTGCCGCCCTGGGCGATCAAGAGCCGGCCGTCTTCAGTAAACGCCAGAGCGTTGGTTCCGTGATTATGTCCCGATACCGGCAGACCTGAAATGACGGTCTCAGCAACGAAATCGGGAGCCGCCAAACGAATGATTTCGTTGGGGAAGGGGTGCGGGGCCGTTCCGTTGACGAAGTTATGCGAGACGTAGATCCGGGTCTCACTCGTCGTCGGGTCGGCAGTAATCCCTAGGATTTGATTGAAGTCCTCGGCATTAGCTATTTCCTCGATCTCTCGAGCCGTGCGTCCGGATGGATCGAGAGTGATAGCCAATATTCGCCCTTCGAGTTCCGAAATATACAAACGGCCATCAGTACCGATGGTCATGGCGGTCGGCTGATTCAGGTCCAAATCAGCGAGCGCGCCTTGTTCGAAGTTGGCCGAAGTGATTTCAGGCGGCGGAGGGTCACAGGAAGCGAGGACGAATGCAGCGATCACAGCCGCTAAGAGAGCTCCATTGGGTAGTCTCACGTCCATCAAAGTGTCCCTTCTGTTGTGACTCTATGCATCGCTGTTTACCCGTGGGCTGCGCACGTAGACCATGAGTAGTATCACCCCGACTGCGCACCCGACTGCTAATAGGGCGACTGCCTCCTCAAACGATGTCCGTACGCCAACGATACGGCTGCAATAAAGCACCCATGCTCCATGGATAAGGACGATGGCAGGTCGGGGTAGGCGCCGGGCAAGGCGTCCGGCACCTAGCAGGCCGAAGGTGGCCCAGCCCCCAACGACTGCCCCTGGTGTCTGAGGCGCACTCATCGCGACGGTAAAGACGAGCAAAAGTACTAAGGCCATCGATCCCGCCCAACCCAGACGGGCTTTCGGGAACAAAAGGGCGGCCACTCCCAAGGGAAGCAGCGCACTGAGCAGCGCCAGGGGATGGCTCACCTCGGGGACCCCGATGGCGATTCCGAAGGCCGAGATGAGGACGAGGAGCGGCGTCAAGTTGTGCCCACCTTCTTCCTCGGTGTAAGCAGCGCGCCATCCTCCGAGTACGGCCAGAAACGGGATCGGGGCGACCGCCCACCAAGCAAGGTCGGTGGCGGCCAATGCCAGGACGGTACACCCCAACAGGGCAAGGGCTAAACCTCCGACCCGGCTCTGGCGGCCGGCAATCTGTCCTCCCAACAGTGTCGACGCCGTAGCCGCTGACAGCCCCCAGCCCAATCCGGTGGTCCGGATCAGCGCCACGGCACCCACTAGAGCGAGGATCCATCCGATCTGGCCGTACTTGCGCTGGCCGACAATAAGTGGGGCTGCGAGCAAGAGACCGGCAATGCCTGGTAACAACCCCAGCTGCCAGCCGGGATGTGTGATGAAGGCGATCAGGGAATCAATCATCGAGCCGTCGATGCAGTCATCGTTGCCAATCCAGATCAGCACCGATTAACTCGAACAAAGCTCGATTGGGCTCGTCGAAGTAGGAAGCGAGTTCTTGAGCAATAATCGGATCGAGAGGTGCGTTGTTCACTCGCGAGGAGGGTTCACTCACATTCTCAAAGCGGTGAGGCTGCCAGCTACGAAGTTCAAGGAACTGGATGACCCGGGCGAACTCCTTTTCGGTATCGCGGTAGAAGCTTTCGCTCGACAACACCAGTAGCCTTTCACGCTCATATCGAGCCCACCAGCGCTGGAGCTGCTCCGCATAACGCCCCCGGAGCCGGTAGGAGAATCGAAGGAGGTTTACGGGTCGGTATTCCGGCTCACTCTCGAGGCGCCGCAAATCGCCGGCAATCCGTTCATCCTCCGCTCTCAAGGCGGCGGGAAAGTCGAGCTGCTCGAAACCGAGCCGGCGCATATGGCGAAAATGGGAGTACGCCCTAGCCACGGGGTCCCGCAGGAGTACGACGATACGGGCATGGGGGACGACCAGGCATGCTCGCTCCGCAGCCAGCGGATGAAGGAGGTAGTCCGGCGTGGCCTCGAAGGTCAGCATCCGAGGATTGATCCAGTAGTGCAGTCGAAGGGGGAAGTGAGCTCGATACCAGTTCAGTCCTTGTGAGTAACGACCCGAGAAATATTCCGTCTCTTTGCGGGATGAGGCGACGATGTCTGGATGACCCGCCAAGTACCGGTAGAGCGAACTGGTCCCAGCGCGTTGAGCTCCGATGATCAGGAAGTCGGGCAGGCTGCGCCAGGCACCGGTGGGAAGTCTCAGAGCGTGGCGGGCGGAGGTAAGCCGGCGTAGCCAGGGACGAGGGATCTTGTTCCGTAAGGTCATGGCTGGTGATACTGAAGCGGGGGCTGCCCCACCAGGCCCTAATAGCCGCTCAACATGCCCATCTTCCGGGCATATTGCACCGAGCGGTGAAACATCCATGTCCCCAGGCCGAGGACGATGGCATTGAAGGCAACTAGGTAGATCAAGGCAGTTGTGTACGGGATGGTGAAGGTGGTTGGTTCCACCATCAATTGAGCACGGGCGGCATTCACGACATAGGTGTGGGGGACCGCCCAGCTGAAGACCTGTAGCCATGGAGGCAGCTGTGATACTGAAAACACCGATCCGGCGAAGATCGATGCCGCCAACCCGTACAACAAGACCAGAGGGCGTGACTTCTTGGCCAGGATCAAGAAGGCGGATGCCACCACTCCCACCGCCTGGCTAGAAAGCACGCCGAGAAGTAACAAGGATGCGAAAGCCGGGAACCCTGAAGCACGATACTCCGCTCCGAGCAACCAGCCAAGGCCTAGCAAGACGGCCCCGTTGACAACTGCTAGGAGTGCCCTCCAGATATTCATGAGGTAGGGCAACCCGGCCCAGGGCACCGGCTCGACAAACAGAGTTTCCAGATTGCCGCGCTCCTGGGCGCGTTGTAATGCAACTCCAAAGCCGCTCAACGCTCCCTGCATGACTGCCACCGACGACAAGCCCACCAGCGCAAACGTGAAGTAGTCGCCACCGAAGTCAGCAGATCGTGGGGACCCATCGGCGAGTTGACCGATAAAAAAGGTGGAAACAATCGGGATGAGGACAGTCAGCTGCTGAATCAAGAAGGGCAGCGGATAGGAGATGTCGTCGATGATGTCGATACGCAGAAATGCCTTGATAATCGACCGATATCGTCCGTGTCGGGTTGCCACGATTGGTTCGGCTGCGGCCGCTTGACCCTGCTCGGCCACGCTCACCACCTTCACGATTCCGCCCTCTCCGTTCTGAGCCGTCGAGGGTCACGCTAACAGGTTTTCTCTTCCTAAACTCAAGCCCCTAACCTGGCTGGCAGTAGTTCATGGTCGAGAAGGAGATCGTTATTCGCGTCGCCGGTCAACGGCAGGCAGAGCCCAGGGAGTGATTTAGTTGTCAGTACAGGTCCGCATGCCCACTTTCTTGATCGTTGGGGCGATGAGATCAGGCACCTCCTCCCTTGTTCATTATCTCCGGCGCCACCCGGACATCTTCATTTCCCAGCCTAAGGAGCTGCACTTCTTTGATCATCATTATGAGCGTGGCGTCGACTGGTACGAGCAACAGTTTTCAGGTGCCCAAGACAAAGTTCAGGTAGGGGAAGCCACGCCTAATTACATGTATGACCGGATCGCTGTGGACCGGATGGTGCATTTGCTTCCCGATGTGAAATTGATTGCCATCCTTAGGAACCCAGTTGCCAGGGCATACTCCCATTACTGGCACAACCGGTCTCGCGGGAAGGAGTCTCTTGACTTTGTTGAGGCGTTGCAGGCGGAACCGGCGCGGCTAGCGCTGTCGGCCGAGAGTGCAACGACATTTTCCTATGCGGATCGAGGTCGTTATGACCGCCAGCTGCGTTACCTGCTCGACCGCTTCCCACGTCAAGCACTCAAGGTGCTTCTGTTCGAGGACCTCGAGTCGGATCCCGACGATGTGGTAACTGAAGCTTGCGGCCACCTCAACCTGGCACCGCTCCCCAACACCTTTGCCGGGGTCGTCGTTAATGAGTACACCGAGTTCAGGTCGTTGACATTGCGGAGGCTGGCTAAGCGGCTGCCATCACCCATGGCACGCCTCGCCGCCGGCATCAACGTCAGGCGGGGAAGAGGTTATATCCCGCTCTCCCCAGACATTCGCCGGCGCCTCGAGCTTCTTTACCGGGATGAAATCGAACTGGCATCCGAACTTACGGGGCGCGACCTCGCAAAGATTTGGTTCCAGACTCAATGCTCTAAAGAGGCGTGAGAACTGGCCGATCTTGAGTATGTCCCCGGAAACGGAGACATGGAGGAAGATCTTGCCACGACCCCCATCCGTCACGTGCCAGCGACCTTGGACAACCTCAGGAGCCGCAGGTACACTCGCCGACCTCGGGAGGCGACCCCGCATTGGGGGTGGGTGTGCAATCGATGTGAGTGGGGGTAACCCATGAAGTTGACGAGGCGCGACCTGCTTAGGCGCCTGGGCGGAGTGTCGATCATCGCCGGCATGACCGGGGCAGTTCGGTCGCTCTACACCCAAGCGTCGCGAGACAACGGTGCCACCGTGTTGGGCTCCCAGATCACAGCTCGGCGAAATGGTCCCCCGTTAACGCCACCCGGGCTTGAGGATCATGCCCATGGCGCCACGTCCACCACGGCCAGTGCCTCAACTACAGGGTCATCGACCACGAGCACTCCTGGTGGCGCTGACTCCTCGACTACCGCCACTTCCGAGTCCTCTGACACCACCACCACCTCGACATCGTCAGGGCAGGAACCGAGCACCACGGGCACGACCACTCAGCCGGCGGCAGCCAGCATGGAGTTGAAGGGCTCGATCGGCCCGCTCACGATTCCTCCCGGAACGGTGGCCAAGATCGTTGGAGACGTCACTCTCACCGGGGATCTCATGGTCGAAGGGACCCTGACCGGGATTGACACGTTCACCCTCGATGGCGGGGGCCATCAGATAATGGTTCATGGGGGTGGCCGCCTACAACTGGTAGGAAAAGCCAAGACCGGGTGGGCGCGGGTGGGCGACTCGGTTAGTGGGTGGGCTAACGGCGATGTGGTGGCGATCGCCCCAACGGCTATCGGTGCCTATCAACCGAGCGAGGGTAAGTGGGGTGGCGGTTGGGGAAGCATCAAGGCCCCGGCTGGGGTCAAGTTGATCGACGGCCGGGTATTGCAGGCCGAGGTGGCAAATCTGACCCGCAGCATCAACATCAAGAATCTGTCGAGGATCATGCTCCACGAAGGCGCGGGACCCTCGGTGCTTCGCTACATCCGATTGGACGGCTGTGGAGGAGGCGAACTTGGTTTCTACCCGATTCACTTTCACCTCAACGGAAATAGCGTCCGGGGCAGCCTGGTCGAAGGTGTCGTGGTAATGAACTCCCCCAATCGAGCCTTCGTACCCCATGGGTCTCATGGGGTCAAATTCCGGGATTGCGTGGCCTACCGGATCACCAAGCGTGCCTATTGGTGGGACGAAGGTCCTGGAAACCAGTCGGCCGACATCCGGTATGAGAAGTGCTTGGCGATTTTGATCTTCCGAGGATCGAGCGGCGAGGAGAAAAATCGCCTGGCTGGATTCCAGCTGGGAGGAGCCACAGGATCGGCGGCGATCGATTGTGCTGCGGTTTGCGTGCAGGGCCAGTCGGACTCAGGGGGCTTTTGGTGGCCGGGCGGCGAGGGCGATTCGATTCAGGCATGGGACTTCCGTCGGAACGTCAGTCACAACAACCAAGGCCACGGCTACATCGTGTGGCAGAACACCAACAACAAGCACTTCCTCGAGGCTTCGGTTGCCTATCGAAACGCCCGGGGCGGAATCCATCACGGCGCCTACCGGAATCCCTACCGCTACAGCAACATGGTTCTCCAGGAGAACCAGGGGGGACAGGCGGTGCTGCTGCACGCCAACGCCAAAGACTCAGGGCTCTTGTTCGAAAACATCGCCACCGATGGAATTCTTTGGATCGACAAGCACAACCTTCCTC
>DATEDX010000262.1:0-3246 GCA_035281425.1 Acidimicrobiia bacterium
ACTTCGTCGAGATCCAGTGCCGACCGGGCCGCCAAGTGTCCCCAGGCGACCAAAGTCACCGGGGATGCCATCTCCGGGTAGGGCATGACGACGATGTGGGTGGAGAAGTCGCGGGCCAGGTCTTCCAGACCCGCTAGCGCCTCCCCGCTCACCTCGGCCGGCCGGTAATACACGACCACCGCCCCGTGTTCAAGGGTGTGCACCACGTACATCTCCGGGACCTGCTGCCGGTAGATGCCACACGGCGCCCAGTTGGGAGCATGGGTACCCGAAGTGGCAGGCACTGAGCTGTAGTCGGGAGGCGCTTGCGTGCCCGCCTCGACGGCTGCCACCTCCTCCTGGGTGAGGTGGGCCACCCCTCGGTCCTCGGGCGTCTCCACCGGGAAGTCCAACCCTCCCCCACCTCCGTTGCCGCTGCAGGCCACCACCACCATCGGAGCCATCAAGCCAACGCGTCCGATCATCGGATTCCTGCCTCCAGCATGCGCTTGAACGCAGCCTCATCGATTACCTCGATGCCGAGCTCTTGAGCTCTGGTGATCTTGCTAGCGCCAGGCCCTTCTCCGGCCACCACCACCGTTGTCTTCTTGGAGACGCTGCTGGTGGCCTTGCCGCCCCGCGCCACCACCGCCGCCTCGGCCGCCTCCCGGCTCATGTCCGAGAGGGTTCCGGTGATCACCACCGTCACTCCTGCCAGGAGGTCGCCGGCAGCCTCGGTGTCTTCCACTTCGTCTTCCAGGCTGACCGCGGCCGCACCCAACTTTTCCACCAAGGCCCGGTTATCGGGGTCAAGTGACCACTCCCGCACCGAGGCGGCGATGACCGGTCCCACCCCCTCGATGGCGGCGATGTCCGCTTCGGAGGCCTCCATCAGCCTGGGGAGACTGCGGTAGCGGCGGGCGAGCAGCCGGGCCACCGTTCCCCCGACGTGGCGGATGCCGAGCGCCATCAATAATCGGGCTACCGGTCGGTGACGGGCGGCGTCGATCCCACGCATGAGATTGTTGACCGAAACCTCCCCCCAGCCTTCATAGCCAAGCAACTGCTCGGGTTTAAGGAGGAAGATGTCGGCCGGGTCTTCGATCAACTTCTCTTTGAGCAACAGGTCGATGGTCTTGTAACCGAGGCCTTCGATGTCGAGCCCTCCCCGGGAGGCAAAATGGAACAGCCACTCTCTGACCCGGGAGGGGCAGCTGAATCCACCGGTACAGCGGGCCACCTTCTCCCCCTCAGGGCGAACGATGGGATTCCCGCAGAATGGGCACGAGGTGGGCATCACCCACTCTCTTTCCTCCCCGGTGCGAAGCGAAGCCACCGGCCCGACGACCTCGGGGATTACATCGCCGGCCCGGCGGACGATCACCTGGTCGCCGATGCGGACATCTTTGCGGCGGAGCTCATCTTCGTTGTGGAGGGTGGCGAACGACACCTTGGCCCCTCCCACGAAAACCGGTTCGAGAACCGCGAACGGAGTGGCAGCACCGGTACGCCCGATGTTGATCTGGATGTCGTTGAGACGGGTGACCTGCTCCTCGGCTGGGAACTTGAACGCCACCGCCCAGCGGGGAGCGTGGGAGGTGTACCCCAGGGCGGCCTGATCGGCCAGCGAGTCGACCTTGACCACCACCCCGTCGGTCTGATAGTCCCGATCGTGGCGGCCCTTTTCGCTCCCGGTTATATAGGCCTTGACTTCGTCCAGGTCAGGGACCGCCGCCGACGCCGGGTTAACCCTGAGCCCGAGATCTGCCAGGTACTGCATCTGCTCGGAGTGACGGGGCAGTGAAGGCCCACCCTCCAGCAGGCCCACCTGGTAGACCCACACCCCCAGATCGCGGGAAGCGCTAATCCCGGGGTCCTTTTGCCGAACGGATCCGGCGGCGGCGTTGCGTGGATTGGAGAAGATTCTCAACCCGGCCTCGGTCTGGCGGCGGTTGAGTTCCTCAAAGGCGGAGTAGGGCATGTAGACCTCACCACGGACTTCCAGGAGCTCAGGGGCCTCCCCGATCAGGCGAAGGGGGACGGAGCGAATGGTGCGAAGGTTGGCGGTGATGTCCTCGCCGGTGATGCCATCACCGCGGGTGGCGCCACGGACGAAAATGCCATCTTCGTATACCAGCACCACCGCCAATCCGTCGATCTTGAGCTCGCAGGAGAAGCCGTCGGGCTGCCGTCCCAGTTGACGAATCATCCGTTGCTGCCAAGCGTCGAGTTCGGCAGTGGTTTCGACGTTATCGAGCGAAAAGAGGGGCCGGAGATGCTGGACCGGGGCGAAGAGGTCGGCCACCGGTCCCCCCACCCGCTGGGTGGGTGAGTCGGGGGTGATGAGGAGGGGATTCTCTTCCTCCAGTCGGATCAGCTCCCGAAGAAGGGCGTCGTATTGGGCGTCGGAGATCTCGGGTTCGTCGAGGACGTGGTAGCGGTAGCCGTGATAGCGGAGTTGCTGGCGCAGCTCCTCGATCCGCTCGGCTGCCTGGGGGTCGGCATCGGACATGGCCGCTAGATAATGGCAGCTTCCCAGTCCCCTCCCGTTCCCTCCCGTTTTGGCGCGCCCGGATCGGGCTATAGCCCGATCCGGGCGCGCCAAAACCCACGGGAGAAGCGGGCGTCCCAGCTGAGGACGATGGTGATGAAGGTGAAGGCCAGCGCCGCCGACCACCACCAGGAGGCGACCTTGACCCAGCCGGCGCCCCCGGGGTTGGCCCAGGGGCGATGGGGCTCGGGGATGAGGAAGGTGACGGCATAGGTGACGAGGATCATCCCCGTCACCATCCGCCCCGGTTCGAGCTCGCCCCGCCGGATGACCACAGCGGCGCCGCCGAGGGCCAGGCCGGTCATGGTCAGGGCCTCCAAGGCCAGCCGACCTATGGGAAACGGGGGCGGCGGTTGCGGTTGGTCGGCTGCCAACGTGTCCTCTTCCGGCTGGATCACAGGGACCGTCGAGGGTGGTGTGGGCAGCACCCAAACTGGGTCCATGCCTTGGGCGGCGAGGAAGAAGACCGGAACTGAAAACACGGTGAGGGCGGAGAGGCCGATGGCGGCCCGGATCGCCCGCCGGCCCCGCAACGGAACGGGCAGAGGATCGGTAAGGGGAGCGGCGGGATCATCGAAGACGAAGCCGATCCCCACCACCAGGGCTAAGAGCGCCAGCCGGGTTGGGAGAAACCGAACCTCGGCGTCGGTGGGTTGGCGGGAGGCGGCCACCCCCAGCCCGATTGCCACCGCCCCAGCGGGCAGCACTCCCAAGAG
>DATEDX010000263.1:0-3728 GCA_035281425.1 Acidimicrobiia bacterium
CACCACGATCACCCGTTCAGTGGCGGTGCAGACCTGTCCGGCGTTGTAGTAGGCGCCGTAGACGGCGGCGGCCGCAGCAGCTTCGACGTCGGCGTCGCCCGCCACGATCAAGGGTCCGTTCCCCGACATCTCCATGATCGAGCGTTTCAGCCCCATCATCGACACGATCCGCTTCCCGGTTTCGGAGGAGCCGGTGAAGCTGATCCCCCCTACGCCGGGATGGGTGACCAGCCACTCGCCGATTTCCCGGTCTCCGGGGATAACGGAAAGGGCACCGGGCGGGAAACCCGCCTCTTCGATGGCCCGGGCCGCTTCGAGCATGGCCCAGCAGGTGTTGAGGGGCGGCTTGACCACCACCGCGTTGCCGGTAGCGAGGCCCGGCCCCACCGTCTCCATCGGAATCATCACCGGGAAGTTCCAGGGGGTGATCGCCGCCCACACTCCCACCGGGCGGCGCACCGTGAACATGCGGCGGTTCCTCTCGGTGGTCGGGATCAGGTCGCCTTTGAGGCGTTTGGCGTCTTCGGCGGCGATATGGAGATAATCACCCGACTCGGCGATGTCGTCGATCGCCTCGGCTTTGTAAGGCTTGCCTTGCTCGAGGGTGAGGATGCGGGCCACCTCCTCCACCCGCTGCTGCCAGATCTCGTAGGCGCGCAGACACAATTCGGCCCGCTCAAAGGCCGACCAGTGACGCATCTCCTCCGACGCTGCCTGACCCGCCGCCACCGCCCGATCGACATCGGCTTGGCTGGCGATGGGCACGTTGGCCAGGTGCTCGCCGGTGGCCGGGGACCGCAACTGGTAGCTCTCGGAGCCGGTTCCGTCGGTCCATTCCCCGGCGATGAAGAGCTTGAGATCGGTGGTCATGGATCCTCCTCGTTGGGGAGAGACGCTAGTGGCCGCAGCAAAAGCCGTCAGCTAGCCTCGCCGCCCACCCCTGGCTTTCGCCCCCCGGAGGAAGAGTTCTCCTATGAGCATGCAAGGCCCTCTCACTGCAGACTGGTTCACCCGTGCCCGCGCCGCTCTGGTCAACGGGGTTTCCAGCGGCTTTCGATACCTCGGCGACGACGACACCCTCGTTATCGCCCGGGGCGAAGGCGGACACGTCTACGACATGGACGGCAAGCGCTACATCGACTACCAGTGCGCTTGGGGCCCCATCATCCTCGGCCACGCCGACCCCTTCGTCACCGAGGCGGTGACCGCTGCGGCTCGTGACGGCACCACCTTCGCCATGACCCAGCGCCGCGAAGTGGAAGCGGCCGAGGCGATTCTGGGGGCCATCAAGTGGGCGGGGAAGATCCGTTTCACCAACACCGGGACCGAGGCCACCATGCACGCCCTGCGCTTGGCCCGCGGCTGGGCCGGGCGCGACCTGGTGGTGAAGTTCGAGGGGCATTACCACGGCACCCACGACTATCTCCTCTTCACCACCGCCGGGGCACCTCCCGCTCACCTTGGTTCCCGCCTCCGTCCCATTCCCTATCAGGCTTCATCGGGGATTCCTGACTCGATTCGGACCTATGTGCGAACGCTTCCCTTCAACGACCTCGACGCCGTGGACGACTTCTTCGATGATCACGGGCACGAGATCGCGGCGGTGATCACGGAGCCGATGGCCGGCAATGCCTTCGGCATCCTTCCCGAGCCCGGGTTCCTCGAGCGGCTGCGGGTCCGTTGCAGTGAATACGACGCTGTCCTCATCTTCGACGAGGTCAAGACCGGATTCCGCCTTTCTCTGGGTGGGGCGGTGGAGACCTTTGGGGTGGTGCCCGACATCGCCACCTACGCCAAGGCCCTCGGCAACGGGTTTCCGGTGGCAGCGATCGCATTGAGCGACACCTTGGTGGAGGGTTGGGCCGGGGGTGGTATCGCCCAAGCAGGGACCTATTCGGGCAACGGCGTCGCCGTCGCCGCTGCCTCCGCCACCCTCGACCGCCTCCAGCACACCGATGCCTACGCCCGCATCGAGAAGGTGGGTCGGAGCCTGATGGAGGGCCTGGGGGCGATCCTGGCGGAGACGGGAGTGGAAGGAATGGTCTTGGGGCACCCGGCCATGTTCTCTATCTACCTCGGGGAGGGACGCCCGGTCGACTATCGCGCCATCGCCCCCCACAATGCCCGGCTTTATGGAGCTGTTGTGGAGGGGATGATCGATCGGGGAGTGATGCCCTGCATCGACGCCCGCGAACCCTGGTTCATCTGTGCTGCCCACACCATGGACGACGTGGCAGTCACCCTGGAGGCATTCCGGGAATCGCTTCGGGAGGCGTTAGCCCAAGCCGGCACCCTTCCCTCCCATCTCGATGAAGCCGACTGACCGTGTATCAGACCCTCAGCCTGTGGCACGACACTGCCGGCGACGACTTCGTTCCCCGTCCTCCACTCGAAGGCAGCACCCAGGCTGACGTCGCCATCATCGGAGCCGGGTTCACTGGACTCTGGACCGCCTACTACCTGGCCACTCTCCAACCCGATCTGAAGGTGGTGCTGCTGGAAGCGGAAGTGGCCGGCTTCGGGGCCTCGGGACGAAATGGAGGATGGGCCACCGGGGAAATCGCCGGTAACCGCCGGCGGATGGCTCAGCGCCACGGCAAAGAGCCGGTCCAGCGTTTGCTCAGGCTGATGTTCGACGCGGTCGACGAGATCGCCAAGGTGACCGCGGGGGAAGGGATCGAGTGCCAATTCGCCAAAGGTGGCATCCTCACTTTTGCCACCAACAACGCCCAGTTCGTCCGGCTTCAGCACGAACTGCAGCATCAGCGGTCCTGGGGATTGGGGGAGGACGACTACCGGTGGCTTGGACCCCAGGAGATCGATGCCGTCGCTCAGGTAGCCGGTTCGCAAGGGGCGCTCTACACACCCCATGCTGCCGCCATCCATCCCGCCCGGCTAGTGCGTGGCCTGGCCCGGGCGGTGGAAGCCAAAGGAGTTGCCATCTTCGAGGGAACCCGGGTGGAGGCGCTGGAGCCGGGCCTGGTCAGCGCCCGCGGGGGAACGGTCTCGGCCGGGGTGGTGCTGCGCTGCACCGAAGCCTTTACCCGTGATCTGCCCGGGGAGCGGCGCACCTACCTACCCATCTACTCGTTGATGGTGGCCACCGAACCACTGGGCGTCGATTTTTGGGACCAAATGGGGTTCCACCGCCGGGAGGTGTTCAACGACGCCCGTCATCTCGTCATATATGGGCAACGAACCGCCGATGGCCGCCTGGCCTTCGGGGGCCGAGGAGGGCGTTACCACTTTGGATCGGCGGTCAACGCGTCCCTCGACCGCCAGCCCCGGGTCCACGATGCGGTGGCTGCCATCCTCCGCTCACTTTTCCCGGGGACGGCCGACGCCCGGATCACCCACGCCTGGGGCGGAGCCGTGGCCATACCCCGCGACTGGCGTCCGGCCGTGGTGTTCGACCGGTTGCGCGGCATGGGTTATGCCGGCGGCTACGTTGGGGAGGGGGTAGTGGCTTCCAATCTCGCCGCCCGCACCCTGGTCGATTTGGTGCTGAGCCGGGAGTCGCCACTGATCGGTCTTCCCTGGACTCAACATCGGGCCCGCAAGTGGGAACCGGAGCCGATTCGATTCCTCGGGGTTAACGCCGCCATCCGGCTGGCACCCCTGGCCGACCGGATGGAAGCTGGCACCGGCCGACCTTCCCGCTTCTTGGGAGGCATGCTCGACACCCTCACCGGTCGTTGAGTCGTTACCGGTGACGCATACTGTTTTAT
>DATEDX010000264.1:0-5381 GCA_035281425.1 Acidimicrobiia bacterium
GCACGGTTGGTAACCGCCACCCGCACCCGGGCTTGCAGGTATTCGATGTCGTAGAGGCCCTGGGCCACCGCCAGACTGAAAAAGGGAATGCGTGAGCCGGTGCTGGGGTAGGCGCCGATCTCCCCGCGGAACTCGAGTTGAACCGCCCTGATGCGTCCCCCTTGGTCTCCGCCGATGGTCACCTTTACCGTCTGGCCGCGGCCGTGGGTGCCGCCCATCAGCTGCTCCCGTCTCCGCTCGATCCAGGCCACAGGCTGGCCCAAACGATGCGCCAAGGCGGTCACCACCACGTACTCCGGGTAGAACTGGCCTTTGGTTCCGAAGGCGCCGCCGACGTCGGGGACCCGGGCCCTGATCCTGGCCGGCTCCACTCCCACCAGGCTTCCCAGCTGAGCCGGGAGTCGCCCGGGCGACTGGTGCCCGCAGAAGACCTCGAGCTTGTCGCCCTGGGGGCGGACGAGGATGGCCAGCGGTTCGATAGTTACCGGGGAAACCCGAGGGATCTCGACCTCAACTGTGGCTTCCACTTCGACCGCCGGGGGCGGTCCCTCCACCCCTACCACCGTATCCGCCACGAGGTTGGTGCCTGCTTCGGGGAAGAGCAGGGTCTGGTCGGAGACCGCCTGCTCGAAGGTCATCACCGCCGGGAGGGGCTCGATGTCGAGCCAGACCTGGTCGGCGGCGTCCACCGCCTGGAGGGCGGTCTCCGCTACCACCACCGCCACCGGCTCTCCCTGGTAGCGGACCCGATCTCGGGCCAGTGGCGGCTGTCCCATCCCGATGGCCTCGGGAGCGCCCCTTCCCGGGGAGGAGGGCAGGTCGGGGAGATCGAGGTCGTCGGCGGCGAATACCCCCACCACCCCTGGCATCGATCTGGCTGCGCTTAGATCGGGAGACGTAAGAACACCGTGGGCCAGGGGGCTACGAACGAAAATGCAGTGCAGGGTGTCGGGGTCGATGAGGTCGGCGACGTAGCGACCGGCTCCGGTGAGAAGGGGTGGGTCCTCAAGACGAAGCCGGGGGGTGGTCACGCTGCCGGGTCGCTCCCCGAATCGGACTCTCGCAGGACCCAGATACCGTCGTTGAGTCCGGAGAGGTAGATGTAGCCGCGGGGATCGACCAGGACATCCTGGCTACACACGTCCCGGGTACCACCGTGGATCACATCGAAGATGCGCATGTAGGGCCGGGGATCCATGATCTCGGTCGCGGTGGGGGGAACGAACGAGGCGGTCTCTCGGGGGTGGATGGGGTCGGAGATGTCGAACACCCGAAGCCCGGCGTTCATATAGGCGTTGTACACCTTGTCCATTACCCGCCTGGTCCCTTGGTGGTTTTCGTGCAGGTTGTGAGGCCCGAAGCGTTCTCCTTTATGGAAGTAGCTGGGGTAGGGCTCTTCTTCGCTCGGCTCGGGCAGCGGGAGGGTGGAAACCTCTTTGGGCTGGGTCTCATCGGAGATGTCCCACAATCGGATGTTCTTCGGCCCCTCTAAGCCAAAGTTGGCCATCGGTTCCTCGCTCACCACCAGGAGATCCCGCTCGGGCAAGGGCACACAGGTGTGGGTCTGGCCATCGGTTAGCTCAGGGAAAGTGCGCACGTGGCTTACCAGTTGGGCGTTCTCGGGGTCGGAGACGTCGACAATGGCAAAGCCCCCGTCGGAGTAAGCGATGTAGGCACGATCCCCCTCCACCAGAGGGAAATGGACCCCGAAGGTTTCGTCGGGCAAAGCCGGTGGGCCTTCGCCGAGTTGGACCGGATGCCAGAAATCGGAGACGTGGCGGGGTGACTCCGGGTCGGACAAGTCGAGGATCGACATCACCCGGGTGCGTCCTTGCCGCCAGTGGTAGCTCACTCCAGGGGCCTCGATCATGTGGGAAAGGTAGGCATACCGGCCCCCGTTCCACCAGGAGCGATGCACCCCAAAGCTCATCCCCACGCCTCCCTGCCAGTGGGACAGGAGCAGGGGATCGGTTGGATCGGACACGTCGAAGATCCTGACTCCGGTAGCCGCCTGGCTGGGGTCGTGCCCGGGACGGAAGAAGGCCACTTCGCAAGCGGCCATGAGGATGTTGTCCGCCACCTGAATCTTGATGTGCCAAGTGTGCTCGTTGGGCGTAGGGATGAAGGCGGCCACCTGGGAGTCGGAGGGGGAGGTGACATCGAGGATGCTGATCCCTCCCGACCAGGGATGCCCCACATAGAGGTATTGGTGCTGCCCGACGGTCTGGAACTGAAGTTGCTGGCCGTCGGCCCGCCCGGCCATACCGGAAAAGCCGACGATGTCGACCCCCCGGGCTACTGGCTCTTTCAGCGGCGGGGCCGCTCGCCGCCGTATCGAACGTTTCCAGTCCGGCTCCAGCAAGCTTCCTCCTGTCCCGCGTGCGAAATTATCATTGATCAAGTTCTCGGTCAACCGCCCTCGCCCCCTTCCTCGGTTTTTGGCGCGTAAAGGTCACGGCGGAGCGTCATCTTTACGCGCCAAAAACGGAGCCACCACCGTTGGTGGGCGGCGGTGGCTCCTATCGGGCCGTGGTCTAACAAGCCTCGATGTATTCGACGAAGCTGTAGGGAGCGCTCATATTCGCTCCGGGAAAGGTGTAGCCACATACCACCTCGGGGTTAACTACCACTTCGCTGTAGGTGCGAAGCAGCGGCACGTGGGGTGCTTCTTCGAAGATCAGATCGCCGAAGGCCCGCCACAGCTCCGATTGTCGAACCGGGTCGAGCTCCGTGAGCACCGCTTCGTATTGGGTATCCCACTCCACCATCTCGACGGCCCGGCCGGAGTCTTGGTTTCCATAGCCGGCCGGTTCGAAACCGGTGATGTTTTCGGAGGCGGTGTCGTCGAACTCAATCATGCGATCGAACTCCCGCGCCTCGCGCTGGGCCGAGAACTGGCCTCCGTCCATAGAGACCAACTCCACTACGAAGCCGACATCCTCGAGCATCGCCCCTACCGCCTCGGACAGGTCGTCTTTGGCGTAGACCTGGATTTCGACCGGCTCGCCGATCGCTTCCAGAATCGCCCGAGCCCCATCGGGGTCGTAACCGATGTGCTCGTCGTAGCGCTCCTCCCACTCCGGATTCCACGAATCGGTCTGCTCGGGGAGCCAGTACCACATGATGGCCGTCTCGGCCTCGCCCCCGAAGAAGGCGTCGTTCAAGGCCTGCCGATCGATGGCTTTGTTGGCAGCCAGTCGGATGTCCTTATTGCACCAGGGGCTATCGGGGAACTTACGCTCGCCGCTGACGAAAACCTCGGCGGCGAGGAGCCCCGGCTCAGGTGGTTCAACGTAGTAGCACCCCTCCAGAGCCAGCCCGTAACGGCGACCGGGCAACGTGGAGAGGATGGTTGCCATTCCCTGCGCCTCGGCCTCCTCTGACAGGTCCTGGCCAAGTTCGGTGAGATGGATCTCGCCGGCGAGGAGCGCCGAGAGCCGGGTGGCTTCCTCGCCTATATAGCGGTATTCGATCTCCTGGAATGACCCGTTCTGGCGCCAATGGTCGTAGGGCACCCGTTCGAAGATGACGTTCTGGGCGGGGGTTCGCTCGAGGAACTGATAGGGCCCGGTGCCGGCCAAGGGCGCCTCATCGAGGCCAGGTGAAGCCGGCGATCCACCACCTCGGGAGTCCCAGTCGGCCTTGCTCTTGATCACGGCACCTGCCGCGCCGTAAGACAGGCCTTCGAAGAACGAGTAACTGAGCCCCGCCCCGACATGAAACACCACGGTGTAGTCGTCGACTATCTCGAACTCCTCCACCGCATTTCGGACTGCTTCGGCAACGCCGGATACGGCACCAGGGGGATCGATCAAGTCGGTGAGAGAGAAGACCACATCTTCAGCGGTCATTTCGCCGAAGTCGTTGTGGAACTGCACCCCCTGACGGAGATGAAAAGTCAACTCGTCGCCGGCGTCGTTGAGCTCCCAACTCTCGGCCAGCATCGGAGTCCACTGGGCGGTCTCGGGATCGACCGCGATCAGGTTCTCGTACATGGGCTTGAGCTGGTATTCGTCGTTGGGCTGGATATCTCGGTTGGGGTTGTTCGACTCACCTTGGACCGGTGGGGGAACCCCGAACACGAGACGAGTTACCTCCTCGCCGCTCCCGGTGGTGTCGGTGGTCGGGGGGGCGGTGGTGGTGGTTGTGATTCCGCTGCCGCCGGTGGTCGTGGTGGTGTCCTCGGTGGTGGGCGTGCAGGCCGCCATCACCAGAGACAGGCAACACAAGAGCACCGAAAGCACCACGAGGCGCGTAGATCGCAAGGTTTACCTCCTCCTCAAGACGATCCCGGTGCGAAATTATCATTGATCAAGTATCCTCGCAACCGAGAGACGGAGCTTTTGGGGACAATCTCTTTCCCACCACCAGGAGGACGACGACCTTGGGCAACGCTATCTACCGCCGGTTGGAAGGCAAGACCGCTCTCGTTACTGGCGCCGGAACTGGCTTTGGCGCTGCCCTGGCGGTACGAGCGGCCCAAGAAGGAGCCCACGTGGCGGTCCACTACCACAGTTCCCGACAGGGGGCACTGGATACCGCACGGCAAGTAGAGGAGGCAGGATCGCAGGCGCTCGTCGTCCAAGCCGATATCCGTTCGTGGGAGGCGGTGGCGGCCATGGCCGACCAGCTCTTCTCCGACTTCGGACGCCTCGACATTCTCGTCAACAACGTCGGTGACATCGCCACCGAACAGATGTCATGGCGCGATGTCACTCAAGAGTTGATCGACCGGGTCATCGACGTTGATGTCAAAGGCACCTTGTACATGCATCACGAGTTCGGTAGCCGGATGCTCGATGGTGAGGGTGGTTGCATCATCAACATCGCCTCTACCGTGATCGTCCGGGGGAGCCCCCGGGCACCTCAGTATGCCGCCGGCAAATACGGTGTCCTGGGGTTGACCAAGTCCTACGCGAATGCCTTCGCCCCCAAGGTCAGGGTCAACGCCTTCGCTCCCGGGTTTATGGAAACGGAATCGACTTTGACCAGGGAAGACTGGCTGACCGGCCGGCGAGAGAAGCTCATCGCCGCCACTCCCGCCGGTCGTATCCCTAGCCCCGAGGAGCTGGCCGGGGCGGCACTGTTTCTAGCCACCGATGACGCGGCTCATATGTACGGGGTCTACATGGTTGCCGACGGCGGCTACAACATGATCGGCGCCTAGTCCTACCCGCGAGCCAAGGAAACCCCTCCCTCGCCCCGGAGGAAAGGCGACGTTGGGGTAGGACGACACGGCCCCCCAGTCCCGCGTCCCGCGTCTCACGTCTCACGTCTCACGTCTTGTGTCTCACGTCTCACGTCTCACGTCTCACGTCTCACGTCTTGTGTCTCACGTCTCACGTCTCACGTCTCACGTCTAGCGTTGTGCCGGTTGCATA
>DATEDX010000265.1:0-3971 GCA_035281425.1 Acidimicrobiia bacterium
GCCGATAGCCATGGCCAGGCGGGAGTGGTCCTTTCCTCCGGACCCCGGGTAGGTGCCAACGTGCTGTCAGAGATCCTTTGCACTGGTCAGATCCGAGTGATCGTTTCCGACCAAGAGGGGAATCGGGTCGACTACTCCGACTTGGGGGAAGCCATCCCACCCGCCATCCGGGCCTTGGTGTGGGCTCGGGATCAGGGAGTATGCACGGTGGACGGCTGCACTTCTCGTTACCGGCTGCAACCCCACCACCTCGTTCCCCGCTCTGAGGGTGGCAGTCACCACCCATCAAATCTGACTTTGCTCTGCTGGTACCACCATCACGTCGTCATCCACGGGTTGGGGTTCCGATTCGACCCGGACAGTCCCCCGCAAAGACGACGGTTCATCCGCCAACCCCACCCCCGGGGACCACCCCTATAGCTGTCAGCTCTCAGCTGTCAGCTATCAGCCAGCGGCACGTCTTACGTCTCAAACGGTGTCTTCCTCCCCTGCCTCGCCGTCCTCCGAGGCCTGCTCTACCGGCTCGCCCTCTCCTGCCGGGGTTTCGCCGGCACCTTCTTGGCCGGTGCTTTCGTTGAGGGAGTCGTCGCGGTAAAAGCGGAAAAACGAGGAGATGGTGTCGAGCGCCGTCGCGGCTGCGGCCTCGTCCCAACCCCCCCGGCGCCGCAGAGATAGAGCGTTCGACATCACATAGATGTGATCGATGGCCGGGTCGTTGGTGAAGAGCCGGGCTGCCACCTGGCCACCGAAGGTCTTCACCGCCCCGGCTGATACCGGTCCGGTAAACGACTCGCCGTCTTGGCCGGTCAGGCTCCGGTCGGTGGATACAAGAAGAACGTGGTCGACTTGGACGCTGTCGGTGATCTGGATGGTCTGACCCACCGGGCGATGCTAGCCCGGTGAGGTCACAGCCCTCCCACCTCGGGAGAAGTCCGACCTGCCTTCTGGGATGCCACTCCTCGCTGCCTCTCGCCGATGGTGTGGATCTTGAGGAGGTTGGTGGAAGCCTGCTGATTGGGGGGAATGCCGGCCACCATCACCACTCCTGCCCCCCGGGGACAGATTCGTTCCCGCTCGAGGAACTTCTCGGCGGCGGCGATCATGTGGTCGGTGTAGTCGCGGCGCTCGAAGGGATAGGCGGTCACTCCCCGGTAAAGGGCCATCCGTCGGCGGGTGGACTCGTCGGGAGTGAAGGCGACGATGCGGGCCGCCGGTCGATATTTGGAGAGCAGCCGGGCGGTGGAGCCCGACTCGGTGAAGGCAACGATGGTGTCGATCGAGAGGTTGGCGGCGGCGTCCACCGCTGCTTGCGCCACCGCCGAAGCCACTGCGTTCTCGTGGCTCAAATAGGTGTGGAGGATTCCTGCCGTGGAGGTTTCCGACTCGACGGTGGCGCAGATTCGGGCCATGGTGGCCACCGCCTCCACCGGGTACAGACCAGTGGCGGTCTCGGCCGAGAGCATGACGGCGTCGGTCCCAGCCATCACCGCAGTAGCCACATCGGTGACTTCGGCTCGGGTGGGCCGCGGGCTTTGGGTCATGGACTCGAGCATCTCGGTGGCAGTGATCGACACCAAGCCCGCCTGGTTGGTCCGCCGCAAAATGTCCTCCTGGATGAGGGGGATCCGCTCCAGTGGGAGTTGCACCCCCAAGTCGCCCCGGGCCACCATCACTCCTGCCGCCCGGCCAAGGATGTCGTCCAAGTTGTCGTAGGCAGCGGCCAGTTCCACCTTGGCCACCACGGGAACGCCTCCGGCCAAGTCGCTCACCTGGCTGACATCGGCTCCGGTACGGACGAAAGAGGCGGCAATCCAGTCGACCCCCAATTTGCGGCCAAAGGCCAGGTCTTCCTCATCTTTCTCGGTGATGGCGGGAACCCGCAGATTGGTGTGCGGAAAAGCCACTCCCTTCCCATCTTTGAGCAGCCCACCCACCTCCACCCGAGCCCGCAGATGGTCATCCTGGACCGAGGTCACCAGAAGACGGATGAGACCATCGGCCAGAAGGATCTCCTCACCGGTTGCCACGTCTTCCAAGAGATAGGGGTAATCGAGCAACACCGAGCCTGGTTCCGCCAAACCCCGCCCGGGGAGGAGCCGGACCTCTTCTCCAGCGGCCAGGGCAATCTCCCCGGCGGGAAAGTGTCCCACTCGGAGCTTCGGTCCTTGGATGTCCTGAATCACCGCCACGTTGCGCCCGGTGGCGGCGGCCGCTTCTCGCACCCAGTCGAAGTAGCGCTGGTGGGTGTCATGGTCGGCGTGGGAAAAGTTGAGCCGGGCAACATCCATTCCGGCGACCACCAATGCCCGCACCATCTCGGCTGACGCCACCGCCGGTCCCATGGTGGCGACGATCTTGGTGTGCCGTTCCATTGGAAGGTGACAGTAGTTAGAGCCGTCAGCACCCACCAGATTTCGGGTCGGGAGCCCACCTGACCCGCTAGGTCCATGCTGAGAGCAGAATGATCGAGCGCCGTGACTCCCCTCTTTCGCTTCGGGGCCATCCTCCTCCTGGTCGTCGCCGCCTGTTCCGGTGGCGTTGACCCGGAGCCCGCCAGCCCCGATCTTCCCCCCATCGATGCCGCCGGGTTCCGCCAGCTACTCGACGAGCTTGACCGTCCGGCGGTAGTAAATGTGTGGGCTTCGTGGTGCCTTCCCTGCCGGGCCGAGGCGCCATTGTTGCGAGAAGCGCACTCCGCCTACGGCGACCGAGTGGCGTTCATCGGGATCGATTACAACGACAATCAACCCGGCGCTCGCCAGTTCCTTGAGGAGTTCGATCTTCCCTTCCCTCACTACTTCGACTTTCCCGGGGAGGTGATCGCCGAACTCGGTGGCTTCGGGGTGCCCCGCACCTACTTCTTCGCCCCCGGAGGTGAGCTGGTCACTACCCACAACGGGGTTATCGATGAGCAGACCCTGGCCCTGCAGATCGACGAGCTCCTCAGCCGGTGATCGAGCTCACGCTGCTGGCGGCGGCTCTGACCGCTTTCGCCGCCGCCTATCTCCTGCTTCGCTTCAGGGGTCTAGCCCGGCGTGACCTCGACCGCCTTTGGGGAGCAGCCCTGGCGGGGATGTTCACGGGCCGCCTGGCGGAGCTGTTCGCCGCCGGGATCAACCCCTTGACCAACCCGGGTCAATTGCTGCTGATTCGGGGAGGGGTGGATACCACCTGGGCCAGTCTGGGCGCGGTTTTCACCTTGGTCTGGCCGCTGCGCCACCACCTCCATGTCCTCGACCGTCTCGCTCCGGCAGTTTTGGCTGCTTTGGGGGGATGGCACGCCGGCTGTCTGTGGCGCTCGACGTGCCTGGGGACGGCCAGCGACCTCCCTTGGGCTTTCCCTCTTCCCGGATCGACCGTGAGCCGCCATCCAGTGGAGCTCTACGCCGCTCTCCTCTTCGCCGTGGGAGCCTGGGCCTTATCCCGGTGGTCGCTGCCAACAGGAGTCCCCGCCGGCCTCGGCGTGGCATGGGCGGCGGGGACCCGGCTCGTCACCGAATCCCTCCGGCCCTCCCTCACCGGTGGTCCGGTTGCCTTCTATGTCGCCGCTCTCATCGCCGGCCTCGCCTGGAGCTGGTGGAGTTGGCGGCAGGCTCGCGCTCCCCTTCAGCACTGATCGGGTGCCGCGCCCCCGGGGCATCTCCTAGGACCCCTCGCCCCTTTCAGGGCACCTACCAGAACCCTCCGTCGCCTCCGGCCACACCTCCCCAGGCCCCCTCCGTGGCCTTCAGCGACACCTCCCCCAACGCTCACTTCGTTCGCTGGGGGAGGATGAGGTCACGTCAGGAAAACGCAGAGAACCCTTCTCCCACCAGGGAGTCGAGCGAATCGACCACCCAGTCGGCATCCCCGATCTCGCTGCGCGGGAAATGTCCCCGATCGACCGCGACTACTCGCATCCTTGCCCGCCGGGCGGAGGCGATCCCGGTAGGGCTGTCTTCGATGACAACACACTCCGATGGGGCCACCCC
>DATEDX010000266.1:0-2487 GCA_035281425.1 Acidimicrobiia bacterium
GAGTCGAGGTGGAGGGCTTCCGTCTCAATCGGGGTGACGATCAAGGAGTTGGGCCTGGTTGATTCTCCCCAGAGGCCCTTCCTGGTCGAACACCCGGCTGTCGGCCAGGCCGATGCCGGTGTGATGCTGAAAGGCGGCGGAACGCATCCCGATCCATTCCCCTACCGGCAGACGGTGCAGATAGAGAGTGATGTCGGGATTGACGAAAAGCCAGCGGCGGGCGTCGAGGGCTTGGGAGTTGCCGTTGGACATGTCGGCGATGGTGGCCAGGCGCACGAAAGGGCTGGGCTCTTCACCAGCCACCACCGGATATTTGAGCCGGAACCAGGAGAGGCCGGGTCCCTTTTCCATGAAGCTGTTGGCAAAGGTGCGTATCTCTACTGAGTCGTAGTGGAAACGTGGCAAAGAGCCCCGCCGGCCGAAGGCGTCATCCCATTGCATGGGGTGGGCCTCTTGGGGAGGGGCTGGCTGCTGCCAGGGAGCTTCGTCGCGGTCATCGAGGTCGAGATCGGTGACCCTGATCTTGAGAGAAGAAACCCGACCCACTTCGACCTCGCCTGCGTATAGGTAAGCGTCAACGACTTGAATGCGTTTGCCGTCGCGACGGACCGTGGTAGCCACGGTCAACGGCGTAAGGGGAACCGCTCGAAAGAGGTCAATGGTGAAACGAACCACCTGCATCGGGACCGCGGTCGGGACCAATTCGATTGCCCGCGCCAGCAAGCCGGAGGGGGGACTGCCGTGCTGGGAGTCATCAGACCAGCCGCCTCGAGTGAGGTCGGTGGGAAGGAAGCGATCGCCGTCGGGGATGAAGAGTGCCTCGGCCATGAAGAGCTTTTTATCACCTCTCAGGCTCGCGGCCGCCGTTCTCCTCATCGGCGCCTGCACCGGGGGTACTGGGCCTACAGCTTCGATCGAGACCTCCACCACGACGCCGGGTACCAACACCACTGTTCCTGCCACCACCACACCTTCCGGTACCACCGCCGCTGCCACCTCCACCAGCGCCGGATCGGAGACCGGCACCACCGCCCCGGCGGTGACCGAGATCGCCGAATACCCGGTGCCGAGTGGGAGCCACCCCCACGACGTGGCTCCGGCCCCCGACGGCACCGTCTGGTACACCGGCCAGCAGAACGGCACCCTCGGGCGTCTCGATCCGGCCACCGGCGACATCGACGAAGTGCCCCTCGGGAGCGGTTCGGCCCCCCACGGGGTGATCATGGGACCCGATGGTGCTCCCTGGGTCACCGATCAGGGCCTCAACGCCATTGTCCGGGTCGATCCGGCCACGTCCGAGGTAGAGGTGTTCCCGGCATCGGTGGGCCAGGTGGGAATGCACACCGCCGCCTTCGACCGCGATGGGGTGCTCTGGTTCACCGGGCAAGCCGGTTTCTTCGGGCAATTCGACCCTTCCACCGGCATCATGGAGGTCTACCCAGCCCCGGGCGGTGGAGGCCCCTATGGGATTACCGTCACACCGGCCAACGAGGTCTTCTACGCCTCGCTGGCCCGGAGCCACATCGCCCGGGTGGACCGTTCCGCCGGTACCGCCGAGGTGATCGAACCACCCACCCCCGGCCAGGGCGCCCGCCGGGTCTGGTCCGACTCCCAAGGGACAGTCTGGGTGGCGGAGTGGAACTCCGGACAGGTGAGCGCCTTCGATCCGGCCGCCGGCACCTGGCGGGAATGGCGACTCCCGGGTGACTCTCCCCAGGCGTATGCCGTCTATGTCGACGAGACCGACCGGGTGTGGCTCACCGACTTCGCTGGCGGGGGCGCCATCGTCCGTTTCGATCCTCCTACCGAAACTTTCCAATCGTTTCCGCTGCCGACCAGCGGTGGCGCCGTCCGCCAGCTGCTCGGCCTCCCCGGGCAAGTGTGGGGGGCGGAGTCGGCGGTCGACGCCCTGATCGTGATCCGATACGGAAGCTGAACTTTCTGCGGCCTTCGAGTCCCTTTCGTGGCAATCAGCGAAAAGAAGAGGTAGCTAACAGGCCGGGCGGCGCCCCACCCGCCAGTGGACCGGTGATTCGGAAGCGGAGCTGATTCTTTGGCGGCGGGCACGCCGCTCCCAGCGTTCTTCGGTGCACCAGCCCCGGATACGGGGCCACCACGCCAAAGGTCGCTGGGGGCGGGGCTGGGCCACCAAAGAATCCGAAACCCAAACCCGATCCCCGAGCGGCTCCCACGGGGTGGAGGAAATCTCATATTCTTCGCCGCTATGTCATGGGCGATCGACACTCCGGGTTTGCCTACCAAGCGTCGACGGCGACGACCCCGGCCTCCCCGTTGACCGACACGGCCAGGGGTCTCTGCTTTAAGGCGGCGAGATCGAGATCCACCCCGGCCACCGCCGGCACTCCCAGCGAACGGGCCGAGGCGAAGAGGTGGGCGGCCGGGCTTCCGCTGAGGGTGACCAGTCCGGCCGCAGTCCACAAGAGCGGCGCCAGATGGGGAATCGGCTGGCGAGCGACAATCACCGGG
>DATEDX010000267.1:0-17674 GCA_035281425.1 Acidimicrobiia bacterium
GTAAAGCCTCGCACCTCACCGGCTGCGATGGCTTCGGCCGCCGCCTCCGTGGGAGCGGAAAGTTTGGCTTCGAGGCAATTGGCGAACTCGCCGATGAGACGGTTGCTCATCTCGTTTATGAGCCCAGTCCGTCCGAATTGGGCGGCGGGACCGGCCAGGGTGACATCGGCGTCGATCGACACTTTGGTTCCGCCCCCGTCGCCGGGCCGCAGGAGATAATTGACTTTGACCTGCCCCCGGCTCCCTCCCCGTTTGTCGACACCTTTACCGTCGATGAGGGCGCTGTTGGTGGCGGCATCGGGAGTCACCGTGGCTTCACCCTCGAAGGTGGCGGCTATGGGTCCCAGCTTCACCGAGATCTTGCCGCCGTAGACACCGTTGCCTTTGTCCTCTGTGAGTTCGGCCCCGGGCAAGCATTGAGCTACCGCGGGCACGTCCTGGAACATCTCCCACACTTGAGAAAGAGGCCGCGCAACTTCGAACTCCTGGGTGATCTTCATGGCGTCTACGGTACCCGACGCAACCCTGGCGGACCTTTACGGGCAACCAAGGGCCCGCCGCCTCGTCGCCTACGAACCGCCAGGATCTCGGAGAGGACCGCCCAGGCGATCTCCACCGGACCATCGGCGCCGATGTCGAGCCCGGCCGGGCCCCGGACCCGAGAAAGCTCCTCCGGCTTCCAGGTCATGCCTCGAGCTTCCAAGTCTTTCAGCATGCGTTCCAGCCGTTCACCCGGTCCTAGACATCCAACGTAGGCCACCGACCGGCTCAACACCGAGGCCAGATAGTCGACGTCCCGCAAATAGCTGTGGGACATGATCACCACGGAAGTGGCGGGGGTTAACGGCACCTTCTCAGCGAGATCGGCGGGAGCGCAGTGGACCAGGGCGGCGGCTGAAGGGAACCGCTCCCGGGTGAGGAACTGGCGACGTTCGTCAGCCACCGTTACCTCGAAACCCAGCTCTGCCGCCAGTTTCACCATGGGCACGGCGTCATGGCCGGCACCACACACGACCAAGGCGGGTCTGGTGGCGACGATTTCCACGAGGTAGCGCCGGCCCTCCCGCTGCACTACGCGGTGCCGGCCATCGGCCAGAGCCGCGGCCACCTCCTCACCCCAATCACCGTCATCGGCGTTCACCGGCAGGTGGCGACCCAGGTCCTCTTCATCGAGGGAATGGACGATGGCCAGGGCACCGGATCTGACCGCCTCGGCCAGCATCAACGCCCCCCACTCCGGTTCCACGAGCAGACTGGTGACGCCGTTGCACCCGATCCCCCAGCCCCAGACCGCTTCTTCATCAGCGGTGAGGTCGTATTCGACTAGGCGAGGGCGGCTGTCGTCGATTACCTCGCCCATCACTCGAGTTAGGTCTTGATCCAGGCACCCTCCCGAAACCGTGCCCACCGAGGTGCCGTCGGCGGAGACGAGTTGGCGGGCCGCGAGACCGCGGTAAGTGGAGCCGCGCACCCCCACCACGGTGGCGAGACCGAAGCTGATGCCCCGGTTCTTCCAATCCTCCAGAGCGGTGATGATCTGGCTGAGTTCGGCGCTCACGTGACCTGAACGCTAGCCCGAGCGGTGTTCCGTATCACCAGCGAGAAGCTCGAGAGCATGGGGAATCACGGCCAGCAGCCCGGAGAGGTTCTCCACCGCCCCCCGGGGGCTGCCGGGCAGATTGACGACCAGGGACTTCCCCACCGCTCCCACCAACCCCCGCGAGAGGGCCGCCATCGGGGTCGTCTCCAAGCCCGACTTGATCATGAGGAAGCCGAGTCCGGGTGCTTCCCTTTCGATCACTCGGCGGGTGGCTTCCGGGGTCCGATCCCGGGGCCCGAAGCCGGTCCCCCCGGTGGTCACGACCAGTTGGGCATGAGTTACCGCCCGGTGCAGGGCCGCCACCACCTCGGTCTCCTCGTCGGGAACCACCTCGGTGTGGGTGACGTGGTAACCCGCCTCTTGGAGGAGGGCGACGAGGGCGGTGCCGGATTCATCGACCCGGGTTCCGGCGCTCACCCCATCGGAGACGGTGATGACCGCGGCGTCGAAGGAGGTCACGTGAAGAAGAACGTCTCCGGGTCGGGAGGAATGGGAATGCCCCGGACCAGCGCCAACCGGAAGACGAGCAGTGTCACCACCACCGTGGCCACCAGTGCCCAGGAGACCTTGGCGGGTGGGTTGCCATCGGGGTGAATGGTCACGGAACGGGTCCCCAAAGCCGCGAGGAAGGTGGCGATGGTGAACAACCCGAAGAGCGGGAGGGTGGGAACGAGATGGGTCCCTTCGTCGGGTAAGAAGAAGGGGACGGCCAGGATCCCCCCGGCGATCCCGGGTCCGACCGCAATCCGGGCGATGAAACTACCGCGTTTTCCCGGGGTGGAGATGTCCCGGCGATGGGAGGCGAACGCCAAGAATGCTGGGGCGGCGGCCAGCGACACCAAAAGCAGACCGGCCGCCCCCGCCGCCCCGATGACGACGTCAAGCCCGGAAGGAAGATCGAGCGAGGCGAGCACGCGGCTGATATCCGAGGTCTCGGAGAGGGGCGCTAGTGCCATAGGCACGAAACCCTGGCGGAAGCAGTGGAGGATCAGCCAGAGGATGGCCAATCGGGTGGTGTCGTAGCTGCGGCTACCCGGGTACACGGCGAGAAAAAAGGCCCCGGCCAGAAGGGAGGCCACGGTGCCCGCCGCCAAGACGAGGTCGTTTCCACCCGCCGCCTCCACCCGGTTGTGGAAGAGAACCGGGTCCAGTCCGGCGACCTCGGAGGCTGCCAGAGTCCCCAAGAGGGAGATGAGCAGGGCACCGACCACGCCGAAGACCGATGCCAGAAGGGAGTTGACGACCAGGGGCCAAGCTACCGTGCGCGTCGGCTCGTCAACGGTGGTGGTCACGGGCCATCATCCTAAATGGGGGGGCCGCTTCGGGCCGGGTTCGATTGCTCATGTAGGAGATGAATCGTCAAGAACGTGGTCGGACTCCACCAGTTCATGGCGGTGAATGGTGGCCGACACCAGCGCTTGAACGATGGCAGTCACAGGAAGGGCCAGCACCGCCCCGATCCCGCCGAGGAGGCTGGCGCCGGCGATCACCGCCCCGATCGACACTGCCGGGTGAATGGCCATGGTACGGGCAGTGATACGGGGAGCGATCCAATAGTTCTCGATCTGTTGATAGGCAACCAAGGCGACGATTACCCATAACGCAGTCAGGGGATCAACGAAGAAGCCAGCCAGCGCCGGCAACACCAGAGCTATATAGGTGCCGATCACCGGCACGAACTGGGAGAGAAAGCCCACCCAGATCCCGTGGGCGGCGGCATAGGGGACACCGAGGATGAGGAGGACCACGAAGGTGTAGACCCCGGCCACGATCGCCAGGATCAAGCGGGAGTAGGTGTAGCTGCCCGTCTTGTCGACTGCCACTTCCCAGATCCGCAAGGCTTCCTTCTGCCGGTCGGGGGAGAGCATGCTGAGGACGCTCCGCCGCCAGCGGGGCCCATCGGCCACCAGGTAATAGGCGAAGAGCAGCACTGTCACCGACTGGAAGATGAAGGCAAAGATGGTGTTACCCAGGGCGAAGATGCCACCGGCGACGGCCCCGCCCAGGTTCTGGAGGATGCGGCCCAGATTCTGGAACTGTTCGGCGATGTCGGGGTCGACCAAGTCGACGTCGAAGTACCGGGAGAGGAAGTCCTGCAGGCTCTCGAGGTAGCGAGGGACGTTTTCAATTAGGGCCGCGGCCTGGGAGACGAAGATGGGGATGATCGCCCCGATGAACCCCAAGCCGAGGAGGACGGCGATGAGGAAGACGACGGCCGTGGCCCGCCGTCGTTTCCATCCCCGCTTGCTCAAACGCTGCACCGCCGGTTCAAGCGCGACCGCCACAAAGAGAGCGATGAAGGTGATGTAGACCAGGGTCCGCAGGCGGAACAGCACCCACAACGCCAAGGCCGCGACCAAGAGAATCGCGACCACTAGCACCACCGCCCGCGGTAGCCACCCCGGCGGTCTGGTGGATTGGTCAGTCATCTGTCATCTCCCCTTGATGTTTTGGCGCGTCAAGGCGACGCCATTTTGTCGCCTTTACGCGCCAAAACCGGGGAATGGGGAATCGGGGAATGGGGGAAGCTCAGCTGCGCTTGCGGCGCATCAGCCGCTCCAGGGTCTCCGACTCGGAGAGGACTGGGGGTGGAGCGCCGGTGGCGGCCGCCTCTTCGATTTTCTTTTCGATGCGGCGCCGCTCTTTGGTTCGCTGGGTGGTCACTCCTTCTTTCCAGGCGGCGGCGTCACCGGCGGTGAGCACCAGCCGGCGCAAGGCAACATCCACCAGGAACAAGCCCAGAGCGATACCTGCCAACCACGGCCAGACGTTGACGTCGGCTTTGCCGATCACTGGTGCCAGGTCGAACACCTGCTCCGGTTCGGGGTCGAGATGACCGCCGGTGATGGCAGCCAGATCGGTGGCCAACCCGGGGTCGGGTTCCCGAAAGGCGAACTCCTCTTCGTAACTCGAGACGGCTCCGGAACTGGAGGTGATCTGCGACCCGTCGGGATTCTGCAGGGTGACCGCCACCCAGTAGGCCCCGGTGGCTCCCACCGGCACCGAAGCCGAGAAGTTGTCGCCGCTGACTCGATCCATGGGGACCATCACCACCTCTCCGTCGGGGAAACGGACCCGGGCGGTGGTGGTGGCGTCGATGTGGGCCTCGGGTACTTCGAAGTCGATGTTGAGGTTGCCTCCGTCGACATGGACTGCGGGCGGGGTTTCCCGCCCGGCGGGCAGTACGTCCCGCACCAGGCGGCCCCAGAAGTCGACATATCCTTCCCAGTCCACCCATTGGGTCGACCAGCGAGCGGTGGCATCCGAGGTCCAGGCCGTGGCCCGGCCCAGTCCCCGCTGCCAGGTCGCCAGGAGGGGGTCGGCCTGGCCGATTTCGAGCGGGACCGAAGCCGTCCCCTTGGCCTTGGTGAGGACGTATCCGGCCAGAGGTGGGGCAGCCGTCAGATTCTGCGTCACCGGCGAAGGGTCGGAGAGGACCGGGTAGAAAGTGCCCTCGGTGGCGAGGTTGCGGGCCACGGTGAGGGTCTCTTCCACGAAGATCTCCGGGATCGACTGCAGGTCGGTCCCCGGGTAGAAGCGGCCCCCTCCTAGTTCGGCCATCCGAGCCAGAGCCGTGCCCGGGCCTTCCCCGGTGCCCAGCACCGACAGGGTGACGCCGGCGTCGGCGATCTTGCGGGCGATGGGCAGCAGGTTGGCGTCGTTGGGATCCCAACCGTCGGTGAAGAGGACGATATGGCGAAGCGACTCGGGAGCGCCCTCCAACTCGGCCAGGGCGTCTTCCAGGGCTCGGGAGATGGCGGTGTCACCGTTGGCGACGATGGTGCCCAGGGCGGCCCGAGCGTCTTCCAGGTCGGGTTTGGGGCCGAGGGGAATTACCCAGTCGCTCCCCCCGGCGAAGGCCAGCACTCCCACCCGGTCGCTGTCGGATAGGGCTTCGATAGCCAGTTCCGCTCCCGCCCGGGCGATGTCGGTCTTCACCACCCCACCCTCCGTCGCGTTACCCGAATTGCAGTGACAGGCGCCCATCGACCCCGAGGAGTCGATGACCAGAACTTCCGCCACCGGCTGGCGTCGAACCAGGTCATCCGGGTTCGACGACACGGGCAACACCGCCTCAAGTGGGGTGAGGTGATAGTCGCCCAGCCCGAAAGCTTGATCGCCACCTACCACCACCAGCCCCCGGCCCAACTCCTCCACGAACGCCGCCAGGGCTTCCGACTCTTCGTTGCCGGGCCGATCGACATTGACCAGGATCACGGCATCGAAAGCGAGCAGATCTTCCTCGGAGGGGATGGAGCGGCGAAGCTCGGGCCTCAGCCCCCCCGCCTCCAAACCGCGGATGAGATCTTCCGCCTCCCCCGGTTTCCCTTCCACCACCGCCACCCGGGCCGGCCCCAGCAGCCTGGTGATGGCCTCACCCCGGTTGTTCTCAGGTCGGGTATCGAAGTCAGCCTCCACTTCCACCGAGACGGGGAGAAAGCCCGACCCCACCGCTTCCACCTCAAGGGGGATTTCGTTCCTTCCCACCTCGAGATCGACGTCCAGGGTGATTTCCTCCCCTTCCGCTCCCCGGACGATCACTCGAGCCGGTCCGGCAACGTTGGAGCGGATAACGGCGGTAACCGGCACTCGATCGCCCTCGCGCGCGGCCGGGGGCACCTGCACGCTTTCCACCAGGGCATCCGCACTCCGCGCCGCGGCCAGTTCGACGATGTCGACGGCAATGCCTTGTTCGGCGAGGCGGCGGGCGGCGGGACGGGGATCGACGGTGGTGGGGACAAGATCGGTGATGAGGACAATTCGCCGCGAGCCTTCGCTGGGTAAAAGTGAGGCAGCCGATTCGAGAGCGGCGGCGATGTCGGTGGCGGAGTCGTCAACCTGGGTGAGGACCGGAGCAGGGCTGCGTCCGGCGGCGAAAACCCGGTCGAGCCGTAGGTCGCGTCCGAAAACGGCCACCGCGGTGCGGTAGTCCGCCCGAGCAGAGTCGAGGGCGGCCGCCAAGAAAGCCTCCTGGTCGGCGGCAGCATTGGCGGAGATGGAAGCCGACCGGTCGAGCAGGAACAGCACCGAGCGGTCCTCGACCGTTCGATAGAGGATGGGCTGGGCAGCTGCGGCTACCAGAAGCGCCAGGGCGACCAGCCGCACCATCAGCGCCAGCCGGTGCTGGCGCCGGGGAACAGTCCTCCCCCCCTTGCGGGCGATGAGGAGGGCGAGCCCCAGCACGGGAACCAGGGCGAGAAGCCACCAGGGCTGTTCAATTCTCATACCGTCACCTTCGGGTTCTCCTCGACGGGGCGGGTCCGTCGGTTCCAGCCGGGCCGCTGGTGGCCCACCCACCACTCGAGGGCCATCAAAACCAGGACCAGGCCGATCACCCAGGGCGCCCACTCCCGGATCAAGGTGGAGGCCTCTTCCTCTCCCAAGGCACCACCGGCGGTGGCGATGGTGCGGGTGACGCCCTCGGACTCGTCGGGGACGAACCGGCGCACCGCCGTCGGACCTTCGATCAGGGTGCCGTCTTCTGATCGGTAGTCGACCTGATAGACCCCGGGCTGACCGGTATCGCCGAAGGCCACGGCCCCGGCCGCCAGGTCACGCAAGGTCCCGTCGGGCATGGTGATTTGGGTGATGGTGCCGGCGGGAGCCGCCAGTCCGATCGGGGTCCCGGCCGGTTCGGTGGATACGGCCCCGGCCGATCCCCCCGCCAGCCAGTCGAGGATGCGGGCGCCGAGAATCGGAAACCCCACCTGGACCACCAGGTTCGAATGGGTGAGATCGAAGGTGAAGTAGGCCACCCGGTGGCCGTTCACCTCCCCCAGGAGAATGAGAGGAGCGTCTCCGGCCCGGACCAGCACCAGCCACTGTGGTGCGTCCACCACCTGCGCCTGGGCCACCGCCACCTGGGAGAGGTCCACCGAGTCGAGGATGGGCTCGCCGGGTCGCTGGTAGGTGACGACGGCGTTCCGTACCAGCTCCACCAGCGTGATGCCCGGGGGTGGGGTCTGGGGAGCGATCAGCCAGGTGGGACGGTCGATCTCGGGAAGCGTCCCACCATCGACGATGAGAACATCGGCGGCGCCGTCGCCGGCACCGGTGAAGCCGGGGACGGCGTCGACCAGGGCCGATAGGAATGGAGACCCGTTCCCTTGGATCGACACGGTGCGTTCCGGTCCCCCACCGACCACCAGGGCGGCCCGATCGTCCATAGCCAGAGCGTCCTGGTTGTCCACCAGTGCCACCTCGACCACGTCGCCGGATCCGGCGTCGATGGGGGTGGTCTCCCGGGCTGCTCCTTGGGCTGGGATCTGCAGGTCGACGAACCCGGCGGTGAGCCCGTTGACGGTGACTTCGGCTCGTGCCACGGCGGGCTCCGCAGAAAAGTTGGACACCTGCAGGAAGGCCCGGGTGGTGCCTTCGGTCGAGGGCTCGAGCGACCAGGCAGTGACGGCCAGGTTGGGGCCGATGTCGTCGGTGAGGACGAAGTCGGCCCCGGCCACCGGCTCTTCGGGTAGGGCGGCAGTGCCCCCATCGGAAAAGATCAGCACGTTGGTGGGTCGATCAGGGGTGGCCAGCCCCCGGGCTAACCGAATCCCACCGGAGAGATCGGCCCGGCCCCCGCTGGGGGTGAGCTGGTTGAGAGCAGCCGTCACCAGTTCGATGTCGCGGGCGAAGGCCACCAGGACTCGGGGGGAGGGTCCGGCGTCCACCACCGAGACCTGGTTCTGTTCAGATAGGTCTCTGATGAGGTCGAAGGCCTGGGCGCGGGCTCGTTCTAGCCGGCCGGCCATCGCCATCGACCCGGAGGTATCGAAGACGAAAACCGTGTGCGGGCCGAGCAGGGTTTGTTGGGTGTAGAAGGGTCGGGCGAGGGTGAGGACGAATGCCGCCAGCACCAACAGCTGGAGGATGAGGAGGGGGGTGAGCCGCAGCTTCTGCCAGGGAACCGCCGAAGAGACGGGTAGGTCGAGTTTCTCCCAGAGCAGGGTGCTCGACACCTCCACCCGCTGGCGGCGGGATCGCAACATATATAGGACGATGAGGGGGCCAGCGAGAGCGGCCAGGCCAAAGGCGGCGGGGAGGAGGAAGCTCATGCCTCGCCTCCGGCGAGGCATGAGGGTGGTGAGTGGTGGGTGGTGGGTAGTAAGACGGAAGACGGAAGACGGAGGACGGAAGACGGAAGACGGAAGACGGAAGACCGAAGCAGCGCGGGTGGCGGGGGGGTCATGCCAGGGCCTCGGCCCGGGCTAAGGCCGCCAGAACCTGTTCGGGGGCTTCGGGAACCGCCGGGACCAGCACGTAGTCGAGTCCCGAGCGGCGGGCCCGGCCTGCCGCTTCCAGGGCGAAGCGCTCCAAGGCCTGGCGGTAGCGGCGCATGGTGTCTTCCGAAGTGGAGACCTGGAGCTCGCCGCCGCTCTCGGCGTCGGCCAGCCGGAGATCACCGGCCAGGTCGGGTTCGAGCTCTTCCCGTCCGAGGACGTGAAGCACCACTCCCCCGGCCCCCACCGCCAGCCCATCAAGGGCGGGCTGCCAATCGGGGATCAGTAGATCGGAGACGAGAACCAGCGATCCCCGTACCGGTCCCTCGCCGGCCAGGCGGCGAACTGCCGGGGCCAGTTCCCCGACTCCGGTGGGGGTGAGCCCTTCCAGCCAGGCCTCCAGCCGGGGCCACTGCGACAGATGACGTCCTGCCGGTCCCAGGGTCAGGGCGAGGTTTCCTTCTCCCGGGACCGAGAAGAGCTGAACCCGGTCACCACCAGCCAGACCCATGTAGGTGATCATCCCGGCCAGCACCCGCGCCACTTCGAACTTGCCGTAGAAGCTCATCGAGCGGGAAGTGTCGATCACTACCCGCAGCGGAAGCTCCTCTTCGGCTTCGAACTGGCGGATGAGCAGGATGCCGAGCCGGGCCCAGAGGTTGTGGTCGATGCGCCGGAAGTCGTCGCCGGGCACATATTCGCGGTAGTCGGCGAAGTCGAGGCTTTCACCTTTGTGGCGGGAGGAGTGACGCCCCGCCCATTGGGCGGCGACCCTGCGCCGGGTCCGGATGGAGAGCCGCTCCAGGCGCGAGCGCAGCTCGGGAGGAAGGATCATCAGCCGGCGGTGGGGGCAGGATGAGCCGTGAGCACGTCCTCCACGATCTGGTCGGCCCTTACCCCGTCGGCCAGGGCTTCGTAACCGAGGACCAGACGGTGCCGGAGCGCCATCCGGGCCACCTTCCAGATGTCTTCGGCGGCGAGGTTGGGGCGACCATCCATTAGTGCCGTGGCTTTCCCCCCCATGACCATGGCCTGGGCACCGCGGGGGCTGGCACCATTGCGGACGTAGCGACGCACCGTCTCGGTGGCGAGAGGGCTCCCGGGATGGGTGGCCTCGACCAGGGTGGCGGCGTAGCGGAGTAAATGGCTCGCCGCCGGAAGCTCCCTTACCAGCGCGGCCATCGCCTGCAGCGTGGGCCCGTCCAGCACCGGCTCCGGCTCGGCCTCCGATCCGGCGGTGGTACGGCGGAGGATTTCCACCATGTCCTCGGCGGAGGGGAAGGGAACTAAAGCTTTGAAGATGAATCGGTCGAGCTGTGCTTCGGGGAGGGGATAGGTGCCTTCCTGTTCGATCGGGTTCTGCGTGGCCATGACCAGGAAAGGGCGGGGAAGGGTGTGGGTCTCTCCCCCTAAGGTGACCCGCCGTTCCTGCATGGCTTCGAGGAGCGCTGACTGAGTCTTGGGGGTGGCCCGGTTGATCTCGTCGGCCAAGACCAGGTTGGCGAAGATCGGTCCTTCATGGAATTTGAAGTCGTTGCCTTGCAGTACCTTGGTGCCGAGGATGTCGGCGGGCATGAGATCGGGCGTGAATTGGACCCGGCCAAAGGCCACGTCGAGGACCTTCCCCAGAGTGGCCAGGAGCTTGGTCTTGCCGAGTCCAGGAACCCCCTCTAGGAGGACGTGACCTTCGCAGAGGGCGGCCACGAGGACCGTGTCGACGAGCTCGTTCTGGCCGACGATGACCTTGCCTACCTCTCCCCGGGCGGCGGCGAGAAGATGGGCGAACTCTTCTGGGTTCATGGTTCTAACTCCGTGAAGTAGAGGCGGACAAGATCGCGCATGGCCGAGGGGATGACGAGACGATCGAGTGAGTCGAGGGCGGTGTCCCGGTAGGTGCCGAAGCGGTCGCTGTAACCGGTGAGGGGAAGATTTTCGACACCTTGACCGCTGGCGGTACCGGTGGGATCACCCTGCTGGTTGCCACCTTCGATGTCGACCCGCACCTCGTCACCCAGCCCTGCTTGCACCGGGTCGAAGATCTGCCCGCGAGCCGGGTCGGCTTCGGGGTCGTCTTCACCGGAGCTGGAACCGACCTGGCCTGATCCGGTACCACCGGAGGTGGAACCGGCGCCGCTACCCCCGGCGGCCCCCTGGCCGCTGCCACCACCGCCGCCTCCCTGACCCTGCCCTTGTCCCTGACCCTGGCCTTGACCTTGGCCCTGTCCCTGGCCTTGTCCCTGGCCTTGTCCCTGACCTTGTCCCTGGCCTTGTCCCTGACCTTGACCCTGACCCTGGCCTTGACCTTGGCCTTGTCCCTGACCTTGGCCTTGTCCTTCACCTTGTTGGTTGGCGTCGTTCAATCGGCTTTGGGCGTCGCGGACCTCGGCCTGGGCGTCGGCTCGAGCATCGGCGGCGGCGGCATCGGCATTGGCCCGATCGAGTTGGTCGGCGGCTTCGTTGAGGGCGTCGCTCGCTTCCCCGCGGGCGCTGGGATCAGAGGCGGCTTCGTTGAGGGCTCCGGCCGCTTCTGCCAGGGCCGAGGACAGCTCCGAGTCGATCCCAGCCAGGTCTTCGGCCCGGGCTGCCAGCTCCTCAGCGGCGGCGGTGATGGCCTCGGGGGAGGCGCCAGCCAGCGACTCGGCCAGTTCCCGTAGCTGCTCGGCGGCCGTGGAGCCTTCCGCCAGCGGGTTCTGGGCCAAGCGCTGCTCCAAACCAGCGAGAGCGGTCTTCTTTGGCAGCTCCGCCGGATCGGCCTGCTCGGCTAGTTCCTGGCGGGCCGCTCCCAGATCGGCGATCGCCTCCTCCAGACTCTCAGCCTGGCGAAGCTCTTCGATCAGGCGTTCTAGGGTCTCCTTCACCTCGGGAGGGGCTTCGGCGGCCTCTTCCTCCAAACGCTCGATCTCCTCAGCGATCAGCTCCTTCTCTTGGCGCTGGCGGGCCAGGGCGACATCGGAAGAAGAAGGAACCAGGGCCAGCACCAGGGTGGCGGCGATGGCCGCCGCCACCAGTCGAGGAAGTGGACCCCGCGGCAAGAGACGCCCGAACCCGTCGAGGCTGCGGGACTGGGCCCAAACTCCGGTCGCCTCCACCTGACGTTGCTCGAGCTCGTCGAGATGGGGGCGGCGAGACAACTCGAGAGCAGTCGAGACCCGGTCGTATCCACCCAGTCGGCGGTCGATGGCCAAGGCCGCCCGGGCGGGGTTAGCCCGTCTGATCACCGCCGTCACGACTCCGGCCAGGATCGCCCCCGCAAAAAGCAGGACGGCCACCGGCTCAGCCCAGGGAAGCACCACGAACCGGGCCAGGGCCACCAGCACCGAAGAGATCCCGGCCGCCACCCCAACAAATGTCACCAGCAGACGGATGAGGCTGGCGCCCAACAAGTGGCGACGGGCGGCGGCGATCAGCGAGGCGACTGAGCTAGGTAGCGGCATTCTTCCCACCTCTGGTTCTTACCTGCTCGGTGGCAGGGGCGGTCACTATTCGGGCCGACCTCATCAGGGCCAAGCCTGCCACTACGACGTAAATGACCACGGTGCGGATCCACACCGGTCCTCGCCGCAAACGAACCACCTGCTCTTGGGGCTGCACTACCTCTCCACCTACAAAAACCGGCCCGCGGCCGAACCCGGGCTCGATCAGCACTCCCCCCCCGGCAAATCCTCCCGAACCGATCTGCTGATTGATGCCCTGACGGGCGAAGAGCAGGGCCTGGGCCGGAGTAAAGGGAGTCAACTGGAGGTCGGAGCGCAGGGACAGCGGCGACAGCACCGCGTCGACCGTTGCCACGTAAGGGTTGATCCAGGAGCTGTACACCTCCCGACCCCGGGGAGGAATGATCTCTCCGCTATCACCCCGCAAGACCAGCAGTTCGGCCAGGATCATGGCGATGGAGAAGAAAGCTAGGACGAAGGTGAAGGCGTAGGACCCCGCCACCGCTCCCCGGCTCGATCGAGCCCGCGCCGAGATGAACAAGGAGACGCTTCCCACCGTGACAGCGGTGAGAAGAATCATGCCCAGGGCGGCGAACACGTCACCAAACGACATCCCTCCGAAGAGAAGCGGCAGGGCGATGATGGGAGCTACCGCCACCACCAATAGGAGGAAGTAGGAAAGGGAAGAACTGAGCTTGCCGAGCACCAGTTGCAGGGGCGTAAGTTGGGTCACCTGAAGCAGACCCAGGGTTTGTCTTTCTCTCTCTCCCACGATGGCCAGGGCGGTGATGCCCGGCACCACCATCAAAACCGCGGTCACCATCAGAAGGGTCATTCCCTGGAATAGGAAGCGGCCCACGAATCCGGTAGCGACCAGGCGCCCCATCCCAAAGAAGCCACTGGCGAATTGCTGCCCGACCAGATAGACCACGTAGCCCAAGAGGCCGATGCCCAAAGTCCACAAGAACACCAGCAGGGCCGCCCGGCGGCTGCGGAACCTCTCCAGCACTTCGCGGGACAGCACCGGATTCACGGCGAGCCCTCCTCGTCGGCCGTGATCTGGAGGAAAAGCTCTTCCAAGCCGGCGGCCTCCACCCGCCACTCATAAACCGAATGGTCGGCGGCCACCACCTGGCTGAGCAGGCGAGCGGACTCGCCGTCGTCGCCGGAGAGCACGAATCGCACCCGACCTCGCTCGACGTCGACCTCATGCACCATGGGATCGCCGCTGAGCAGATCCATCACCGGGTCTACCTGCTCGTCGGGCATCCGCACCATCACCCGCCGGCTCGAGGTCAGGGTCTGGCGTATCTCGTCGAGGTTGCCCATCGCCTTGACCTTGCCGCCGTCCACCACCGCCAGATGGGAACAGATCCCTTCTAACTCGGCGAGGATGTGCGAGGAGATGATCACGGTCTTTCCGATCCGGGATAGCTCGGCAATCAGTTCCCGCAGCTGGACCCTGGCCCGGGGGTCGAGACCCGAGGCCGGCTCGTCGAGAACGAGGAGCTGGGGATCGTGCACCAAGGCCCGGGCCAGGGAAAGCCTTTGCTTCATCCCTCGCGAAAGCGAGTTGACGTCGGTGTCGGCCTTGTGAGTGAGGTCGACCAGGGTGAGGAGGTCGGCCACCACCGCCTCCCGGCGGGGGCCCTTCACCCCGGAGGCGGAGGCGAAGAACTGCAGGTACTCGCGGGTGGTGAGATTGTCGTAGAAGCCGAAGAAGTCGGGCATGTACCCGAGCAGCCGCCGCACCCCCCGGGGGTCTTTCTCCGGGTCCACTCCCATTACTTCCACCTTCCCGGCGTCGCGAGCGAGAAGGGTGGAGATGACCAGCATCGACGTGGTCTTTCCAGCGCCATTGGGTCCGATCAGGCCAAACACCGATCCCTCCGGGACTTCGAGTTCGATCCCGTCCAGGGCCTTGACCTGACCGTAGCGCTTCTCCACTCCCGAGAGGGTGGCGATGGTGGTGGTTCCTTCAGCCATCATTGATTCCAGACCAGGGCGAAACCGTAAGGCGACATGTACGACTCGAACACCTCGGGGAAGTCGTCGTTGCTGGCTCCGGCCCGAAGCAGCACATCTCCGGCCGGGGAGCGGAAGCGGTCGAGGTCGAGCTCCTGGCCGGCGTTGACCTGGGCGTATTCGCCTCGCTGCCAGTCATAGGCGTCGAGCTGACGGGGTAGCTCACCGAAAATGTTGGTCACCTGTAGTCGAGGGTTCCCATTCTCGCTCGGGGGAACCCACCATCCCACCGTCATTTCGCTGGTGGAGACATTGAGATACCCCGGTCCCGACTCGATGAAGCTGGCGTCACCGGGATCGACGAGCTGAGCGGTAAGGGAGGTCAACTCGCCGTCGGCGGACATGCTGAGGGGAATCACTACCAACGAGGTTCCCCTCGCCTGATAGGTGCGGCCGTTAACCACCACGGGGATCTCGACCTGGTCGGTGAATCCAAAGAAATACGAGTCGACATGGCCTAGGTCACCGGTGGCGGTAAGCCCAAGCGGGGAGAGCCGGGCCCAGGCGTACTGGTCGTCCCACAGCTGGCGGGCATTGATGACCGCATCACCCACGAACCCCTCGTTGAATCCCGGCTGGCCGGGGAGTGCCGATGCGGTACCCCGGGCGCCCGGTGCTAGTGGGTCAGGTGCCACCTGTATCCGTCCGGTGGCGACCAATCCCCACGCCCAAAACTCGAGCGAAGTGCTGTTCTCGACCTCGATCCGTACCTCCCCCCCGTCGCGGGAGGCAGTTACCTGGGGCAAGTCGACGCCTTGACTGTCCCAGGTGCCCTGCAGCCCCACCGCCCCCAACTGGGCCAGGTCGAAGACAAATGAACCGTCATCGCCGAGCAGGCCGGGGGAGGAAGCAAGCGGCAGTTCACCCGCCATCGAGGTAACCGCGGTGGGATAGACCCGCCAGCCCGCGGGGACCTGCACCCGTCGCTCCCCTGCCGCCCCCACCGCCAACGCCAGAGCCGAGCGGGCGCTGGGAACCTCTCCGCCGACAATGACGGTGGCGTGGTTGACGATGGTGGTCTGCAGCTGAGCTCGGCCCGCTACCCAGAAGGTGGCTACGGCCAGGAGGGAGAGGACCGGAACGGTGAACCAGGCCAGCTCCCGGCGCCGCAGCTTGGAGAGGACGAAGAAGTTGACCGGTCCGACCAAGAGCGCATACCCGACCACCGCCATCAGCAACCAAGGAAGCCTGGGGACCCGTTGATCCCCGGCGTTGGTGGCGGCTCCGATCAACTGGGCGTCGGGGCTGTCCCAGGCGTCCCGGGAACCGAAGCGCATTGGCGTAGGTTGGATCAGCGCCGACCAGTCGTCGGTTTCGAGGTCGAGGAGGTTGGGAACGGCTACCACCCGACCCTGCCCGGCCACGTGATAGGTCGCTCTCGAGTCGGGGATGGCGGCACCCAAATCGATCCCGAGCCTTCCGGTCTCGCTGGCATCCACCACCAGCCTTCCCCCGGCGCGGAGCCAGCTCAACACCGCCGGGCTCAGCTCCAGAGCCGGCGACATCACCAGATACCGGGCCGGGCCCAGCCAGCCGCCCAACTGTGACTCGTCGAGAACCACACTGACTATGTCCGCCTCGGTGGCAGCCACCGTGGCGTCATCGATGGTGGCGGCAAGTTCGGCCGCGCCCACCACCGCCACCAGCGATTCCTCGGTTACCACCTTCATCTGCAGGGTCCGGGAGAGGGTGGGCTGGGTCTCACCAGTGGCGAAGAGCCGCAGCCGGGTTTGGGTGGTGCCGACCGGCGGAGGGACCACTGCCTGGTAGGTCTTAAAGCCGCCGGCGGGTACTTCCACCGGTATGACGAGGAGGCTGCTCCCCTGCTGCACTTCGAGGCTGCCGGCAAAGAACACCTCGGCGGTGATGGTCAAAGCCAGATCTACCGGTCGGCGGGGGTCGACGTAGTTGGCCACTCCGGCGCTGGCCTCGAGTTGCACCGGCCCGGCTTCGGGGGCCTGCTGCGCTAACGACGGCGTCGACCCACCCAGCAGGGCGGTCACCATCAACACGACCCACCACCATCGGCGCACGGGAGTAAGACGCCTCGGGAACGAGCGGGGTTCCCGCCGCCGACCGAAGCCCGGGCGGGAGCCGGTCACTTCTTCGATCGTTGGTAATACGGATCGGAGCCGGCCGCGTGGTCGGTGACGTCCACCACCTCGGTCACCGCGGGAATGGCATCCATCAGGATCCGTTCGATTCCCTGTTTTAGGGTCACCTGCGCCATCCCGCAACCCTGGCATCCACCTGCCAGTTTCAGATAGGCGATGGAGCCGTCCACCGAAACCAACTCGGCCCGACCACCATGAGCGGCGATGGCCGGATTGATCGACTCCTCCAGCACCTGGATGATCTGATCCGCCAGTGGGCCTTCGAGATCGCCCTGCGGCACCGCCATCGCCGGGCTTTGGGGAGCGGCCGGGCGGTTGGGATTGTCCATGGCCAGGCCTTCGTCGTTGAGGCTGAGCGAAGCTCCGGCCAAGTTGGTGGTGTCCCGCTCGGGGATGATCACCGCCAGGTCGCCATGACGTTCGATCAGATGATCGCCTTCGGCCTCCTCCACCGGGATGAAGGCCAGGTCGTAGGCGAACTGGCCATGTCGGACTCCGGTGATCTCGAGCAGGAGCCCGATTTCGCCGTCTCCGGGTTCCTGGTCGCGCAGCTGGCGGATCATCTCCAGTGCCTCGGGGGAGATGGTGATGAAGGATTCGGCCATGGCCCATCAGGGTAGTCGGGGGCACCGGCAAGCCCTCGGTGTCCTTACCATGCTCTCCCGTCGTCTCGGCCATCAGCGCCTTTGCCGTGCGGGATTAGCGGTCTCCCTGACGGGGTCCGTGGGCCGGTCGGTCCGGCGCGGCGGATCCGACGAAATAGCAACGAAGAAAACGAGAGGGCCTTCCCTAATTGAGAGGCGGATCGCGAGCTCGAGAGGACGGGAGCTGGTCCCGTTTCGGATTCTTTGGCGCACCGGCCCCGCCCACAACGACTTCTGGCATGCTGGCCCCACATACGGGGCTGGTACGCCAAAGAACGCTGGGAGCGGTGCCCCGCCGCCAAAGAGTCAGCCCCGCCTCCGAATCGCATAGTTCCTGCCTGGCGAGTACGGCCCCCCGGATTGTGAGCTGTCTCTTCTCCTTCGCTGAGAACCCACGGAAACGACATTTTTGGTGAGGGGCGAAGGCAAGCCGGAGGTGCCCGGTCAGCCGTTAGCTATCAGGGCAAGCGTTTCCTCACACAGCCGTGGGTCCGGCGGAAGTACAAGAACATCGGCTCTGAGGCGAGACGCGGAGTTGTTTCTGGCTGACAGCCGAAAGCTGAGAGCCGATAGCTGCCGATGAGGTCTACCGTTTTCGGATGGCCCGGGTCCTCTTGGTGCTCCCAACCTCTTCGTACCG
>DATEDX010000268.1:0-12172 GCA_035281425.1 Acidimicrobiia bacterium
GGGCCGGTGGCGTGACCGGCGGCTCGTTCCAGCACCTTCATCCCTACCGAGGCGTAGGGGCCGGAGTCGCCGATCATCCGGGCCTTAAAGGCGGTGAGCATCCCCTTCTCGTCGCACCCGGCCCACACCTCGATGCGGATCGGATGCCGCTTGGCGTGGATGTGGAAAGATTGTTCCCGGGTGAGGGTGCACTTCACCGGCCGGTCGAGGAGGTGAGCAGCAACGGCGGTCTGGGCCTGGTTGGCCATGTCTTCTTTGCCTCCGAAGGCGCCGCCGTTGGAGACCAACTCGACCGTCACCGCGGCCGGGTCGATCCCCAGAACCGCCGCGATCTGATCGCGGTCGTCCCACACTCCTTGCCCGCCGGAGTACACCTGGAGGCCGCCGTCGCCGGTGGGCATAGCCAGGGTGGATTCAGGCTCGAGAAAGGCGTGCTCGACCCTCTGGGTTTGGAAGACCTCGTGAATGGTGTGGACGGATTCGGCGAGAGCGATGTCGACATCTCCCCGTCGGTAGGAGGAAGTGGAGAGGACGTTTCCCTCCAACCCCCAGACCGCGTCCTCGGGGTCGTCGATGGCGGCCACCGGGTCGGTGATGGGTCGCAGCACTTCGTACTCCACCTCCACCAAGTCGGCGGCCCGGCGGGCAGTGCGGAGGTCTTCGGCTACCACCACCGCCAGCACGTCGCCGGTATAAGAGGTGATCCCGCCTTCGGGGATGAAAACCGGCCAGTCCTTGTGGATCAGCCCTACCTTGAGTTCCCCAGGAACGTCGGCGGCGGTGAACACCGCCACCACTCCCGGAAGAGCCAAGGCGGGGGCGGGGTCGATCCGGATGATCCGAGCCCGGGCGTGGTCGGTTAGACGGAGGGCGGCGTGGAGCATCCCATAGACGTTGAAGTCGTCGATAAAGCCACGGTCGCCCAAAGCGAGCTTCCCCGCCTCGTATTTCATTCCCTCTTTGCCGATCCCTCCCGGCAGTCCCACCTCGGGGATCGGCGCCCCCGAGGCGAGCAGTTCAACCGCTTCGACGATCTTGACGTAGCCGGTGCAACGGCAGAGATGGGCGCCAAGACGGCTCTCGATGGTGGCCCGGTCGAGATCGGCGCCTTTCTGGTCCAGGAGCGACTTGGCCCGGACCACGATCCCGGGGGTGCAAAACCCGCACTGGAGGGCACCGGTGGCGGCAAAGGCGCGGGCCAAGCGATCCCGTTCCGCCGCCTCGAACCCCTCCAGGGTGGTGACTTCTTTGCCCGCCGCTTTGTCCATCGAGACCAGGCAACTCACCGTGGCTTTGCCGTCGAGGAGGACGGTGCAGCAGCCACACTGCCCCGACGGCGAACATCCGTCCTTGGCGGAGGTGACGTCCAACTCTTCCCGAAGCGCGGCGAGGAGGTGGGGATGGTCAGCCGAGGCCCGCACCTCAGCCCCGTTGAGGCGGAAGGAAACCGAGGCGGCAAGGGCCGTCATGCCGAGATTGTCGGGGCCGCTTTACAAAGTGTCAAGCCCCCCTCCTCTTCCGCCAACCCCGGGTTCCAGGTGATCAAAACGGTACTCCCCAGCCCGAGAATGAAGGAACGGGTCACGCGGAGGGGCTGGCTACTCCGGAGGCTGGGCGCCCCGCCGCTCTGTGATCAGGCGGTAAGCCTCCGGTACCCGGTAACGGTCGAAGTCGAAGACGGTTTCCTTGTAGAACTTGCAGTAGTCGAGGTCGATGCGGGCCACAACTACCTCGTCCCCGGTGGTGACAGCTTGGGCCATGATCTGTCCGGAGGGGGCGATGATCACGCTGTGGGCCAGTGAGTCCACCCCTTCCTCGATTCCCCCTTTGGCCACCCCCACCACGTAGGTGCCGTTCTGGTAGGCACCCGATTGCATCACCAGGTGGTTGTGGAAAGCCTGCAAAGCATTTTGTTGCGGGTCGGGGGCGTAATAGAGCGGGGTGTTGTATCCGATGATGATCAACTCCGCCCCTTGTAGCCCCATCGCCCGGTAGGTCTCGGGCCATCGGCGGTCGTTGCAAATCGCCATCCCCACCATCCCCCCGAAGGCCCGCCACACCGGGAACTCGGTGCCCGGTTCGAAGAAATGACGCTCGGCGTGTTGGAACGGTCGCCACGGCTCATGGTGCTCATGTCCGGGAATGTGGACTTTGTGATATTTACCAACGACCGCCCCGTCCCGCTCGACCAGGATCTGGGTGTTGTGGCGGTGGGTGGTGCCATCGGGGGCGCGGGTAAGTTCGGCATATCCGAGAGAAAACCCCAGCCTGAGGCGGCGGGCTTCGTCGAAGAGCGGCTGGGTCACCGGCCCAGGCATCTCCGACTCGAACCAAGAGTTGATCTCGTCTTCGTCTTCGATGAAGTAGCGGGGGAAGAAGGTAGTTAACGCCAGTTCGGGAAATGCGACCAGTTCCGCACCACGGGCGTGAGCGTCGTGCAGCAGGTCCAACAGTCGCCCCACGACTTTCTCTCTCGGTTCGTCCCGGGCGACTGGCCCCATCTGCGCCGCGGCCAGGGTGAGATGACGCGTCACCCCTCCATTCTTCCATTCTCGGGGCTGGAGGTGATCAAAACGATCACCCTGAACCCGGGGTTCGGTGAAAAGGGCCGCGCTTAGCGACGAACCAGGAAAATGCCTGAGCGGGGTTTAGGGGAAAAGAAAGTGGCTTTGGGGGGCATTACCCCGCCTCGATCGGAGACGGCCATCACCTCGGCCACCGACGGCGGGTGAAGCAGAAAACCCACCCCGCCCCGATCCAGGACCTGGCTGCGGAGCGCCTCCGGGCCCGGGTAGCCGGGGATGAACACCAGCCGGGGATCGGTGCGCTCGTCGTCCACCCCCAGTTGGGGGCCGAGCACGATGCGGGCCAGGGCGGTGGCATCGTCGGCGGCATCCTCCAGCACCACTTCCCACTCACCTTCTTTGGCGACGCAAACGGCCACCCCCGGTCGGGGATCCAACGACTGAGACGAAGGCCCCGAAGGGCGCCAGTCGCCATCCACCCAGCGATGGAAGGGATACACCGCCAGATCATCATCGGGAAAGGCCACCGCCAGAAAGCGCCCTCCCGTGGAGGCGGGATCGGCGCCTCTTTCCACGGTGGCGGCGACCCGGTGGTGCCCGTCGACGATGTAAGCGGCGGCCACATCGGCGAAGCCGGCAACCAGACCGTCGATTACTTCCCGATCGGTCACCGCCCACACCGTTTGCCGGTCGCCGTCGGGAACTACCACATCCAGCTCCGGCCGTTCGTGGGTAATGAGGGCCACCATGGCATCGATCTCAGGCTGGCGGCGATAAGTGAGCCCCACCGGGGAAGATCCGATTCCCACCCGGTTCAGGTAATCGACCAGGTCGTGGACCCGAGCCGGCCGGGTGTGCTCATGGGGGCGCACCAGGCCCGGAAACACCGAAGCGGGGACATCTCCCACCACCCCGGTCTGGAGATGGCCGCCACTTTGGATGCGGTAGACGTAGAGCGCCGGGTCCCGGAACACCCAGGTGTCTTCCCCCAGCCGAGTGTCGACATATTCCCGGGCTTGTTCGCGGCGGAGGGGGGCGTCTTCCGCCGGATCGTCGGTCTCAGACGACGGAGTCCCGTTGAGAAAACTGAGCGGATGACGGTCGGCGTAGCGGCGCCGCTGCTCGGGGCTCAGCAGGTCATAAGCCGGGCTCACCACCTCCGCCGCCAACTCGGGGCGGACCAACCCCGCTTCCACCGGATGAAGCCAACCGGTCATCAACGCCACGTCACGGAAGCGCGGTGCGCACTGACAAGTGAATCACGTCGGGATTGGCCTGAACTTCGGCTCGAGCCGTTTCAGGGACTTCCCCAGCGACATGAATCGTGGCAACCGCCGCCCCCGCCCCGGCGAAGACCTGGTTTTGCATTTCTTGGACGTTGAGGCCGGCTTCCTTCAACGTGGAGAGGACTGCCGAGAGCACGCCCACCCGGTCGTGGTGGCGAACGGTGAGGATCGACCCCACCGGCGGTGGCGGGGTGAGATTGACAACGTTCCGCACCTGGCCGTGTTCATAGTCGGCGATCATTGCCACCACCTCGGCCGCCACCGCCTCTTGGGCTTGGGCAGTGGAAGCACCGATGTGGTGAGTGGCGTAAACCGCCGGATGCTGAGCCAGTTGAGAGCTGAATTCGCCGGTTCCTCCGGCCGGCTCATCGGCGAAGACATCGATAGCCGCCCGCAAGCCCCGCTCCTCGATGGCTTTGATCAGGGCCTCCTCGTCGATCAGGTCTCCCCGGCTGGTGTTGATCAACCACCCCCCCTCCTTCATCTGGGAGAGGAAACCGGCGTCGACCAGCCCTTTAGTGTCGGGAGCGGCCGGCAGGTGGAGCGAGACGATGTCGGCCCGGGCGAGGAGTTCGGCTAGATCGGTCACGCTTTCTGCACCCGCCTTCTTGAGGCGGGCAGCGGTCTCGTCGTCTCGATGCTTGTCGATCACCACCGGCGTCAAACCGAGGGCGACGGCCCGCTCCATCACCGCCAGGCCGATCTGACCGACACCGAGGAGACCCAGAGCCTTGCCGAAGAGACCCCCCGCCTGCGAGTAAGTCTTCTTGTTCCACTTGCCCGCCCGGGCGTCGATCACGTTGTCGGGGATGCGCCGGTCGAGGGCGATGATTAGGCCGATGGTGAGTTCGGCCACGGCGATGGCGTTCTTGCCGGGAACGTTGGCGACGAAGACTCCATACTGGGCGGCAGCCTCGATGTCGATGGTGTTGGTTCCGGCCCCCGCCCGTATCACCAATCCGAGCGGGCTCTCGGCGGCGAAGGTGGCAGCTTCTACTCGAGTGGAGCGGACCACCAGCACGTCCGCCTGGGCCACGGCGGCGGGAAGCTCGTCGCTCTGCAGCGAAGGCCGGAGATCGACTTCGTATCCGCGGGCCAGCAAAGCATCTATTCCCGACTGCTCGAAAGCGTCGGCGATCAGGATCCGCATGGCCATCCGGCAACGGTATCCGAATCGTTAAGTTGGGGTCGGAATGAGTGATCTCGGCCTTTACGACGTCGTGGTCGATGAGGCCGCCCGGGAACGGGCGGTAGTGCGGTTCCGGGAGCGCAGCATCCGCCTCCCCAAGTTCAGTGAGCTGGCCGAGCCGGAGTCGCTGCCCCTGCCCGCCGGAGCCGGTCCCGATGATCGCCATCCCGCCAACCTCTTCCGGGTCCACTGGTACAACGATGCCTCCCGAGGGGGCAGGGTCGAAGTCCCCGGATTCCTGACCATCCCCGGTGAGTTATCGGGGGTGGAGGCACCGATCCTCGTTGCCCTCGGCAACCGATTCCCGATGATCAGGGCTCACAAGGTGCTGGCGGCCTACGCCTGCCTGGCCCCTCGGATCGTGACCGGGGCATTCGACCCCACCCGCGACCGCGCCATCTGGCCGTCTACCGGTAACTACGCCCGAGGCGGAGTTGCCATCTCCCGCATCATGGACAGTCGGGGCGTGGCGGTGCTTCCCGAAGGGATGAGCCGGGAACGGTTTGAGTGGCTGGAACGGTGGATCACCAGCCCCGAGGACGTCATCCGCACCTACGGGACCGAGTCCAACGTCAAGGAAATCTACGACACCTGCAATGAACTGGCCAAAGATCCGACCAACGTGGTCCTCAACCAGTTCGCCGAGTTCGGCAACCACCTCGCCCACTACCGGATCACCGGACCGGCCTTGGAGCGGGTCTTTGCCGCCGGCGGTGGTCAGCGGCTGGCCGCTTTCGTGGCTGCTTCGGGCTCAGCCGGGACCCTCGGCGCCGGCGACTACCTGAAGGAGCGCCACGGCAGCCGGATCGTACCGGTGGAGGCGCTGGAGTGTCCCACCATGCTCTACAACGGCTACGGCGAGCACAACATCCAAGGGATCGGCGACAAACACATCCCCCTCATCAACAATGCCATGAACTCCGACGACGCCGTCGCCATCACCGATCGGGCTACCGATGCCTTGCTCCTCCTCTTCAATACCGATCCGGGTCGGGAGGTCCTCGCCGCCGCCGGCCTCGACCCCGAGATGATCGAGTCGCTGTCGAATCTGGGGCTTTCCGCCATCGCCAACGTCCTCGCCTCGATCAAGGTCGCCCACCATCACCGATTCGGCCCCGACGATGCCATCGTCACCGTCGCCACCGATGGGGCGGAGATGTACCGGTCGGAGATCGAAAGGATCTCGGCTCGCGACTATCCAACTGGATACGGCCGCGGCGATGCCGAAAAGGCGCTGGCTCGCTATCTGGGGGAGGGGCAAACAGGCGAATTGCTCGAGTTGGGTGAAGCGGGGCGCCGCCGGATCTTCAACCTCGGTTACTACACCTGGGTGGAGCAACAAGGGGTGGCCTTCGCCGACTTCGAGCAGCGACGCCGCCAAGAGTTCTGGACCGGACTCCGCCGTTACCTCCCGGTGTGGGATCAACTCATCGACGAGTTCAACGAGCGTACCGGTGTCTGAACCGGGTTCTACCAATCCCTTCATCCGCTATCGGTGGCTGCTCGACTCCTATCGCCAGGCAATGACGGCGGGCTGGTCCGACTCCGACTTCCTCGGGCTGGTGGGGCGCCTCGATGAGGCGGTGGCGACGGTCGAAGGTCACGGATTCTCCCTTACCCCGCTCACCAAGGAGCCGCAGCTGGCGGCGGCGCTGGGAATGCCCACCGACAGCCTGTGGATCAAAGACGAAACTGGCAACGTCGCCGGCTCCCACAAAGCCCGCCATCTCTTCGGAGTGTTGCTTCACCACGCCATCGACGACGCTTCCTCAGGGGAGCTGGCCATCGCCTCGTGTGGCAACGCCGCGGTGGCGGCGGCGGTCGTGGCGAGGGCGGTAGAACGCCCGCTCCGGGTTTTCATCCCCACCTGGGCCGACGAGACAGTGGTCGCCCTTCTCCGGCGGCTGGAAGCTCGGATCGAGGTGGCTGAGCGGCGGCCCGGGGAGTCAGGAGACCCCACCTACCTCCGGTTCTTAGAAGCGATCGGTGTTGGCCTCATCCCCTTCTCGGTGCAGTCGACCGCCACCCCCGCCGCCCTCGACGGTGGGCGAACCCTGGGCTGGGAACTGGCTGAGCAGTTGGCCCTGGCCCGGGTACAGGGCATCGTCCACCTGTTCATCCAGGTCGGGGGAGGCGCCCTCGCCGCCTCCACCTGGCAAGGCGTCAACGACGGGATGCGCGAACAATGGTTGTCGGTCGAGCCGATCCTCCACACTGTGCAAACCGAGGCGGCAGCTCCCCTCAACCGGACCTGGCACAAACTGCAGGAACATTCGGCGTCCCTAGAGGCAATCGCCGACTGGGATTTCAGCGGGTTGGGCCAATTCCTCAACGACCTCGACCTCATGGAGCCATGGGAGCCGGTGGGGACTTCCTCGGCCAGCGGCATCCTCGATGACGTCTGCTACGACTGGGTCCCGGTGACCGAGGCCATGATCCAATCCGGCGGACGGCCATTGGTAGTAAACGAGTCGATGATCCTCAAGGCCAACCTGCTCGCTCGAACCCACACCGAAATCCCTGTCGACCACACCGGCACTGCCGGACTCTCCGCCCTCCTCGACCCCAGGCTGGCAGCTGAGATCGGACCCGACGAACACGTGGTGGTTCTCTTCACCGGCCTTGATCGAACCCACCACCGACAACTCGCCACCCACAACAGCATTAACAGTCTGTAAAGCCTCCTCTACACTCGCCGCCGATGAGCGTCATCCGTGCCGCCCTAGTCCAGTCGGAATGGACCGGCGACAAAGAGTCGATGATCGAGAAGAACCTTGGATATGCCCGCCAGGCGGCGGAGCAGGGAGCCCGGATCCTCAGCTTTCAGGAGATCTTCACTACCCCCTACTTCTGCAACATCCAGGACCCCGCCCACTACGACGCCGCCGAGGAGATCCCCGACGGCCCCACCATCAAACGGGTGCGGGAACTGGCCCGGGAAACGGAGATGGTGGTCATTGCTCCCATCTACGAGAAGGTCGACGAGGGCACTTTCTACAACACCGCCGCGGTCATCGACGCCGACGGCGACTTTCTAGGCATCTATCGCAAGACTCACATCCCTCAGGTCGAAGGGTTCTGGGAGAAGTTCTACTTCCGCCCCGGCAACCTCGGCTACCCGGTGTTCGACACGGCGGTGGGACGGATCGGGGTTTACATCTGTTACGACCGTCACTTCCCTGAGGGCTGGCGGGTGCTGGGTCTCAAAGGGGCCCGCATCGTTTTCAATCCCTCCGCCACCACTCGTGGCCACTCCAGATACCTGTGGGAACTCGAGCAACCCGCGGCCGCAGTCGCCAACGAATACTTCGTTGGAGCCATCAACCGGGTGGGCCCCGAAGGCCTAAAGGGGACCGACTATTACGGTTCCTCCTACTTCGTCTCTCCCCGCGGCCAGATCATTGATGGAACCGCCTCCGACACCCAAGACGAGATAGTGGTCCGGGACCTCGACATGTCGCTGATCGAGGAGGTCCGCCGCCATTGGGCGTTCTACCGCGACCGCCGCCCCGAGATCTACAGCGAGGTCTCTACCCCGTGAAACAGACCTGTCTGGAGTTCTTCGTCGAGCCCTTCACCGAAGGACAACCCGGGCCTCACGTCATCGCCGCCATCAAGGCGGTGGAGAGTCTGGGCCTCGAGGTGGAGGTCGGGCCGTTCAACAATCGGGTGGCGGGCACTCCGGAGAGCCTGGTGGAGGCAGCTGCCCTGGTTCTCGGGGAGGCGGTGAACAACGGGGCCAGCCGGGTCTCGCTGCAACTGTCCGCAAGTGAGGCCGGTGGCGAAAGCGGGGCCGGACTGCATGACGCCCTCGCTCGGATGATTCGTCAAGTCGAAGCCAGCCTGGGTTCTCCTCTCCCCGACCTCTCGCGGGAGGAGAAGCAGGCCGCAGTCCGAATGCTGGACCAGCAGGGCGCCTTCTTGTTGAGAAGATCGATCGATGAAGTAGCGGGGGCGATGGGAGTTAGCCGGATCACCATCTACAACTACCTCAACGCCATCCGCGAGACCCGATGACCGACTTCCCGACACTGGTGGTGACCCTTCCTGAGTGGGTAACCGAAGTCTGTTCACCCGGGGCGACTTACTCCTCCCTCGAACAGCGTATGGACCTGGCGATCGAACTGGCCCGGCGCAATGTGACCGAGGGGAGCGGCGGACCCTTCGGGGCGGGCATCTTTGACCCGGTGTCAGGTAGGTTGGTGACCGCCGGAGTCAACATGGTGGTCTCCGGCAAGGCGGCCATCCTCCACGCCGAGACGGTGGCCATCGCTCTCGCCGGTCAGGCCACGGACAGCTTCCTCCTCGCCGGTCTCGAACTGGTCTCCTCCACCGAACCCTGCGCCATGTGTCTGGGAGCGGTGATGTGGTCAGGACTGGCCCGCCTGGTGTGCGGCGCCCGTCACGAAGATGCAGTAGCGGTGGGGTTTGACGAAGGCGACAAGCCCTCGCGCTGGCAAGAGGGCCTGGGGAGCCGAGGAATCGAGGTGGTGGCCGATGTCCAAAGGGCGGAGGCGCGCGAGGTGCTGGCCGCCTACGTGGAGGCCGGCGGTTTCATCTACAACGGACGGCCCCTGTCGACGTGAAGCTGCACGACGTCCAGCAACACCACCTGAAACTGACCCGCTACCTGGCGCCGACCAGCATCGACCACGCTCTTGCCACTTGGTCCCAACTGGGAGGAAGAGCGCAGGTGGTGGCAGGGGGCACCGACCTCCTCTTGGAGCTGACTCGAGGCCAGCGACCCGGAGTCGACACCCTGATCGACTTGTCGCGACTTCCCGAAATCGGCTCGATCAGTAATGAGGGCGACCACCTGGTCGTAGGCGCCGGAGTCACGCACAGTCAGGCCGCCGGCGCCCCGCTGGTACTGCAACATGCCCTCCCCCTGGCCCAGGCCTGCTGGGAGGTAGGTTCCCCCCAGCTTCGCAACCGCGCCACCATCGTCGGCAACGTCGTCACCGCCTCCCCTGCCAACGACACCATCTCAGCTTTGCGAGCCCTGGGGACCAGCATCGAGATCCGGTCCCAGCAGGGAATCCGCTCGGTTGACCTGAAGGACTTTCACACCGGCATCAGGGAAACGGTGCTGCAACCCGGTGAAATCATCACCGCCCTCCGGGTCAGAAAGCTGGGAGCTTCGGAGTCCGGGGTCTTCGTCAAGCTGGGCCTCCGTCGGGCTCAAGCCATCTCCGTCGTTCACCTGACCATCGTCATCGAGTGGAACCAGGACCGAGTAGCGGCGGCCCGGATCGCCCTGGGCAGCGTCGCTCCCACCATCGTTTCGGCCCCCGCCGCCGAGGAATATCTAGTAGGGAAACCCCTCGACCCCGGCACCGTCACCGAAGCGGCCCGCCTGGCAGCGGACGGGGTGAGGCCGATCGACGACCTTCGCGCCACCGCCGCCTATCGCTCCCGAGCGGTGGCGGTGATGGTGGGGCGGGCACTTCACGCTTTGTCGGCGTCGGCCCAACGGAATCCTTGGCGGCCCCCTGCCGTCACCCTGGGCGGCGCCGGCCCGCCCCCTACCGCAACCGCGGCCGATCTCACCGTCCTTGAACCAATCACCGCCCGCGTCAACGGCCAGCCCCGCACGGCTCCGGGAGCGGCGGGGAAGACCCTGCTCGACTGGCTCCGGGATGACCTTGCCCTAACTGGGAGCAAAGAGGGTTGCGCCGAGGGTGAATGTGGCGCCTGTACGGTGTATCTAGATGGAGCGGCGGTGATGGCCTGTCTCATTCCCGCCGGCCGTGCTCATGGGGCCGAAGTCACCACCATCGAAGGTCTGGCGGGGTCGAAACGATTGCACCCCCTGCAGCAGGCGTTTGTCAGCCAAGGGGCAGTGCAATGCGGGTATTGCATCCCCGGGTTCATCATGTCGGGAGCCAAGCTCCTGGCAGAGCTGCCCTCCCCCAGCCGCTCCGAAATCGAGGCGGCCCTGGCCGGCAACCTGTGCCGCTGTACCGGTTATTACAAGATCATCGACGCCGTCGAGAGAGTGGCCCGGAGATGAGCCGGGGCGAGCCGCTCCCGAGAATTGACGCCGAGCCCAAAACCACCGGGGCGGCCCGCTATCCGGCGGATCTGCTTTATCCCGGGGCTCTGTGGGCGCAAGTGGTCTTTACCGATCAACCCCATGCCCGTCTCCTCCACCTTGATGTCAGCCTCGCTCGTGCAGTTCCGGGGGTGGTCGAGGTGTTCACCTCGGCCGATGTTCCCGTCAACGAATACGGGCTGGTTTTCATCGATCAGCCGGTGTTCATTGGATTGGAGCACACCGGCCGCTCAAAGGTGGCGTGTGACATCTCCCGCTGGGAGGCAGACCACCTGGCCTTGGTAGTTGCCGAGACGCGGGAAGCGGCCCAAGCCGGCGCCGCCGCCATCGAGGTCGCCTGGGAACAACTGCCGGTCCTGGCCGAAGTCGACCAGGCTCTGGGCAGTTCCCTGCTTCTCCACCCGGAGAACGGGAAGTCGACCAATGCCTATCACCATCTCCGGATCCGCAAGGGAGACTTGGCCACGGGGTGGGAGCGGTCGGAGGTGGTGGTGGAAGGCACCTATCACTTCCCCTACCAGGAGCACGCTTTCCTGCAGCCGGAGGCGGCGGTCTCCTACCTCGATGACACCGGCCGGGTCACGGTGGAGATCGCCGGGCAGTGGGTCCATGAGGACCAGGGCCAGATCGCCCACGCCCTCGACTTGGCGCCGGAGCAAATCCGGGTGATCTATCCGGCGGTGGGCGGGGCTTTCGGGGGACGAGAGGACATGTCGCTCCAGATCGTCATGGCCCTGGCCACCTGGCGACTGGGAGAGCGGGGGATCCGCCGCCCTCTCCGCTCGGTGTGGTCGCGGGAGGAAAGCATCGTCGGTCACCACAAGCGTCATCGCGGCAGGGTTCATGCTCGCTGGGGAGCTACCGCCGAGGGCAAGGTCGTCGCCGTCGAAGCCGACTGCTACCTCGACGCCGGCGGGTACAACTACACCTCCAACAAGGTGCTCGGCAACCTCCACCTCACCGTCTCCGGGCCTTACGAGATACCCAACGCTCGCATCGACAGCTATGCCGTTTATACGAACTCGGTTCCGGCCGGAGCTTTCCGCGGTTTCGGTGCGCCCCAGGGTGCGTTGGTGGCGGAAACCCAGATGAACAAGCTGGCCGCCGCCCTGGGAAT
>DATEDX010000269.1:0-6016 GCA_035281425.1 Acidimicrobiia bacterium
GATCTACGTCGACTCCACTGCTCGGGGCACCGGCGTGGCCGCAGCCCTCCTCGGTCATGCCGAGGAGGTAATCGCCAGGCATTACGGCCGAGCCTGGCTGGCGGTGGTGGCCGGCAACGCACGGGCGCGGAGTTTCTATCAGCGGCACGGGTGGTCGGATGGGGGTGCTTTCAAGTATCACGCCGCTACTCCCATCGGCGGCACGGTCGAAGTACCGGTTCATCGTTATGAGAAGCCCTTGGGGGGAGAAACAGAACTGGGGTGAGGCGGAAGACGGAGGACCCGAGACGGAAGACGGAAGACGTGAGACGTGAGACGTGAGACGTGAGACGTGAGACGCGATGCGCCTCCTGGGGAGAGAAGGGCGGAGGTGGGGTGGCACAATCACTCGGTGGAAGAGCCGTTCCCGCTGGGTGTCAACTACTGGCCCCGGCGGAAGGCCATGTACTGGTGGGCCGACTTCGATCGGAGCGAGGTGGCCGACGAGTTCGATGTCATTGCCGGCCTGGGTCTTGGTGTTGTCCGGATCTTCCTCCTCTGGGATGACTGGCAGCCCGATCCGGCAACGGTTGACCGGCAACGATTGCAGGACTTGGAGGTTGTGGCCGGCGCCGCCGCCGACCGCAACCTGCGCCTCGATGTGACCTTTTTCACCGGCCACATGAGCGGACCCAACTGGGCGCCGGGTTGGCTGCTCGATCCGGCCGCGGGCTTGCCCTCTCCAAGAGTCCGCCAGGTCATCTCCGGTGGCCGCATCGTCGACTCGGGCTATCACAACATGATCCATCACCCCGAGGCTGTGGCGGCTGCCGAGGTTCTGCTCCAGACAGTGGTAGGCCACTTCGCCGACCACCCCGGGGTGTGGATGTGGAATCTGGGTAATGAACCGGATCTCTTCGCCTACCCGGAGTCTCCCACCGCCGGACGAGATTGGGTGCGGCGGATGACGGGGATAATCAAAGACCTCGACCCGATCCATCCCGTGACTTGCGGTCTCCACCTGGACAGCCTCGTCACTAACAATGGCTTCCGGGTGGATCAGGTGTTCAGCGAGACCGATGTGGCGGTGATGCATGCATATCCGATGTACGCCGATTGGGCTCGTAACCCTCTCGATCCCGACTTCATGCCCTTCATCTGTGCCCTGGTGACCGCCCTGTCCGGCAAGCCATGCCTGGCCGAGGAGTGGGGGGGCTGCACCAATCCGGATGGGGAGGAATCGGTGATGTGGGAGTGGACCAGTTTCGGTGAGCCCCGCCGCCAATTCATGGCCGGGGAACGGGAGTTGGCCGAACATGTAGAAGAGGTCCTTCCCGGCTTGGTATCGGTGGGGGCGCCGGGAGCTTTGATGTGGTGCTTCGCCGACTACGCCGAAACCCTCTGGGACCGGCCTCCCTGTGATCTCGGAGGAGCTCGCCATGAACGTCACTTCGGCTTAGTCCGCCCCGACGGCTCCCTCAAACCCCATGCCGAGAGTCTGGCCCGGTTTGCCGGCACCCGTCCAGTCGCCAAGCCGGCCACGCGCCGGATAGAACTCGATCTCAGCCCGGAGGAGTACTACCAAGACCCGGCTCGCCATGCCCGCCGCCTTTACGCCCACTTCCTGGAGCCGTGACCGGTTGGCTCCTTTCAGCTGTCAGCTGTCAGCCGGCGGCGGGTAGGCGGTTGCTGCGGGCGAGTTCCGACCAGAGCCGCCCGCTGTCCCGGACAATGCGCTCCTGAGTGTCGAAGTTGACGTGCACCAGGCCGAAGCGCTGGCTGTAGCCGTGAGCCCATTCGAAGTTGTCGAGGAGGGACCAAGCGAAATATCCCCTGAGGGGGACACCTGCTGCCACGGCCTGGTGGGCCGCCTCAACGTGGCGCCGCAGAAAGCTGGTTCGGTCCGGATCGGAGGCGGGGTGAGCCTCGTTGAGCGGATAGGCCGCTCCGTTCTCGGTGATGTAAAGCGGCACCTCCCCGGTGCGAGACGCCACGAACTGCATCAGGTCGGTGAGGCCCTGGGGGTAGACCTCCCACCCCATGCCGGTCACCTCGGCCGGGACGGTGAGGAGGGGCGATAGCCGCGGGGAGCGGACCACGCTTCTCGTGTAGTAGTTGATCCCCAGAAAGTCGAGGGGGGCGGCGATCTCTTCGAGGTCGGCGGCAACCTGTTCGACCCGCCAACCGCGGGCACGGCTGCCCTCGGTGGGATAACCATGGCCGGTGATGGGGTCGAGAAACCAGCGGTTGGCGAAGTCGTGCTCGAGTAGAGCAGCTTCCAAGTCAAGAGGGTGCTCGCTAGCCGGTGTCTTGGCCTCGAAGTTGAGCACAATCCCTGCCTCCACCGAGGCGATCGAGCGCATCGCCGCCACCGCCCGGCCGTGGGCAAGGAGCAGGTGATGGGCGGCGGCCACTGCCGCCGCCGGATCGCGCCTGCCGGGGGCGTGTACCCCTTGGCGGTACCCCAGGTCGGCCACGACGAACGGCTCATTGAGGGTGGCGAAACGAGTAACCCGGTCACCGAGCCGGCCCACCACCACCCGGGCGTAGTCGACAAACTCCTCAACGATGGCCCGCTCGGGCCATCCCCCGGCCTCCTCCAGCGCCTGCGGCAAATCCCAGTGATATAGCGTGACGAAGGGCTCGATCCCCGCCCCGAGCAGTTCATCCACCAGGCGGTCGTAGAAGTCGAGCCCGGCCTGGTTGACCGTTCCGTCGTCCCGACGGATCCTGGGCCAGGAGACGGAGAAGCGGTAGGCGGCCAAACCGAGTTGGCGCATCAAGTCCACGTCCTCCTGGTAGCGGTGGTAGTGATCGCAGGCGATGTCGCCCGTGTCACCGTTGGAGATCTTGCCCGGGGTGTGAGCGAAGCGGTCCCAGATGCTCTCCACCTTGCCGTCGGCCTGAGGAGCGCCCTCAATCTGGTACGAGGCAGTGGCGGCGCCCCAGATGAAACCGGGGGGAAAGGCGATCAGGGCCTCCGTCATCGTTCAATGGGGATTTGGATCTCGGTCACGAACTCTCCGGGCTGATCGGTGAGGTAGGCAGCGGGAATCCCCAACTCCGATTCGGCCCCGAACTGCAGATAGAGGATACGGGTGTGATCGATCTGGCGGTAGCCGGCCGCCTCGATCCAATCCTCCAGTGTCTGCCGGGCGGTCACCACGCCGTGGTAGGGCCCTCGGTGGATCAGCGCCGCCACCCGCCGCGCTGGCAGGGAGCGGGTCACGACTCCCTCTGCCGCCACCGGACGGGTGACCGGCACGAAGATCTCGAAACCAGACTCCTCGTTCGGCGTCAACCTCATCCCCGGCGGGAGAGAAGCTCTTGCCCCCACGTCGCGCACTACCGCTTCCAAACGGTAGAACAGATCGGCAACCGTCTCCCCGGCCCGAGGCTGGTCAAGGATCGCCACCAGCTGTCGGGCTACGGTTCGCACCACCACGTCCGGTCCTCGCCCCGCCATCTCGACTCGTATGTCGAGCGTGGCGAGGTCGGCGGCGATCTTGGCCTGCGCTGCCTCCAAGTGCCGTCGGCGTCTCTCCAGGGCGCCCTTGAGATCTCCCCCTCCCTGAAGCAAGTGGGACACCTCGGCAAGGGGTATACCGAGGTCGCGCAGAGCCAGCACTCGTCGCAGCTCTGGGAGCTGAGCCGGCGAGTAATAGCGGTAGCGGTTGCCAGGGTCGACCCAAGCGGGTTGGAATATCCCCCGGACGTCGTAGTTACGAAGAGCTTTGGCCGAAACCCCGGCCAGCTGGGCGAACTCACCGATGCGGAACACCCCCCGACCTTATTACTTGACCTTCCTCTATGAGCAAGGTTCATCATGGGGTAATGGTCAATCAACTTCATCGTCGAGTGCGGATCGCCGCTCAGCTCCATCCCCAACATGGCGACTTCGCCCAGCTGCGCCGGGCGGCGGTGGCGGCGGAGGAGGCGGGATACGACATCGTCTACAACTGGGACCACTTCTTCCCGCTCTACGGCCCTTCGGAAGGTTTCCACTTCGAGTGCTGGACCGTCCTCGCCGCCCTGGCTGAAGCCACCGAAAGGGTGGAGTTGGGTCCACTGGTGGCCTGTAATTCCTATCGCAACCCGCATCTGGTGGCGGATATGGCCCGCACCATCGATCACATCTCCGCAGGGCGTTTCATACTCGGCTTGGGCTCCGGCTGGTTCCGGCGTGACTACGAGGAATACGGTTACACCTTCGGGACCAAAGCCGGCCGGCTCCGAGCCTTAGCGGCCAACCTGCCCGAGGTCGAGCGCCGGCTGTCGCTCCTCAATCCACCACCGGTTCGGCGCCTTCCCCTCCTTATCGCCGGAACCGGTCCCCAATTCACCTTGCCCATGGTGGCACGACACGCCGATTCGTGGCACGCCAGGTTCCCCGACCGTCCCCAAGAACTGGAGCCAGTGGTGGATAGGTTGCGCGCTATCTGTGCCGAGGTGGGACGGGACCCGACCTCCATCGAATGGGGTCTGGGAGTTGAACCCGACGACCTCGATCGTTTCCTGGCCGACGATGCTCGCCGTTATGTCGCCATGGGTTTCACCCAGTTCACCCTGGGATTCAACGGGCCTGACTGGCGGGTGGAGTCGGGCGCCAACTGGCTGGCCTGGCGGGACGAAATGAACGAGAGTCACGCCCCCTGAGGGTGGGGGGCTGCCCGTTACCCTCAGACCATGGGAAGAGAGCATCTGCTGAGGCTGTTCCGCCACAACCGGTGGGCCAACTTGCTCATCCTCAAGGCGTGCCAAGAGCTCACGCCCGAACAATTAAGGAAGAGCGTTGCCGGCACCTACGGAGAGCTGGGCGCCACCTTGGCTCACCTGGCGGCGGCCGAAGCCGGCTACGTGTGGCGCTTCGACCAGGACGCTCAACGCCTGGACTGGGACGAAGGGGAGCCGGCTCCCCCGGTGGCAACCCTGGCCGAAGTTCTCGACCGCACCGGAAAACGGTTCATCGACCTCTCCTCGACCGTCGCCGACGATCTGGTTGTCTCCTACCTGATCGAAGGCGAACAACGGCGCTGGCCCGCCTGGGTGATATTGGGACAGGTGATCGATCACGGGCGGGAGCACCGCTCCCATGTCGCCACCATCCTCACTCAACTCGGCATCGAACCGCCCGACGTCGATATGTGGGCCTACGGCATGGCGGTGGCGGCAGGAGAGGCCGACTAGCCGCCAGGTAGGGCCATACGTTCCCGGTTGGCCGTGCCGGATTGGGATCGCGGGCGGCGTCGCTAATCGGCGACGAGCAAGTTGTCGTGGGAGCGGAAGAACTCGTCTCGCTCGACCGGGGTCATTTCCGCCAGTCGGTGAAGGTTCTCGAAGTAGGGCTCTCGAGGAGCGCCGGGCGTGAACAGCACCAGCATCGAAGCTGGGTCGTCGGAATCGTTGCGGAAGTCGTGGATCGATCCCGGAGGCACATAGAAGTAGTCGCCGGCGCCGGCTCTGACCCACTGCTCACCATCGTAGAGACCTACTGCTCCGGAGAGGATGTAGAACGACTCGGCCATGGTGCGGTGAAAATGGGGTGACCTTCCTCCTCCCGCCGCCACCATGGTCCAATGGAATAGCCCGAACAAGCCTCCGGTGCTCTCGGCTGAAGCCAAGTACCGCACCTCCGATCCGCTGCGCAGCACCAGATCGGGCTCCCGTTGGGTTTGGTGGAGCCGCGCGGCGACTTGTGGGTGGGTGGCCGTGTAGATCGCAGGGGGATAGCTCATGTTGGTATCACCTCCAAGACTCTTGGCCAGGTTCTCAGTCGGCCGGCGCAGGATCAAGTCCGAGCTCGACGACCATCTCAGGAGATCCAGGGTCGTCATGGTCCCCGCCGCGGGCGGCCACGTTGCGGAGAAGCCACACCGCCGGTATGGCGATAGATACAGCGAGGAGGGCGCTGATAAAGGCCGTGAGGCGCAGACCTTGAGTGAAAGCTTCCCGGGCCGCTTGCAAGAGGGTCGTACCCAGCGTCCCCCCCAGCTGCGAGGCGGTAGCGGCAGCACCACCCAACGTGTCGAGAGTGGAG
>DATEDX010000270.1:0-2016 GCA_035281425.1 Acidimicrobiia bacterium
CTCCACTCGAAACCTAATGCTATAGCAGTGCTCTAGTGCCCAACTTTGCATTCGGTTTGAAGAGGGAACCACCGACTGGGACTCGGCGCCGGTATTCAGGAGCCGATAACCCGATCCGGTCTCTACCCTCCGACCAGTCCGACCAGCCAAGAGGAGACTGATTTGGCTCTCTCCGCCGACCTTGCCGTCGAGTCGCAAAACCTTGTCAAGACCTTCGGGTCGGTGCGGGCTGTGGATGGCATCAACCTCGCCGTCCCCGCCGGCGGCGTGTACGGGTTTCTGGGGCCGAACGGCGCCGGCAAGACCACCACCCTGAGAGTGCTGGCCACCCTCCTTCTGCCCGACGCCGGTGAGGCCCGGGTATTCGGTCTGGATGTGGTCAAGGAGGCCGATGCCGTGCGCGGGCGGGTGAGCCTGACCGGCCAGTTCGCCTCGGTCGATGAGGATCTCACCGGCTTTGAGAACCTGGTCCTGGTCGCCCGCCTGCTCGGGTTCTCGCGGTCCAAGGCCGATGGACGGGCCCGAGACCTGCTGGAAGCCTTCGGCTTGGGTGATGCTGCCTCCCGGCAGGTGAAGAAGTATTCGGGGGGAATGCGCCGAAGGCTCGACATCGCCGCCTCCATCGTGGTGACTCCGGAACTGTTGTTCCTCGATGAGCCCACTACCGGCCTCGATCCCCGCAGCCGGGGACAGGTGTGGGACATCATCCGGGCGTTGGTGGCGTGCGGAACCACCGTTCTCCTGACAACTCAATACCTCGATGAGGCCGACAAGCTCGCCGATCGGGTGGCCGTGATCGACCATGGCCATGTCATCGCCGAAGGCACCACGGGCGAACTCAAAGCGTCGGTGGGCACTGGTGTTCTCCATGTCCGGGTGCGCGACCCCGCGGAGCGAGCCCGGGCCGGTGAAACCCTGAGCAGGGTTTTGGGGGTGCCGATGCAACTCGAGCCCGACCCGGTGGCCTTGTCGGCCCGAGTGACCGACCCGGCGGTAGTGGTAGGAGCTTTAGCCGAACTGGAAGCGGCAGGCATCGCTCCCAGTGAGTTCTCGCTGGGCCAGCCCAGCCTCGACGAGGTGTTCCTAGCCCTGACCGGTCGACCGGCGGAGATCCCAGAAGAAGAGGATGCGGCATGAGCGTTATTTCCACCTCAGTACCCGCCGAACTCGAGCAGATCCTGAAGGTGACACTCCCCGTCGCCGCCCGCCCGCCCCGTCCTTCCGCTTTGACCACGGTGTGGGTGTTCGCCTGGCGAGCCCTGTTGAGGATCAAGCACGTTCCCGAACAGCTCATGGACGTGACGGTGTTCCCGGTGTTGATGCTGTTGCTGTTCACCTATCTCTTCGGTGGGGCGGTCGCCGGCTCCACCGGCGCCTACCTGCAGGATGTGGTGCCCGGCATCGCGGTGATGCAGGTCACCTGGATCAGCCTTTACACCGGGCACAACCTCAACCGCGACCTCACCAAGGGCATCCACGACCGCTTCCGTTCCCTCCCCATCTGGCGGCCCGCCACCCTGGTGGGCCCGCTCATCGCCGACGCCGCTCGCTACGCCCTGGCCACCGCCATCATCATCGGTCTTGGTTTGGCGCTGGGCTTCCGTCCCGGCGCCGGTCTAGCCGGCGTGCTGGCCGGGCTGGGTCTGCTGCTGGTCTTTTCCTTCAGCCTCTCCTGGGTATGGATGGTGGCGGGGGTGATCATGCGGGCCGACAACGCCGTCTTCAACCTGGGCAACATGGTCATGTTCCCCCTCACTTTCCTCAGCAACGTCTTCGTTCCCGTGGAGACCCTGCCCGGCTGGTTGCAGCGGTTCGTTGACGTCAACCCGATCTCGATTCTCACCACCGCCATGCGGGGACTGGTCCACGGAACGGCCCAGGCCGGGGACATCGGGGCGGTGCTGGCGATCAGTGCCGGGCTGGTAGCCGTCTTCGCCCCCCTCACAATGCTCCTTTACCGCCGCAAGGAGTGAAGCTCCTTTTTCAGGTTTTTGGCGCGCCGCGATCGGGTTATAG
>DATEDX010000271.1:0-2312 GCA_035281425.1 Acidimicrobiia bacterium
CCGATGATGATCGCCCTTCCCACTCCCCCAAAGCCGTGAGTGTGCACCTCGACCTCCCCGATCTTGTCTCGAGCTTGCGCTTCGGTGAGACCAACTTCGGCAAACTCGGGATGGGTGTACGTGACACGAGGGATGGCTTGATAGTTAACCGGAGCCGACTGGCCAGTGGCGAGGTGAGTCACGGCGGCAATCGCTTCGGCGAAGCCGACATGGGCGAGTTGGGCAGTGCCGGCGACTACGTCCCCAACCGCATAGACGCCGGCGGCCCCGGTTTCCATCGTTTCCAGGTTCGCTTTGATGAACCCCCGATCCATCTCGAGTCCATCGACGGTCTCGAACCCTACGTTTTCGGTCCGGGGTCCACGGCCGACCGCCATCAGGACCACGTCGGCTTCCACTGATTCGCCGCCGAATGGCACCACCACCGTGCCGGGACCGACTTGGGGAGCCTCCACTTTGGCGCCGAGATGGAACTTGGTGCCCTTGCGAGCCATCTCCTTCTCCAACAACTTGGCCGATTCGGTGTCGCTCCCGGGAATGATCTGATCGAACATCTCGATGACGTGCACCTCGGTGCCGAACTCGGCGAGCAGTGAGGCGAACTCACAGCCGATCACCCCGCCTCCGATGATGGCCACCCGGCGGGGCCGCTCAGGCCAGTCGAGGGCGTGGTCGGAGGTGACGATCCGTCGTCCATCGATCTCATAACCGGGGAGGGTGCGGGCGTAGGAACCGGTGGCAAGTATCACGTTTTCCCCATCGAGACGCTGCTCACCCTGATCGGTTTCGACTACCACGGTGCGGGCTCCATCCATCCGGCCCCGGCCGATCACCACGTCGACCTTCCGCTTTTTGAGCAGGCCGCCGAGACCGCGGACGAGGGCTTCGACGGTTTGGTTCTTCCGGGCGAGGGCGGCGGCCCAGTCCATTTGCGGCTCCGAGGTCATGACCCCGAAGTCAGAGGCCTTGGCCACCGTGCTGTAGACCTCGGCGATTTGGAGCCACTGCTTGGCGGGGATACAGCCCCGGATGAGGCAGGTTCCCCCGGGACGCTCATCGGAGACCAAGGCGACCGACAAACCGAAATTGTGGGCGTAGAGAGCGGCCGCATAACCCCCGGGGCCTCCACCAAGGATCACCAGGTCATGCAATGGAGAGCCTCCTCTTGGCCGAGCACATCGAGCGCCGAGCCTAGTGGGACACCCCGAAAGCTACGCTCGAGCGATGCCAACCCGATGGCTAATGGTCGCAGCTGCCGTCACCGCGGCGCTGATCGTGGTCGCAGGACTGGTGTGGTTTCTCTGGTTTCTGTGAGCCGCGGTTGAACCCAAGCTCCACTTGCTTGGGAGGCGAGGTCAGCGAAATTGGTGCGTTCCAGTATGGCGCGAGTGACATCGCGCACCTCGGCCCACGTTCTCTTCAGCGAGCACCCCGGGTCCATCGGACAGAACTCGGGCTCGGAACGAGTCGCGCAGGCGATGGGAGCGAGAGGACCTTGGAAGAGACGCACGATTCTCTCTAGAGAGATGTCAGCGGGAGGATGATTGAGCTTGTATCCGCCGGCCGGACCTCGCACTGAGCGGACCAAACCCGCCCCTCGCAGCTGCGCCATGATCTGCTCGAGAAAGGACGGAGGGATGTGGGTTCGGGCCGCGATCTCATGCGACTTGAGCGATTCGCCGTCAGCAATGGCAAGGGCCAGTACCGCACGGGTCGCGTAATCGGTCTTGCGGCTAATCCACATTTCTGACTTCTTGAGTAAACATTATCGACATTGACTCGATCATGGAGGAGCTGTAATTTGAAAAGGTGAGTTTTCCGACTATTCCAGTCGGAAAGCATTCCTATTGCTTGCGTTCGCAAGGGAGGCGGAGTGGGACGCAAAGGAAAGATCCGAGTTCTTTTGCTGGCATTGGTCGTAGCGGGGTGCGGTTCGGCCGCCGCCAGCGATGACCCAGAAATAGTCCGCCTGGGTTACTTCCCGAATCTGACGCATGCCCCGGCACTCGTTGGCCTGGCTGATGGTCTGTTCGCTGAAGAATTGGGCGAACGAAACCTTGAAGGCGTGACCTTTAACGCCGGAACGGAAGCAGTCGAAGCGCTTTTCTCCGGCGCCTTGGACCTCGCCTTCACCGGACCAAATCCGGCCATCAACGCCCACGCCCAATCAGATGGTGAAGCCATAAGGATCATCGCCGGTTCAACGTCCGGAGGGGCCGCCCTGGTCGTGCAAGCCGAAATCGACCAATCGGCTGATTTGCTCGGAAAGCGCATCGCAACCCCGGCCCTCGGAAACACCCAGGACGTTGCGC
>DATEDX010000272.1:0-14658 GCA_035281425.1 Acidimicrobiia bacterium
CCGGTGCCATTCTCCGGGGGCGATCTGAGTGGTGTCGAAAGGGCGCACCGGGGTCCGTTCGCCGTTGAGTTCGGCCCACCCCTCCCCCGCCAACACCGTCACCTGTTCGACGGTGTTGTGGCTGTGCAGGGCGATACTGGAGCCAGGGGGAAAGGCGGTCACCCCCATAGTGAAGGGCTGCCCTTCGAGAGGCGGGCTGGAGAAGGCCACACTCCAGATCCCCCCGCCCCGGTCGACGACCGGCACCTCACCCCACTTGACGAGTCGGGCCATCGGTCCTCCTTTCTTTAGGTCATCAGCCGGCCGCCGTTGACGGCGATGGTCTGACCGGTGGCATAACCGGCTTCGGCGGAGGCGAGGAAGAGCACCCAGGGCGCCAGCTCTTCAGGGGTCTGATACCGACCGAGGGGGATGGTGGCGGCGGTGGCGGCACGCTCGCTCTCATTCCGCAACTGGGTGATCCGCTCGGTCAGCACCGCCGAGGGAGCGAGAGTGTTGACCGTGATTCCGGCCCGGGCCAGTTCGTGCGCGAGGACTCGAGCCAAAGAGTGGACCCCGGCTTTGGCCGCGGCATAGGCCGGAGAGGTCGTATATCCGGCGGTCTGCCCGGCCAGCGAACCCAGGTTGATAACCCGTCCCTCCGACGAGTGTTGGAGCCAGGGAAGGGCAGCTCGGGTGGTCAGGAAGACCGAGGTGAGGTTGACATCGATCGACTTCGACCACTCTTCGGGGGTGAGGTCTTCGAATTTGCGCTGGCTGGGGAAGCCACCGGCATTGTTGACCAGCACATCGATCCGCCCCTCTTTTTCGCCGATGGTGCGCAGGGTGACCTCGACTGCTTCAGGGTCGGTGAGGTCGACACGGAGGCGATAAGGGTCGCCCTCGGGGTAGGCGAGATCGAGACCGTAGAGGGTGGCCCCGGCGGCGGCGAAGGCACCGGCTACCGCCGCCCCGATCCCGCCGGCGGCACCGGTAACCACCACCACTTTTCCCTGGAAGTCGAAGCTGACGTTGCTCATCGATGGGCCTCGTCCCCGGAAACGGCCAGGGCCAGCAAGGGAGCGGGGAGTTCGGCCCGGGCCAGGTCCCACGCCGGCTGGGAGGCGGCCACGAACGCATCCCGCTCCGAAGCAGTGAGATCGACGAAACCGACCCCGTCCGCCTCCAGGCGAGATCGCAATTCAGCTTCGGCGGTTTCGGCCAGCCGCCGTTGATGGCTCACCGCTTCCCGAGCTGACTCCCGCACCAGCTGCTGCCAGTCGGGATCGAGGGAACGGAACCGGCGGGCATTGGCGAAAAGCCCCCGGGCACCATAGAGGTGCCCGGTCATGGTCACGTACCGGTGAAACTTCTCCACCCCGTAGGCCACCAGGTTGGCCAGCGGGTTCTCCTGGGCGTCGACCTCGTCCCGAGTGATAAGCCGGATCCCTTCTGAGAGTTCCACCGGCACGGGGATAGCGCCCCAACCCTTGATCATGGCTTCGTGATAGCGGTTGGGCTGGAGCCTGACGGTGAGGCCGGCGCAGTCGGCGGGAGAACGCAGTGGGCCCCACCGGTTGCTGAGGTGACGGAACCCGTTATCCCACGATCCCAGCAGGACGAAACCGGTGGCCGCTTCCACCTCGGCGGCGAGCCGTTGACCCAGGGTTCCATCGAGGGCGCCATGGGCGACGTCGAGATCGGAGAAGAGGTAGGGCAGTTCGATGACGTTGAGAGCCGGGACCCTCGAGCCGAGGTAGCTGGTAGAGAAGTAGCACATGAACATCTCCCCTCGTTCCACCAGGTCGAGGAGGTCGGAAGCGGGGCGGTTGCGATCGAGGATGTTGAACTCGAGCGGTACCTCCACCCGTCCCCGGCTGCTTTTGGTCATGGCTTGCCGGAAGCGGTCGAGCCCGGCGCCGTGACTGCTGCTGGCAGGGGCGTAACCGCCCACGGGAAGGGAAACGACGGTCATGTGACCCCCAAGCTGGCGAGTTCTTCGATCTCCTCCGCTGCCAGACCTAGCTCGGCGAGGATGGTGGCGGTGTCGGCACCCAGGGAGGGCGGTGGGTAGCGAAGCCGAGTAGGGGTTTCAGAGAACCGAAGTGGGAACCCCAACATACGCAGCATTCCTAATTTCGGATTGTCCACCTCCACCACCATCTCCCGAGCTTGGGTCTGCTCGCTGGTCAGCGCCTCGGAGACCAGGTTGATGGCCCCGGCGGGGATTCCGGCCTGGTCGAGGCGGGCCATCCAATACTCCCGGTCCTTGAGGGCGATGATGGCGGCGATGGCCGCGTCGAGCTCACCACGGTTTTCGACCCGGGCGGGATTGGTGGCGAACTTGGGATCGTCAGCCCACTCAGGTTGGCTTAGAACCACGGCCAAGGCGGCGAACTGGAGGTCGTTGCCCACCGCCAGGGCAAGATCGCCATCGGCCGCCGGGTAGGTGCGGTAGGGAACGATGTTGGGATGGCCATTGCCGTAACGTTCCGGCTCCTGCCCCGCGAAGAGGTAGTTGGAGGCCACGTTGGCCAGCATCTGCAGTCCGGTGTCGTGAAGGGTCACCTCGCAGGCCTGGCCCCGGCCACTTTGGTGCCGAGCTTCAAGGGCAGCGAGGATGGAGATGGTGGCCATCATTCCCGTACAGATGTCGACGATGGCGACTCCGAGTTTCATCGGCGTTCCCTCGGTCTCCCCGGTGATAGCCATCAGCCCAGTCTCGGCTTGGAGGATGAAGTCGTAGCCGGGCTTACCGGCCTTGGGTCCGGTGGAGCCGTAACCGGTGATCGAACAACGCACCGCATGGGGGGCATGGGCCTCGTACCACTCTTCGTCGAAGCCCCAACCCGCCATCGTCCCCAGCTTGAAATTGTCCACCACCACGTCCGCCTGCTCTAAGAGCCTTCCCAGCAGCTGGCGACCCCGTTGGTGTCGGAGGTCGAGGGTGAGGCTGCGCTTGTTGCGATTCACGCCAAAGAAGTAAGCCGAAAAAGGCCCAGCGAAGGGAGGTCCCCAGCTGCGGGTGTCGTCGCCTCGTCCGGGTTGTTCGACTTTGATGACCTCGGCTCCGAGATCACCCAGGAACATGGTGCACAGCGGACCCGCCAGCACTCTGGTCAGGTCGAGCACTCGCAACCCGGCGAGAGCACCTTCTTGGGTCATGCCCGGGCGGCGCGGGACTCTTCGCTCTGGTTGGCGTCGGCCTCGAAGTCACTCCGATATCGGTCCATCGCCTCCTTGTTGCGGATCCGGAATTGGTGAAAGTCGGGCGGACGCTTCTCGAGAAAGGCGTTCATTCCCTCCAACGACTCCTCAGTGCCCCAGATGTTGGCCAGCAGCTCCATCCCGTGTTGCCAGGAGGGGTAGAGGGCGTCGGAGTCGTAGTTGAGGGAGACTTTGGTGGCCCGGATCGTCTGCGAGCTGTACCCCTTGATCTGGGTGACGATCTCCTCCACCTTGGCCTTCAACTCGGCGGCGGGGACGGCGATGTTGGCCAGACCGATGGCGGCCGCCTCCTTGCCTGAATATCGCCTGCAGAGAAAGATCATCTCCTTCGCCCGCCGCTCTCCGATCAACTTGGCGATGTATTGGGTTGCGCCCACCGTGGGACAGGCACCTACCCGAGCCCCGGTCTGACCGAAGATGGCGTCTTCGGCGGTGACCACTAGGTCGCACCACAACATCAGCTCGTGCCCGCCCCCGACGCAGGCCCCCTCCACCATGGCAATGACGGGGATGGGAAGGTTGCGACAGGTCATCGCCACCTGGAGCATGCGGTCGTTCCACATCGCCGAGTTGGCCTTGTTGAGTTTCATCATGGCCCAGAAATCGCCCCCGGCCGAGAAGTGGCCGCCCACCCCGTAGACCACCGCGGCGACAATGGTGGGGTCCTCCCGAGTGGAGTTGAGGGCATGGGCCAGTTCGTCGAGCGTCTGTTCCCGGAAGGCATTGCGCACCTCGGGACGGTTGATCCCGATCCAGGCGGCGTCGAGATGGCGCTCGAAGACGATTTCGTGGTACGTCATGGGCGGGGCTCCTGCATTGTGTTTGATGCATTTAAGACGGAAGCCGGGAGACGGAAGACGGAAGGCTGAGACGCGAGGCGCGAGACGCGAGTCGCGGGACGTGCCACAGGAGGGGGAGGCGAGGGCGAGGGGTGGGGCGGGGGGCGGGTACCATGCCCCTGGTGAGTGTCCCCGATCGGCCCGGCGAGGCCTGCGGCGTCTACGGCGTCTACGCCCCCGGTCAAAGTGTCTCCCACCTCATCTACTTCGGGTTGTTCGCCTTGCAGCACCGGGGCCAGGAGTCGGCGGGGATCGCCACTTCCGAGGGGCGCACGGTTACGGTATTCAAAGACCTCGGGTTGGTGGCGCAGGTATTCGACGAGACCTCGCTGGCCGGGCTCGATGGCCACATCGGGATCGGCCACACCCGTTATTCCACCACCGGATCCAACCGCTGGGAGAACGCCCAGCCCGTCCATCGCCAGGTGGGACGAACCTCCATCGCCCTCGCCCACAACGGCAACCTGACTAACGCTGCCGAGCTGGCGGCCCGTTACGGGCGAGGGATGGGAACCACCGACTCGGAGTTGATGATCGAAGCCGTTTCGCGAGCCGTCGACGATGAACGCTCTGACGGTCGTGGGCTGGAGAAGGCTCTGCTGGAGGTGCTTCCTACCTTCCAAGGTGCATTTTCGCTCACCTTGATGGACCAGGGTCACCTCATCGGGGTTCGCGATCCCCACGGCTTCAGGCCGCTTTGTTTGGGACGGCTCGGTGATAACGGGTGGGTGCTCGCCTCCGAGTCATCGGGGCTCGACATCATCGGTGCCAGCTTCGTCCGGGAAATCGCCCCCGGGGAGATGGTGATCATCGATGCCAGCGGGGTCCGCAGCGAACAGCCTTTCCCCGCTACCGATCCCCGCCTGTGCCTCTTCGAGTTCGTGTATTTCGCCCGGCCCGACTCTCAGCTCTATGGCCGCAGCATCCACGCCGCTCGACACGAGATGGGGGTCCGGCTGGCCGCGGAACATCCGGTCGAGGCCGATGTCGTGGTGCCGGTGCCGGAGTCGGGGATTCCCGCTGCCCAGGGCTTCTCGGCGGCGTCAGGCATTCCTTATGCCGACGGGTTGGTCAAGAACCGCTATGTGGGTAGGACCTTCATCGAGCCGACCCAAATGTTGCGGGACCGGGGGGTCCGACTCAAGCTCAACCCCATTCCCGCCACCTTGACCGGGAAACGGGTAGTGCTGATAGATGACTCGATCGTGAGGGGCTCCACCACCCGCCAGCTGGTGAATTTGGTTCGGGAAGCCGGGGCCGCCGAGATCCATCTCCGCATTTCCTCGCCTCCCTACCGCTGGCCTTGTTACTACGGGATGGACACCTCCGACCGTTCCACCCTCATCGCCGCCCGGCTTGAGGTCGAGGAGATCCGCCGTCACGTCGGCGCCGACTCCCTTGGCTATCTGTCTCTGGCGGGTCTGCTCGACGCCACCGATGCCACCGACGCCGCCGGGGCCGGCTTCTGTCACGCTTGCTTGTCGGGGGACTATCCCACCGACGTCACCGCCGCCACCGGCAAATACCTGCTCGAGGTCGCCCCGACTTCTTCGCCATGACCTCCTACCGCGCCGCCGGCGTGGACCTGGAAGGCGCCGATCGTCACGTCGCCCAGATAGCCAAGCCGGTTACGGCTACCTGGGACGAGTCGGTGGTAGGCGGTTTCGGGGGTTTTGCCGCCGGGGTCGCTCTCCCTCCCGGCCTTTCCGACCCGGTGCTGATGCTGACCACCGACGGGGTGGGCACCAAACTCGAGCTGGCCCGCCAAGCCGGCCGATGGGAGGGAGTGGGCTTCGACCTGGTGGCCATGGTGGTGGACGACCTCGCCGCGGCCGGAGCCCGGCCCCTCGGGGTGGTCGACTACATGGCGGTGGGGGCGCTCCGCCCGGAGCGGGACACGGTGATCGTCGAGTCGATCGCTGAGGCCTGCCGCCTAGCCGGCTGTCCCCTGCTAGGAGGCGAGACCGCCGAGCATCCAGGGGTGATGGCCCCCGACCAGGTTGACTTGGCAGCCACCGCCCTCGGGGTGGTGGAGCGAGACGCAGTCCTGGGGCCCGAGCGAGTCGCGGAAGGAGACGTGATCATCGGCCTCCACTCCCCCAATCTCCGCTCCAACGGCTTCTCCCTGGTGCGGGCAATTGTGAGTGAGTCCGAGCTCGCCGAGCAGTGGGGAGGCAGCACAATGGCTGAGGTTCTACTCGCTCCTTCGCTCATCTACTCACCGGCCGTGCTCACTGCCACCGCCACCGGCTCGGTGCATGCCGCTGCTCACATCACCGGAGGAGGCTTGGAAGCCAACCTACGCCGGGCGATACCGGCAGGGTTGGAAGCGGAGATCGACTGGGGCGCCTGGGAGGTACCGGCCGTGTTCTCGCTGCTTGCTGAGCGAGGTGGGGTGTCGGAGGAGGAGATGCGACGGACTTTCAACCTGGGGATCGGCTTCTGCTTGGTGGCCGGGGAGAGCGACGCCCCGGCCGTTTGCGGCCGGGTCGGGCACCGAGCCCGCATCATTGGCCAAGTGACTGCTGGCTAGGAGCGGACTCCCCCGCCTGGGTAGCATTTAGGGATGCGCCCAATACCTCGACTGCAACGGGCGAGTCTTTTCGCGGCTCCTTAACCGGGTGCACTTCCAACGTCGCCAGCCTTCCCCCAAAGCTTTGGAGCACTTTCATGACCGACCTCATCTCTCGCCATCGCGACCTGATCGCCCCCGTCATCGCCTTCGACACCGAAATCGTGGCCGAACGGGCCCAGGGCATCTGGGTACATGCCACCGATGGCCGCCGCTACGCCGACTTCGCTTGCGGTACGGCCGTCACCAATCTCGGTCACAACCACCCGGCGGTGGTGGCGGCCGCCCACGCTCAGCTCGATCGCTTCGTCCACTCGGGCTGTATCTTCCGCTATGACTCCCTGGTAGAGCTGGCAGGGCGGCTGGAGGCAGTCACCCCGGCCGGGATCGACAAGTTCGGATTCGCCAACTCCGGGGCGGAAGCGGTAGAGGCGGCGGTCAAGCTGACCCGCAAGGTAACGGGACGACAAGGGTTGGTGGTCTTCCGGGGCGCCTTCCATGGCCGCACCATGGGATCGGTTTCCTACACCACCTCTAACGCCAAATACCGCGAGGGCTACCACCCCATCCTGGGATCGGTCTTCGTGGCGCCCTTCCCTCACCCCTACCGCTGGGGAATTACCGAGGAGGAGGCGGTAGACCGCTGCCTGTGGGACCTCCATCAGATGTTCCGTCATGAGGTGCTTCCCACCAACATCGCTGGGTTTCTCATCGAGCCGGTCCAGGGAGAAGGCGGTTATTACCCGGCTCCCCCCCGCTTTCTGGATGAACTGGCCGAACTCGCCCGCCGCCACGACATCAAGCTGATCTACGACGAAGTGCAGACCGGCTTCGGTCGAACCGCCGAATGGTTCGCCAGCGACCACTACCAGGTCAAGCCCGACGTGATCGCTCTCGGCAAGGGAATCGCCAACGGTTTCCCGTTATCTGCCTATGGAGCCTCGGCCGAAATGATGGATGGCTGGTTGCCGGGGTCTCATGGGACCACCTTCGGCGGCAACCCGGTGGCCTGCGCAGCGGGGGTGGCGGTGCTGGACACTATGGGCGACCTACTCCCCCACGCCCGGGAGCTTTCTTCTCATGCCCTGGAACGGCTCAACAAACTGGCCACTGAGCATCCCACCGTGGGCTCGGTGCGGGGCCTGGGGTTGATGATCGGCGTTGAACTGGTGAAGGATCCGGAGAGCCGTCAACAGGATCCGGCGGCCTTTCGCCACCTCCACAACTACTGCCTGGAACGCGATCTGATCATCATCGATTGCGGGCCAGACGGGAATGTCATCAGGTTCATCCCACCGCTGGTCACAACCATGGACGAGTTGGACTGGGCGATCGACCTGATCGACGCCGGGCTGGCCGACTACGAAGCGAAGCAAGGAACCGCCGCCGGCTGACCCACCGTCGTAACACCATGCGACGTCAACTAGTAGCTGCCCTTGCCCTGCTCCTCCTCGCCACCGCCTGCGGTGGGGAGGACAACGGTCTCGCCTCCACCCTGCGGCTGAATGAAGACCCCGACTCGGTCCTGCTCATCGTCCGCGATGAGGGCGGGTTCGTCCCGGTGGATTTCCAGGTCCGTCAGGGCCCGCGATTGATCCTCCTCCGTGACGGCACCCTCATTACCCAAGGAGCGATGATCGAGATCTTCCCCGGCCCTTTGATGGTGCCCTACCAGCAGGTTCAACTCGACGAGGAGACCATGCTCTTCGTGCTGGAGGAGCTGGACTCCCTTGGTTTCGTCAACATCGTCGACGAGACCAACGATGAGGCGGCGCAGTTCATCGCCGATGCCTCCACCACGGTGGTGACCTTCTACAACCAAGACGGCACCCACCGGTTTGGGGTCTACGGTCTTGGCCTCGGGGATCTGGGCCCCGGCACCGAGTTCACCGACTCCCGGGTCCCGCAGCTGGCCAACCTGGTGACCCAGCTGGAGACCGCCGGATTCTCGGGCACCCCGGTGGAATATCAGCCGGCCACTCTGCAGGTGCTGGCGGGGCTCAATGAGTTCCCTCCCGATCCCGCCTTCGCCAACGTCCGCCCCTGGCCGCTTTCGGTCGGTTACGAAGACATGGAAGAAGTGGGACTGGCCGGCTGGCGGTGCGCCACTTTCGAGGGGGAGGAGATGGAGGCGCTGCTCAGCGAGTTCGCCCAGGCCAACCAGGTCACCACCTGGGAGGCGGGCGGAACCGAATACGCCATGGCTGTACGGCCGCTCTTCCCCGGCGAAGAAGCCTGCGCTCCGCTGGTCCCGGCCGCCTAATCCTTTCTGGTGACGGTTGAGCAGGCTATTCCTGCTCAACCGACACAAGAACGGGTACTAAGTCGAGGTGGCGCTGGAGCGGCGAACGAGCCGCAACACGAGTACGACCAGCACCGCCCCAATGATGGAGGCGATCCACGGAACCCCCTGGTTGTCGGGGGTGATCCAGCCCGAGAAGACCAATCCACCTAGCAAGGCACCCACCGCCCCCGCCACGATGGTCTGCACCACGCCCATGGGGTCTTTGCCGGGCACCAACAGCCGGGCGAGGGGACCGACAATGGCCCCGACGATGAAATAACCGATGATCTCGCCGATCGACACCGAGCACCTCCTGTCTAGGACTGCGATCGGCGCCCAGGCTACTCCCCACGAGACCCCGGGAGCCGGTTAGACCGCGGCCATCGCCCGGCCCATCATTTCCAGCCCCTCGGAGACGAGATCGTCGGAGGCGGTGAGAGGAACCATCACCCGCAGGACGTTGCTGTTGACCCCGCAGGAGAGCAGCAACAACCCTTCTTCGAGGGCGGCGTTGGTGATGGCTTTGGTTCGCTCCGGGTCGGGGGCACGGGTGTCGGGGTCAGCGACCATCTCGATCCCCACCATGGCTCCCAAGCCACGCACCTCTCCGATCCGCGGGTCGGTCTCCGCCCACCCTTCGGCGGTCTTCACCACCTGGCTGCCGATGGCTTGGGCGCGCTCGGCCAAGCCCTCTGTCTCAATCACGTCGATTACCGCCAAGGCCGCCGCACACGACAAAGGTGAGGCCCCGTAGGTTCCGCCCAGCCCGCCCGGTCCGGGGGCGTCCATGATCTCCACTTTGCCGGTCACCGCCGAGAGGGGAAAACCCCCGGCCAGCGACTTAGCCATGCAGACCAGATCGGGCTCCACCGAGGCGTGTTCGACTGCGAACCAACGGCCGGTGCGGGCGAATCCGGTCTGCACCTCATCGGCCACCATGACGATCCCGTGCCGGTCGCAAAGTTCGCGGAGCGCCACCAGGAATTCGGGAGGGGCAGGTACGTAGCCCCCTTCCCCCAGCACCGGTTCCACCACGATGGCGGCGACCCGTCCCGGTTCGATGTCGTCTTTGAAGATGTGCTCGATGGCCTCGAGGGAGTCTTCCCCCGTCACTCCCCGGTAGGGATGGGGGTAGGGGGCGTGGAAGACCTCGGCTGGGAAGGGCCCAAAGCCGGCCTTGTAGGGGGAGACCTTGCCGGTGAGGGCCAGGGCCATGAGGGTGCGACCGTGAAAGCCTCCCGAAAAGGCGATCACCCCCGGCCGGCCCGTGTAGGACCGAGCGATCTTGACCGCGTTTTCGACCGCTTCCGCTCCCGAGTTGAAGAAGGCGGTCTTCTTAGGCGAAGGGCCGGGAGCGAGGGCGTTAAGACGTTCAGCCAGGGCGATGGCCGGCTCATAACCCGCCACCATGAAGCAGGTATGACTGAAACGTTCGAGTTGGGCACTGACCGCCGCTACCACCTGGGGGTGAAGGTGACCGGTGTTGAGGACGGCGATCCCGCCGGTGAAGTCGACATACCGCCGTCCCTCCACATCCCACAGTTCGGCGTTGTCGGCCCGTTGGGCATAGACCGGGAAGCTGGCCCCGATCCCCCGGGCGATGGCCGCCTGCCTCCTCTCGTGCAGTTCGGCATTGGTTGGCATCTCTGCTCGGCTCCTTTCGGCTTTCTTAGGACCCAGAGGGGTCGCTTTCCGGGCCCTCTGGGTCCTAAGAAAGCGGGTGGCGGGTGATGAGGAAGGTCTCGTCGTTCCACCAGATCTCACCATGTTTTTCCATGACGCGTCGGGTGGCGTCGAGGTAGACCCCGCTGGCCATGGCCGCTGACAGCCTGGGCTCGTCGATCTGGGCGACGTAGGTAGCGGCGTTCCAGGCCGCCACCACCGACGAGGTGCCGATGTGTTCGGCTTCGAGGGAGGGCATGGTGTGAAGTGAGAAGCGGAAGACCGCCTCCTGGTCGGAGAGGTCAGGGAATTCCAGGTCAGGGCTGTCGCCCAGTTGGCGGCGAGCCTCATCGATGATCTGCTGACGGCGGTAAGGAAACGGCTCCTCCTCGGGCCACACCCCCCGGATGATCTCGAGGCCGGGGTCGTCGCCCCGGGCCTGGATCCCGACCAAACGTCCACCCGGAGCGAGGCGGCGAGCCAGCGGCACCAGCACCGTCCGCACCTTCCGCTCCACCGGAGTACGGGCGCGATAAGCCTGAGAAGCGATAACCAGGTCGTAGACAAGGTCACGTTGTCCAGGACGGGGGAGCAGGGGCCGGAGAATGAACTGCCGGTCGCGGCGGTAGAGGACCAACACCGCCGGGCGTTCGTAGAGCGGATTACCCGTCATCGAACTGGTCTGCACCCTCCAATCGAGAGCCAGTTGCGGGTAGAGGTCTTCGATCTGGTCCGTGAACTCCCGGGTGGTGTCCCCCTCCAACGCCACCTCTCGCCACACCAGGTCGGGAGCGGTAAGGGTGGGAGCATCACGAAAGTAGAGGTTGGTGACGGCGAAAACCATCTCCGGGTGTTCGAGGAAACGATCGGGCAGGCGGGCCAGCGCCTGGCGAACGTCTTCGATACTGATCTCCTTGGCCACCACCAGCCAGGGAATGAAGGGAAAGGTCTCGTGGGTACGACGCATCAGATGGGTAAGCAAGGCTCCGTCCCCCATCCCGGCGTCGAAGATGCGCAGGCCCGGCGGCTGCACCTCCAGGTGTTGAAGCTGGGCACCGATGCGATCCGCCACCACCGACTTCTCATCAGTGGCGTTGACGAACATCGTGTAGGCGGCCCGGGTATCGAAGAACCGGGCCGCATCGCCAGCCATGTCCCGCATTCTTATCTGCTGAACCGGCCCGCGAAGGGCCGGTTCAGCAGATAAGAACCGGGTTAGGTGAGGGGTATGGCCTGGAACGACTCTTCGTCGACGACCACCAGGGCGGCACGCGCCTCCAGGGAGGCGAGCGCCGACTTGATGGCTTCGGCTCGGGCTTCGTCGACCGTGCCCCGCCCGTCACTGCGGTGGAGGAGCCGCATGCCGTCCAGCATTTTGGGGAGGGGCCCGGGGTCGGCCGCCACCAGGGTGACAACGGAGACGCCAGCGATTGCCGCCGGCGCCGCCGGTGCTCCCTCCGGCCGCCGGGGACGAAGGTCGGCGAAGTACCACGCCAAACCCCCCGAGATGACCACCAAGGGCACCGCCCAGGAGAGGACCTCCCGGAAGTCCCCGGTGCCCCCCAGAGCCGAACGGAGGAGGACAAAGAGCACCGCGATCAACCCACCCAAGCCGGCGAGGGAAAACACGGTGAGCAGGCCGACGATTGCCACCCGCCGAGGGAGGGCTCGCTGCTCTCGGGCCTCGCCGGCCCGTCGCTGGGCGGGCCACCAGTAGCGGGCCAGCACCCCTCCGGCCACCGCCAGCGCCACCCCGGCCCCGAGGAGGAGCCGGGTGTTGGTCCCGAGCAGAGCCTGCTCGAACAGGTTGTTGATCACGGTGGCGACGAGGGTGACGAGGGCGCCAGCCCCGGTCAGGAACCCCACAGCCGAGAAGGCGTATTCGATCAGCATCACTGGCACGGTCCGCTCACGGCCCAGCTCCTCCCGGTGATGCCAATAGGTGACACCTCCCACCAGAAGCACGGTCAGCAACCCGGGCAGCCGGTTGTCGAGCCGGCCCTGCTCCAACCCAAAGCCGGCGGCGAGCAGCGTGTAGACGGTCTGCCCGAAGGCAACCACCGCCACCAGCCACGAAATCAGCGCCACCACCGCGGCGTAGGGGACCCGCCAGCTGGTGGCCTTGACCTCGGGGCGCAGCCAGAACCACCACAAGTAGGGAACTCCCACCGCCAGCATCACCAACCCGTCGATCAGCCCTTCCCAGGTGTTTTCCCCGCCGATGATCACGCTCCCCGAACCAAACGCCGCTTCCAGAGAGGTGACGAGCACGACGCCCAGCCCCCCGACCGAGAGGACCAGACCGACCCCACTTCCCACCAGTGCTCGTAGGTCGTCGAAGGCGACGCCTCGCCTCCTTACTAGCTCGTGCAGCCACCAGATACCTCCGAAGGCGATGAGGTCGGCCGCGGCGGCGGTGGGGAACCCGGGTTCGCCGAATATCCAACGGCCCAGCATCACCGTTACCACCGCCACCGTGACCATCGACACACCCGTTACCAGGGAGATGTAAAGGGCCCGGGCCGGCCGCTCACCGCCGACCTCGACCTTCTCAAGGGTCATCCACACCACGGTGGCGACGATGCCCGCCACCAGCAACGTAGCCAGCGAGAGTGCCAGCTCATCGGGCTGACGGGTCAGCACCCTGCCTCCGGGAAGGATCATCTCCACCAGGGTGGAGAAGGCGCCAGTGGCGAGCAGGGTGGCCCCGGCCAGGATCAGATAGATGAGAAACTCGGTCGGGGAGGAAGCACCACTTCGGGCTGGACGGCGGCGAGCCAGCAGCACCAAGGGCACCGACACCACCGCCGCTATCACCACTAATAACACCACGACGCTCATCTCAACCTCCGCAATAGAACTGCCAGGGGAGCCGGGTCATGACCGGCGGCACCACAGTGGAATCGAGCTGGAACTCCAGGACCTCTTCGTAGACGTAAGGGTCAAGGGGATCGCTGGCGTCGACGTGCCGAGCGTTGACCACCACGGTTGTCCTCCCGTCTGCCTCAATCACATCATCGACCACCACCCGATCGAAGTCATAGCTGGTGGTGGGCAGGTTGGCCTCCCGGCAGTCCTCTCCCAACTCCGGTTCCAGCAATGCGTAAACACCCTCCCAATCCCGTCCCTCCACCGCACGGAAGAACGTCTGCACCACTCCCACCGAGGTGTTGGGGTCGACTTCGGTCACCGGTCGAAGGCTGGAAAACACGGCCCCGGCCGCCACGGCCGCCACTATCAATCCGGCAATCAGTATCCCCAGTCGGCGGGGACTCGATGCATTCTTGTTCACGTTGATCACAATCCTTCTTCCGGATCACCAAGGCAATCGGGGAAGGTCCCGATCGTGGCCTCAGGGAGCCCTGATTCCATCCCAGACGAACTGCAGGATCTCCTCCACCAAGCCGGCGCGATCGAGCCGCCCCGAAGGTCGGTACCAGCGTTCGATGGCGTTAAGTACCGAGAGGATGAAGATCGCAGCCAGCTTGCTGTCGAGGTCGACTCGAAAGGAGCCGTCCTCTCGGCCTTCGTCGAGAGTGGCCCGGAAAGCAGCCTCGTAATGGTTGCGGGCCGCCAGCACCCGCTCTCGATGAGGTTCGTCGAGAGCCCAGGCCTCGTTGAGGAAGGTCCGCACTTCATCAAGATGATCCAATACCACGGCGACGTGACCCGCCACTAGGGCCTTTAGTCGCTGCGCAGCCGGGCCGGGGGTGGAGAGAGCAGCTTCGGCTGAGCGGCTGAAGAGCGATCCGCCCCGCTCCACCACTTCCACCAACAGGTCCTCCTTCGAGGAGATATGGCTGTAGAGGGAGGAGCCGAGCAGGCCGAGTTCAGCGGCCAGATCCCGCATCGAGGTCCCGTGGTACCCGCGTTGGGCGAAAAGGCGGCCGGCGGCGGTGACGACGTCGTCTCGGGAGCGGACCGTGCGAGCGGTCATACGTCGTAGTCCACGGTCACTTCCGCCGTCAGGGGATGGGATTGGCAGGTGAGGATGTAACCGGCGGCGAGTTCGTGTTCGACCAGCGCCCAGTTCTTGTCCATCTTCACCTCACCCTCCACCAAGCGGGCCTTGCAGGAGGCGCACATCCCTCCTT
>DATEDX010000273.1:0-4506 GCA_035281425.1 Acidimicrobiia bacterium
TCTCGCAGCCTCAAGGTCATCGCCCCTCTGGCCGGTCACACCTGGCCCGTCGACGATCCCGGCGGCGGTCTTTCCATGCTCCGCCACCGCGATGCGATCAGCCCCGACCTCGAGCCCGAGTTCCGGGAGGCTGCCCGCCACTGGCTGCTCGATTACAACCGGGGAGACGTGGAAGCCACCAAACGTATCCGGGAGTGGCTCCACGCCGAAGGTGCAGGCTGGCCGGAGGTGGACACGCTCGAACCCCTGGTTCCAGGTGATCGCAGCGATCACCTACAGCCCCGAGAATGAAGGGGAGCTTCCCTACGCCGTCATTCAATGATGGCCAAGCGGGCGAGCTTGTAAAACTCGGCGGCGATACCGGCGACGGTCCCGACCATCACCAAGACCAGCATCACTCGAGTAATCGACTCCCACGGGAACTGGTAGGCGGTGAAGTCAAAGGGGAAAACCTGAAAGAGGAGGACGGTGACGATAAGGCTGATGCCGTTGAGAACGGCCTGGGTAAGGGAGCGGTACCACTGCCGGTCGTAGCCGAGATAGGTGGCGTTGACGGCAATGGAAATCACCAGCGAGATGTTGATCAGCCAGAGGACGGCCCTGAAGTCTTCGGTGAGAAAGGGGAGAACCCCCCAATCGAGGAGGTTGTTCGCCGCCCACAACATGACGACGTTGATGGCAATGGCCACCAGATAGCCGAATTGGCGGCCAGCCGAGCGCGCCACTGAGCCACTGGCGACGGGCACCGGCGCCTTTTGCGTTGAGACCATCGTGGTTCCTTTCGACCAATCAATGGTGGGGCGGTGCCGGGGTGGGGCACTAGAGGAATTGGTCCCCAATAATCGGGGCCATTCCTCACCGCCCGAGCCAGAAGTCCGAGCCGGCCGCGACGCGCCTGCTGACCCACACATCCCGGAGGTCGGGGTCGTCTTCTCATTAGAGGTGAAAACACCTGCGATACGTCAGGAGGGCGCCGGTAGGATCATTGCGGCCCACCGCCCTTCCGCCGGGGAACTCACCCTGGCGCTGCAACGGAGCGAAAGAAGAACATGACGACACCTGCCCCTGAGGAAGAGTCCCCACCCGTGGAGGAGACCCTACGGGAGCGTGATCTGGGGCCGCTTCCCCGAGCCCTACAACCTCTCATCGACGGGGTGGCGAGGATGCCGGCCACCGTCCATGCCAAGCTCCTCGCCGGTTTCCTGACCATCGCCCTGCTGTTGCTACTGATGGGCGTGCTCAGCATCGTGGTGATCGGGCAGATGAATCAGCAGGTCGATCGGCTGATTGCGCTCGAAACCCAGACCGACCTGGCCCGCCAGGCCATTTACTCGGTGACGGCCCAGAGCCATTACCGGGCCATGGCCCTCATCACCGAGGTCGACTCCTGGAACGACAAGATCACCACCGCCAAGGCGAACTTCACCGATGACATCAACGCCATCGAAGGGCTGGGCGCGGATATAGATCCGGGGGCGATCGAGCGGCTTCGGGCGATCGACGTCAGATTTGTCGCCGCCGGGGAGGAAGTCCTCGATCTATACGAAGCCGGGGACTTGGAACAAGCCCTCAACGTTCACATCTCGGCCGAACACGAGATCTCCCATGAGCTGGAGAACGAACTCAACGCCCTCATCGCCAGCTCGTCGGCCGACATGCTGACCGAGCTTGACAATTTCCAGGACAACCGGCGGTTCCTCACCATCACGGTTGCTGCTTTCTCGGTGGTGAGCTTGATCACGGCTCTGGTGTTTGGCGCCATCCTCTCCTGGTCGCTGATTCGACCGGTCCGCAAGATCGACGTGGCTCTGGCCCGGATCGCCGACGGCGACTTCGGCCAAACGGTCGATGTCCCCAACCGCGACGAGTTCGGTCGCCTCACCCTTAATCTCAACCGCACCAGCATCAGGCTGGCCACCCTCTACTCCGAGTTGACCACCCTCAATCGGAATCTGGAGGAAACCATCGAAGAGCAGCTCTCCCAGCTCCGGCGGACGGAGGCACTGCGCCGCTACGTGTCACCACAGGTGGCAGATGCCATCGTCGGTGAAGGGGCGTTGGTGGCGCTGACCCCTACCCGCCGCAACCTTTCGATCCTGGTCTCGGATATCCGTGGTTTCACCGAGATGTCCGAGCGCATGGAGCCCGAGGAGTTGGTGGATGCCCTCAACCAGTACTTCACCGCCATGACCGATGTGGTCTTCAGTCACGGGGGAACTCTCGACAAGTACCTAGGCGATGGAATCCTCGCCTTCTTCGGTGATCCGATCCCCTTCGAAGACCACGCCGAGAGGGCGGTGGCCGCAGCCTTCGGCATGCGAGCCGCGCTCGAACGCTTGGCCGGCATGTGGATGGTCTCCTACGACGAAGAACTGACGGTCGGTATCGGTATCAGTACCGGCTATGTCACGGTGGGCAACATCGGTTCCGAGAACCGCATCGAGTACACCGTCATCGGAAACCATGTCAACGTTGCCTCGCGGCTGGCCACGGCTGCTGCCCCGGGACAGATCCTGATCACCGAGCGGACCATGGCGGCGGTCCGCGACCGGGTAGCCGCTACAGAGCTGGAGAGCATGAGTTTGAGGGGTGTCCAACGCCCCATCCGCATCTTCGAGATCAGTGCACCGGCCGACACCCCAATCGATCTCCGAGTGGTCGAGAGCGAAATATCGGATTGAGGGGTCCTCCCCCCCAAGGTCTGCCTTAAAGAGAGGGCATCCAGGGGGCTAGAGGAGACTCCCTTCCGCTTCCCTTCCCTCGCCAGCGGAACAAGCTCTTCCTCCGAGCGAAGCGAGTTCGTTCTCCCCCATGTGAAGCCACTGTGGGGAGGGGTCGAGGAGGTGGCCCGGAGCCCGGAGTGGAAGGATTCGTTCTTCGTTTTACCGCAGACCACCAAGGCCTTTGAGCTCTTGAAAGGACTTGGAAAGAGCAGTGACGCAAAGTCTTCCCTATGCCCAAAGCGGCTAATCCCGACGTGTATTCGGGCGACGCCAAGCACGCCGGGCGCCATATAGTCCGCAAGGCGGTGGATGTTCGACTGCTCGGCCCTCTGCAGATCTTTGACGGGTCGGGTCGCCCGCTGGAGTTAAGCGGCGATCGGCCGAGAGGCCTTCTCGCCGTCTTAGCCCTCGAGCTTCCCAACTTCGTGTCTTCTGACCGACTGGTTGACTATTTGTGGGGCTCTGAAGCAGCAGCCTCACCTGAGGCCGCCCTCCACGTCGCCATGTCCCGTCTCCGCAAGGCCCTTGGTGAGGACGTGATCAAGACTCAGGCCGGTGGATACCGCCTCGAGATTCCAGTCGCCAACAGCGACGTGGAACGTTTCCGACGCCACGCCCGGAGGGGCCGCCAACTTCTCACGCTGGGAAGGCCGGGTCCAGCCGCCGAAGCCTTTCGGCAAGCCCTGGCGCAGTGGCGGGGGATTCCCCTGGCCGATCTGCGACGTTTTGAGTTCGCCGAACAGGCGGCCCGCGTTTTAGAAGAAGAACGCCTGGTGTCAGTTGAACAGCTGATGGAGGCCGAGCTCACTGCTGGGAACCACGACTTGGTGGTAGGGGAGTTGAGCGGACTGGTGGAAGCATTCCCCTTGCGGGAGCAGCTGTGGGAACAGTTGATGGTCGCCCTTTACCGGGGAGGACGGCAGTCGGAAGCTCTGCGGGCCTACTCCCGCTTGCGGCAGATCCTTGGTGACGAACTCGGAGTCGAGCCGTCTCCGGAGCTGGCGGAGCTAGAGGAGCGGATCCTGCTTCACGATCCCGGTCTGGAAACATTCGCCGAACCCGATGGGGGAGACTGGCTCGACGAACCCGAGATGATCAACTTTTCCCCCGGTGATGTGATCGTCGAGGAGGGAGGTCTGGCCGACCTGGTTTATTGGATCGAAGACGGCCAGGTTGAAGTGGTGAGAACGGGAGAGAGCCCTGGGGAGGTGGTGCTGGCCGAGCTCGGGCCCGGCCGCTACTTCGGCGAACTGGCATCGCTCCTGGGTACATCCCGAACCGCCACCGTTCGGGCCGTGAGCCCGACCACAGTCTCAGTGCACACGGTCGAGGGTTTTCGGCGAAGACTGGGAGTGGAGAGAACCAAGGAGCCGGCGGGACCGACCCCGATCGAAGAGGTACGGGAACTAATCAGGCGAGCTGAATACCTGCGCGCCTATGACTTGGCGTCGAAGCTGATCGAGACGATGAGGTCCGACCCAGAGCTTCGGTTTCTGGCGGTGCTGGCGCTAGCGCGATCAGGCGCCACCGCTCAGGCCATCCGTCGTTATGAGCTGCTGGGTCTGCAGTCCATCAACCCGGACTCGGTCTCGGCCCGGCTGGCTGAGGACATCTCGGCTTTGGCGGCCCGCCTCGACAAGGACATGTCTCTGATCGACCAAGAGCGCCGGACGCAATGGGCGGCCCGAAGCGCCCAGGGCTATCAGGCCGCCTTTGACCGGCATCGGTCGGCGTACTTGGCGGTCAACGCGGCCACTATGTGGCTGATGGCGGGGGACCACGA
>DATEDX010000274.1:0-2111 GCA_035281425.1 Acidimicrobiia bacterium
CACGCCCATCGTGGCCATGCTCATCCCCCAGGTGCGCGCCTGGTGCGAGGCGAGGGGCAAGTCGGTGTCGCTCTACCTGATGCCGCTCTCGTTCGCGGCTCTGCTCGGTGGGGTGGTGACCCTGATCGGGACCTCCACCAACTTGGTGATTTCCGGGCTGCTCGAAGCCTCCGGTCAGCCCGGACTTGGCTTTTTTGAGATCACGCCGGTGGGGCTTCCGGTGGCGGCGATCGGGACGGTCCTGCTCATCTTTCTCACTCCCCTCCTCCTCCGTCAGCGCCGAGCTGCCGCCGAAGACTCCGCCGGCGAAGTCACCCGCCACTTCGAGGTGGACATGGTGGTTGATCCGGGAGGCCCGATGAACGGAAAGACCGTCGAACAGGCCGGGCTGCGGCACCTGCGGGGCATGTTCCTCGCCGCCTTGGACCGGGATGGGGAGCTGCTCGCGCCCGTCACCCCCGACACTGTGCTGCGGGATCACGACCGGCTCCGATTCGTGGGGAAGAGCGATCAGGTGCTCGAACTCCAGGGGATGCGGGGCTTGTCCTCCGCCGAGGCTGGGCAGGTGGGAAAACTCGGTGGAGATGGGGCCCGCTACTTCGAAGCCGTTATCGGCGCCGAGTCGCCGCTGGTGGGCCAGACCCTGAGAGAGGCGGAGTTCCGGAGCCGTTACCAGGCGGCAGTGCTGGCCATCCATCGGGCCGGCCAACGGGTCGATGAGAAGCTGGGGCAGGTCCCGCTCCGGGTGGGAGACACCCTCCTTCTCCTGTCTGATACCGGATTTCGCGACCGCTGGCGGGACCGCCACGACTTCCTGCTCATCTCAGGGTCAGGGTTCAAAACCCCCGACGCTGGACGGCGGGCCGCCTTGGTGGGGTTGGTGACGCTCGGCATTGTGATCACTGCCTCGGCTGAGTTGTTGCCGATCCTCAACGCCGCCCTGCTGGGAGCGGTGGTACTGGTAGGGCTTCGCATCCTCACCCCGGGGGAGGCGCGAGCCGCCGTCGACCTAGATGTGATCGTTCTCATCGCCGCCGCCTTCGGGGTGGCGGCGGCGGTCGACAAGTCGGGTCTGGCGGAGACGATCGCCTCCGCTTTGGTGGCCATGTTCGCTTTTATGGGTGATCGAGGAGTGCTGGCGGGAGTGGTGGTGGCCACTGTGATCCTCACCGCCATCGTGAGCAACAACGCCGCCGCGCTGCTGATGTTTCCGATCGCCATCGCCGCCGCTTCGGCCACCGCCATCGACCCCCGGGGCTTCGCCGTGGCCGTGGCGGTGGCATCTTCGGTGGACTTCCTCACCCCCATCGGCTACCAGACCAACACCATGGTCTATGGGCCGGGCGGCTATCGATTCTTCGACTACGCCCGTCTGGGAGCGCCGCTCACCATCACCGTGGTGGCGGCGCTGCTCCTCATCGTCCCCTGGCGCTGGGCGATATGAGCCATCGCCCAGGTGACCTCGCCCGGATCGAAAAGGCACTGCTGCTGGCCGGGGACATCCTCAACGCCTACCAACCGGGACGGGTGGAGGCCACCCGCAAAGCCAACTCGGACCCCGTGACTGAGGCTGATCTGGAAGTGGACCGTGCCCTCCGCCAGGAACTGGTTGCCCCCGGAGAAGGATGGCTGTCGGAAGAAACCGCCGACGACCCTGCCCGCCTTCTGTGTGATCGGGTGTGGGTGGTCGATCCCCTCGACGGGACCAAGGAGTTCGTAGAGGGCCTGCCGGAGTGGTGCGTTTCCATCGGCTTGGTCGAAAACGGAGAGGCGGTGGCGGGAGGGGTCTACAACCCGGCGGCGGGATTCCTGGCGGTCGGCTCGGTGGGGTCAGGAGTGCTGCTCAACGGCAATCCGGCGCAATGTACGGAAGTAGCAAACCTCAACGAGGCACGAGTGCTCGCCAGCCGAAGCGAAGTCCGGCGCGGGGAGTGGGATCACTGGCAGGACACCGAGGTGAAGATCGAAGCCATGGGCTCGGTGGCGTACAAGCTGGCCCGGGTGGCCTGTGGGCTGGCCGACGCCACCTGGACCCTGGTCCCCAAACACGAATGGGACGTGGCCGCCGGCGTGGCCCTGGTCCGAGCCGCCGGAGGCTGGGTGACCACCGT
>DATEDX010000275.1:0-3597 GCA_035281425.1 Acidimicrobiia bacterium
GCGACCGGATTCTTGACTGATCTCGACGCCTACCGGGTGGGGGTGGCAGCGATGAGGTTGGGAGCGGGCCGGGAACGCAAAGAAGACACCATCGACCCCGGGGTAGGGATAACGCTGCTCGCACGACCGGGGGTGGAGGTAGAGCAAGGCCAGCCGCTACTCCGCCTTCGATATCGCCATCCGGCCCGCCTCCAGGAGGCGCTGGCCGTGCTGGAAGGAGCGGTGGTGATCGAAGGCCAGCCCCCTCCCCCAACCCGGTTGATCATCGATCGTATCGCTTGACGCTAAGCGGCGATCATGGCCACGGCGGTGAGGGCCAGGACCAATCCCACCACCTGTCGGCGGCGGACGGGCTCAGAGAGGACCATCACCGCCAAGAGGACGGTGACTGCCGGGTAGAGCGAAGCGAGCACCGAGACCACCGTCAACAGACCAGAACGCAAGGCCAACAGCAGGAAGACATTGGCGAGGACGTCGCCCATCCCTACCGCCACCAAGGCCAGGCGCGAACCTGCGGGGGGTACCGGTGGGCGTCCTCGGGCGACGGCCAACGCCACGACCCCCACGGCCGCCCGAGCGGCGACCAGCGGCCACAACCCCGACCCATCGCCTGTCTGGGCCAGCGCTACAAAGAAGAGCCCGAACCCCATCCCGGCGAACACGCCATAAGAAGCACCGTGTTCTCCATCCCAGTCTTCACCCCCCACCGCCGTAACCAGCCAGATGGCAGGGAAGGCAAGCACGATTCCCACCCAGTCAGTCGGCTGGGGCCGCTCCCCGAGTCCCAACCCGACGGCCAGCGGCACCACCGCGCTCACCAGTCCCGCCAGCGGGGAAACCACCGCCATCCTCCCCTCGGCCAGGCCCTTGTAGAAGGCGAAGAGGCCGGTAGCTCCGAGCAGCCCGGCCGAAGCGCCCCACACCAGATCCGCTGGAGCCACCTCCGCGGGGAAGAGGGTGGCGGCGATGGTCACGGTCGCCAGACCGACCAGCTGCGACCAGCTGACCACGCTCAGGACCGGGAGACGCTTGCCGATCAGACCGCCCAGGAAATCAGCCGCCCCCCAGATGCAGGAGGCGAGCAGGGCGAACAACACGGTCATGGCGGCGGCAGGCTAGGACTGGATTCCTCTGTCCCGATCGCCGTCGGTACGATCCCAGACCCAGAAAAGGAGAACCCAGCGCCGATGCGAGTCGTCGTCTGTGCCAAACAGATCCCCGATCCGAGCACCACCTACCGGCTAGAGCCGGACACCTATTTCCTGGTCAGGCCCGCCGATCAAGTCATCGACGACACCGATCGTTATGGCGTCGAAATGGGACTGCAATTGGCCCAGGCTGCCGAAGGAGGGACGGTGACGTTGGTATCGATGGGTCCGGCAGGAACCATGCAGGGGATCCGCCAAGCTCTGGCGATGGGAGCCGACAAGGCGGTCATCGTCGACGATCCGGGATTGCGAGGTGCCGACGCTCTCCTCACCGCCCGGGTGCTGGCAGCGGCGATCAACCGGGAAGGGTTTGACCTGGTCATCGCCGGCACCGAATCGACCGACGGCTACGCGGGGGTGATCCCCCAGATGGTGGCCGAACTCCTCGACGTTCCTGCCCTCACCTACGCCACCAAGGTTGAAGCGAGCAGTGGGTCGGTGACAATCCACCGTCAAACCGCCACCGGTTACGAAGTAGTGGAGGCGGGCCTGCCGGCTCTGGTGTCGGTTACCGCCGGTGTGGTCGAGCCCCGCTACCCCACCTTCAAGGGAATCATGGACGCCAAGAAGAAACCGGTCGACAACCTCAACCTCGGCGAGCTAGGCGTTGACCCGGTCATCGGACAAACGGTTACCGAGGTCAGTGAAGCGCCGGCCCGCACCGCCGGGGTCAAGATCGAAGACGACGGTGAAGCCCATCTCAAGGTGATCGAGCTGCTGGCCCAGAAGAAGGTGATCTGAGATGGCCGCGGTATGGGTTTTTGTCAGAGAGGTCGATGGGGCGCCCTCCACATTGGGCCGGGAACTATTGACCAAGGCCCGGAGCCTCGGGGAGGTGACCGCGGTCTACGTCGGGCAGGGTTCAGACGATGCTTTCTCGATGCTTGGCGACTATGGAGCGGGAAACGTGTTTCATCTCGATCCAGCCGACGCCCTGGTCGGGGCCCCGGTAGCCGCCGCCCTGGCCGAACGGGTCGCAGAAGCCGCCCCCCAACTGATTGTGTTCGGACAGGCCTACGACGACCGGGACGTGGCCGGCCGGTTGGCAGCCCGGCTCGGCGCCACCGTCATCTCCAACGCCATCGACGTGGCCTTGACTGATGGAAGCGCGACCACCACCCATGAGATTTTCGGGGGCACCCAGCTCGCCAAGGCCGGCTTCGCTTCCGGGCCTCCCTACCTGGTCATCATCCGTCCCAAGTCGTTCCCGGCCGAGCCCGGCGGCGCTCTCACCCCCACCGTGACCAAATTGGAGTTGCCCGAGGTGGGCCGCTCGGCCGCCCGTGTGACCGGCTCCCATGTTGAAGAGCGGGAGGGGCCCAAACTGGAAGAAGCTGCGGTCATCATCTCGGGCGGCCGCGGCTTGGGAGCGCCCGAGCACTACGAGTTGATCGAGCGGCTGGGAAAGCTACTGGGCGCCGCCACCGGCGCCACCCGGGCCATCGTCGACGCTGGCTGGGTGCCCTACGCCAAACAGGTGGGCCAAACCGGGAAGACGGTCAAACCAGACGTCTATATCGCGGCAGGAGTGTCGGGAGCGATGCAGCATTTGGTGGGGATGAAGGACTCCAAGACCATCATCGCCATCAATAAGGACGCCGACGCCCCCATCTTCTCCATCGCCGACTTGGGGATCGTGGGCGACGTCCACAAGGTGCTTCCCAGACTCATCGAAGCGCTGGAAAAGCGGTAAGACTCAGCGACCTCCCAGTAATTCCTCAATCGCCCCCGACCAGTAGGTGGCCGGCACAGGGCCACGCTTCACCTCGGCAGCAAGCGGCTGCTTGCTGGGACTGCCTCCCGAGACCAAAGCAAGTTGGGTCCGGGTGTGCTCGGCTCCATGGATCCCCCGGAACACGGGTTCAGTTAACGGGCCGAAGTAGCGGCCGGGATCGCTCCAGGCGAGGACACTGCCGTCGCCGAGCGACCTCCAACCTGCGACCCCCTCCACCTCAGCGAGCCTTTCGGTCTCGGCGAGTCCGCTCACCAGGGCTGCGCTGCCCTCGTCGACGACTATGCCGGCCCGATCATCCGGGAAGAGAACCCTGAGATCGATCCCTGGCCCTTCGACGGTGTCCTGGACGTGGTCGCTCACCACCACTACCACCCACTCTTCCCAGTCCGGAGAAACCACTTCGTTCAGCTGGCCCACCTTCTTGTCGACCGACCGATAAGCCTCGATCGCCTCTGCCGAGTCGGGCCCGTAGATGTGGGAAGTGGTGTCGATGGAGCCGAAGTAGCCGACGACCAGATCGGCCGGCGACCCCACGGCAGCAGTCAACGGGGGCAGGACGGCTTCGTCGGCCGGGTAGCCCAGGAGGTCGAGGGGAACGACGGAGGTGATGTCCCCTCCCGGCGGCCAATGCCGGGTTGCGCTCTCTGCTCCCAT
>DATEDX010000276.1:0-3609 GCA_035281425.1 Acidimicrobiia bacterium
GGCGGCGTCGCCGCCTGCAACGGCTATGGAGGCAGCTACACCTCCGACGGAGACGGCTTCATCCAGTTTGGGACCATGAGCCAGACCGAAATGGCCTGTGCCGAACCGGCGATGACGGCAGAGCAGATCTATTTACAGGCACTGCTGGCAGTCGACTCTTATTCGCTGGCGCCCGGCCGCCTCATCCTCACCGGACCCGACCTGGAACTCGCCTTCTCCCCCATCCCGCCCATCGACACTGCTCCCCTGCTCGACCAGCGATGGGTGCTCGAGAGCCTGATCGAAGGAGAAGCCGTGTCCTCGGTGCAAGGAGACGGTTTCTTACTGCTGTCGTCTGACGGCAACTTGATCGGATCCACCGGGTGTCGCCGGCTGACGGGCGTTTTCACTGTGGTCGCCGACGAGATCATCCCCACTGATCTGGCGGCAGAAGGGGAATGCGGGGGAGAACTCGAGCGGCAGGACTCACATGTTGTCAGCGTGATCGAGAATGGATTCATCGCCACCGTCGAGGAGGACCGTTTGACCGTGATAGATCCCGACGGCAATGGCCTTCAATACCGAGCGGAGGACTAATCAGGCTGGGGCCCCAGGTGACGCTGGTGCCAGGCGAGGATGATCTCGAAACGCTCCACCCGATGGCGGGGCTTGCCAGAACGAGAGAGCTCGTGACCCTCCCCCGGAAAGCGCACCAACTCCGCCTCCACTCCCCGGTCGAGCAACCTGACCAGAAGCTGTTCGGCCTGTTCGATCGGACAGCGATAGTCCTCTTCGGCGTGAAGGATCAAGGTCGGGGTATGGATCCGGTCGGCGACCGATAGAGGGCTCTTGGCCCACATGGCTTCTAGTTCGGTCGACTGAACATAGTTGGGGGTGAAGGTCGGACCAATGTCGGAGGTTCCGAAGAAGGAGGGGAAGGTGATCAAAGCCCGCTCCACCACCGCCGACTGGTAGCGCTGGTCATGGGCCAGGGTCCAGGCGGTCATGAAGCCCCCATATGACCCTCCCATGATCCCGATCCGTTCCCGGTCGAGTTGGGGGTATCGGTCGAGGGCACGGTCGAGGGCGGCCGTGACATCCTCCAGGTCGACCACTCCCCATCCCTCCCCCACCACCGCCCGCAAGAACTCCAAGCCCCGCCCCGAGGAGCCGCGGGGGTTGGGAGCCACAATCGCATAACCCGCCCCGGCGTAAACCTGGAACTCGTCGAAAAAGGAGAACCCGTACTGGCTGGCGGGTCCGCCGTGGATATTGAGCAGCACCGGAAAAGGGCCTTCCCCTTCGGGGAGCATGACGAAGACGTCGATCGGGGACGCCCCGTTGTCGGGTCGCCAATGTTCGAGCGGACGCGGAGTGAAGGGCAACGAGGTGGCGTAGGAGGTGAGTTGCTCCTCCTTCTCGTCGGAGAAATCGATCAGTTCTCCCGGATCGGAGGGACTGGTGACGGTCGCCACCACCCGGCCTAGGCGAGCGTCGAAGCCAGTCACCATCCGCTCGCCTTCGAGCACGGTTTGCCACTCCTTCCCTCGAAGGCGGATGAGGTCGACTCGCCCCGAGTCTTCGACGATGGTGTAGAGGTCGTCCTGGTCGAAGCGGGGAAGGATGACCCCGCCACCGAGGAGCGAGAACACCGAGCGGTCGAGGGAAGCGCTTAGCGGGGTGAGTTCTCCATGAGCCTCCTCTCGCCAGATCCCGAAGAGGCGGGGGTAGTCGAGCTCGGGGTAGCCGACCAGGTGAGCCTGCCCGGTGGGCGAATAGAACACGGCTGCCCACCCGCCTCTCTCCCCGATCCGCCGTAGGTCCCCATCAAGGGTGACTTCGAAAACGTCTGTCCCCGGCTCGAGGCCCTGGCGAGGATGGCGATCGGTGACGAAGGCCAAGCGGTCTTCTTGCGGATGCCAGGCTGGCATCGACTCGTCGAAGTCGCCGTCGGTAAGGCGACGAGGCTCCGCTTGGCCGCTCGGGTCAACCAGCCACAGCTGCCGATATCGGTCGTGGAGCCAGCCGCGGTTGTCGAAGCGATATGGGAACCGGCGGATCCGTTTGGGCAGGCGGGAGCGCTCGTCGTCGCTCAGGTCGGTCAGTTCGTTCGCCCAGGTCTTGGCTACCGCGCAGAGGTAACGACCATCCGACGACCAGGCCAGGTTCTCCACGCCCAGGGCAAAGTCGGTGAGGACCTCGGCCTCGCCCCCGTCGGCGGCCATCACCGCCACCTGAGGAATCGGTTTCTTGATTTCGGGAGCACGGAGAAAGGCGAGCCGGTTACCTGCGGGCGCCCAGCGGGGTGCAGAGTCCACCGGTCCGGCGGTGAAAGGTCGCACGGCCTGGCCGTCGTGAAGCTGGATCCGGCGTCGGTAACCGTCCTCCTTGATGTCGAGCTCGGTGAGGACGAAGGCCACTCTGATTCCGTCGGGGTGAATTTGAGGGTCGGAGGGGATGCGGAGGCTGGCGAGGTCGGATGGCTTCATGGTGCCCATTGTGACCGCAGGCGGCCATCTCCGCCTAGCCTCGCTCCACCATGGCCCGCCTCGTTGCATCTTTCTTCGGGACCGGGTTGATTCTCGGCAAGCTCCGGGGGGCCGACGCCGGTTCGGGTACGGTGAGCGGATTCTTCGCCCTGGGGCTAGCCCTGCTTATCGACCCTGGGGTGGGGCGGGTGGTAGCCCTCCTGCTCGCAGTCCTGATTGGCGGCTTGGCCCTCGCCGCCCTGAAGGTGGAGGACGGCGATCCTCCCTGGGTCACCATCGACGAGGCGGCAGGGACTTTTCTCGCCACCCTCGGCCTGGGCCTTTCCGGAGCGGTCGCCGGGTTCGCCGTCTTTCGTGTCGCCGACATCCAAAAGCGGTGGTTCCCGGGAGTCGCCCGGGCGGAGAGGCTGGGGGGGCCGGTGGGAGTCATGGCCGACGACCTGGTCGCCGGCCTTTACGGGCTGGCCGCCGGCTGGCTGGTGCAGTGGCTCGTCGGGTAGGTTCGGCAGAGAATCGCTTGCCCCTTCTGCGCGGAAAAACCCGTCGCAGCCACGGAAAAATCAGCACGGAACCCACTGCCCGAACATTCTGCGCGGAAAAACCCGTCACAGCGACGGAAAAATCAGCACGGAACCCACTGCCCGAACATTCTGCGCGGATAAACCCGTCACAGCGACGGAAAAATCTGCACGGAACCGAGGGCTCGACCCTATGTCGGAAACGCCAACCGGCCCTGAACAAAATGAGGCTGGTCGGCCCGAATGTGCTCCACCTCGATGTAGCGAGCCTCCTCGATCCCGGGAAGCAGGCGCAGCTGCGCCACCTGGCTTTCAGTCATCGGTTGATCCAGGTTGAGACCCATCATGGCGGCATCGTTGGTGACCCGCGACCTTCCCACCACCATGTTGGCGATGTTGATCCCGGCATCACCAAGGAAGGTCCCCACCCGCCCGATCACCCCGGGCACGTCGGCGTTGCGCAAGATGAGGAGGTGACGGGAAATGGGCAACTCGACATCATGGCCGAGGATCTCGACCAGGACCGGCCCCTTCCGAGACATGGTGGCCGAAACCGACACTACCGTCGAAGCTACCTCCCCCGAAACGGTCAAGACCGACACGTATTCGGGGCTCTCTTCGTA
>DATEDX010000277.1:0-16537 GCA_035281425.1 Acidimicrobiia bacterium
TCAACTCGAGTTCCGCGGGGAGATCGGCGCCTACCCCAGCACCGGCTCACGCATTCCCTTTTTCAGTCTGGCGGTGGCCCAGGGCCTCTACGACATCGAATACCTGCAAGCCCGGGTGCGGGTGGCGGTTACCAACCGTGCCCCCACCGGCCCCTACCGGGGAGCGGGCCGTCCCGAGGGCAACATCGCCATCGAGCGGGCGGTGGACGAGTTCGCTCGCCGGTTGGGCCTTCACCCCGAACGGGTGCGGCAGGCCAACTTTATCCCCTCCGCTGCTCTTCCCTATCGCACCCACACCGGATCGCTCTACGACTCGGGCGACTACGCCGCCGCCCTCGAGCTGGCCGTAGAGACCGCCCAGGTGGAGCAATGGCGCCAAGAACAAGAGCGGCGCCGCCAGGTGGGAGGGGACCCGATCGGGATCGGGATCGGCACCTTTGTGGAACGGGCCGGGGGGGCAGTCGGCATGGGCGAATACGGAAAGGTGGAGCTCGCCCCTGACGGAACGGTGGTGGTACGTACCGGCTCCACCTCGGCCGGGCAGGCCCACCGCACTGTGTGGTCGCAGATTGCCGGCGCGGTATTCGATCTATCTCCTGATGAGATCCGCTTCTTCGCCGGCGACACGGCCGAGGTCGACCAGAGTGTGGGCAGCTTTGGAAGCCGCTCCCTGCAGCTGGGCGGCTCTGCCATCTTCAGAACCGCCACGGCCGTCCGGGAACTGGCCACCAAGGTGGCGGCGGAGCTATTAGAAGCGGCCGCAGGCGACTTGGAGATCTCGCAGGGAAAGTTCTCGGTGGCAGGCTCGCCAGGTAGCGAGATCAGCTTGTCCGAGGTAGCAGAGCGGGCGGCCGGCCTGGGAGTGGAGTTGGCTGCTGAAGAGATGTATGTCCCCGACAACATCACCTTCCCCTACGGCGCCTATGTGGCGGTGGTAGAGGTCGAATTGGAGACGGGAGAGGTCAACCTCCTCCGGCTGGTGGCGGTGGACGATTGCGGGGTGGTCGTCAACCCCATGGTGGTGGAGGGACAGTTGCACGGGTCGATCATGCAGGGCCTGGGCACCGCCCTCCTCGAGGCCATCCAATACGACGACGACGGTCAACTGCTGACCGGCAACCTGATGAGCTACCTCATCCCGACCGCCACCCAACCCTTTCCGCTGGTGAGCCGGCGAATAGTGAGCCCGGCCCCGTCCAACCCTCTGGGAGCCAAGGGGGCGGGGGAGGCCGGCTGCATCGGAGTGCCTCCCGCGGTCCTCAACGCCGTCCTCGACGCGCTTCACCCCTACGGGGTGCACTCAATCGACTTCCCGCTCACCCCGGCCCGGGTGTGGGAAACGATCCAAACCGCCCGCCGAGAGGGAGCCCGCAGATGACATATGACGTCCACGCCCACATCGTTCCCGGCGAGTTGATGGAGCTCCTCCGAGCCGACGGCCCCTCCTTCGGCATCGAAGCGTTTCAAAATTCGAAGGGGGAGGAATTGCTGCGGCTAGCGGGCAGGGTGGAAATCGGTCCCTTCCCCGCCGAGCTGTTCGATTTGGAGGCACGTTTTGCCGCCATGGAGGCGGGGGGAGTCACCGTGCAGTTGGTCAGCCACCGCACTGACTTCTCGGCCTACGCCCTCGCTGCCGAGGGCGGTACCCGTTACGCCCGAGCCTTCAACCGCATCTTGGCCGACCTCGTTTCCAGCCACCCCGACCGACTCCTCGCCCTGGGGACGGTACCCCTGCAAGCACCGGCGGCGGCGGCCGCCGAACTCGACCACGCCGTACGGGAGCTGGGCATGGTGGGGGTGGAAATCGCCACCAGCGTCGACGGGGTGAGCCTCGACCAGGCCGGGCTCGATCCCTTTTGGGAGGTGGCCAATGAGTTACGTTGCCTGATCCTCCTTCACCCCTACGACGTGCTGCGCGGCATCGATCTATCCCGCTACTTCCTCGAGAACATCTTCGGGCGACCGGCGGAGTCGGCCATGGCGATCGCTCACCTCCTCTTCTCCGGAGTCTTCGAGCGTTACCCGGATCTGGTCTTGTGCATGGTGCACGGCGGTGGGTATATGCCCTATCAACTGGGGAGGTGGGAAAAGGGATACGAGGTAGTGCCCCAGATCACCGGTCGCAATCTTCGCCAACCTCCACTCGAATACGTCCGCCGCCTGTACTACGACAGCCTTCTCCACCTGCCCCAAGCGATCGGCTACCTCCTCGACCTGGTCGGCCCCTCCCAAGTCGTGATAGGCACCGACTATCCCTATCCGATGGCCGAACGGCAACCCGTGTCCTTCATCGACTCCATCCCCGGATTGCGCCCCGAGGACCGGGAAGGAATCCTCACCGGCAACGTCGAGCGCATCCTCAAAGGGATTCGGCGATGACCAGCCAGGAGATGAAGGTGGTGGGCCACATCGACCTCGACGGGCAGGGCGACCTGATGCACGTCAATGTGGTCGAAGGGATCGCCTACGTGGGGCACATGGGTTACAACCACCTCGGCACCTCGATCGTCGACGTCTCAGACCCCAAGCAGCCTCGGCTCATCACCCAGATCCTGCGACCCCCCGGCACCCACTCTCACAAAGTCCAGGTGCAAGGCAGCATCCTGCTGGTCAACCATGAACGCAACCGCTTCGAGGACTCACCCCCGTCCTGGAGCGCGGGGATGGCGATCTACGACACTTCTAACCTTGCCCACCCCCAACAAATCGGGTTCTACCCCACCCCCGGGATAGGGGTACACCGGATGGTGTGGTGGGAAGGGAGTCTGGCTTACGTCAGCGGCACCGACCACGGCTACGAGGGGCGGTTCCTACAGATCGTCGAGCTCAGCGATCCCTCTGAGCCGAAGGAGGTCGGCCGCTGGTGGTACCCCGGCCAGCATCGAGCCGGAGGGGAGAGTGCCGATTGGGCCCGGTTGGGCGATCCGGTGGATGAGCCCCGCCAGTTCAACCTCCACCATGCCCTTCCTTACGGAAACAGGCTCTACTGCGGTTATTGGGATGGGGGCCTCGTGGTCCTCGACATCGCTGATCCCACGCAACCTCGCCTGGTGAGCCAGCTGGAGTTCGGGCCCGAGAGCCGCAACACCCACACCGCCCAGCGGCTTCCAGGACGGGAGATCGTAGTGGTCACCGATGAGCAATTGACCCGGTGGATCGGGGTCCAGCGCCACGTGTGGATCGTTGACGTAACCGACGAGACCCGGCCGGAGGTGGTCTCCCGGCTGCCGGTTCCGACCGGTTCTCGTCACCATGAGGGGATTCGATGGGGTCCCCATAACCTCCACGAGATGAAGCCGGGCAGCTTCATCGACCCCAACCTGATTTTCCTTACCTATTTTGCCGGCGGGCTGCGCGCCTACGACCTCTCCGACCCCGCCCACCCGGTGGAAGTCGCTCATCTGGTACCTCCTCCTCCGGCAGGGAGGGACTCGATCCAGTTCAACGACGTGCTCCGCACCGCCGACGGCTTGGTCTACGTCACCGACCGTCACGGTGACGGCCTCTATGTCGTCGACCCCGGCCTCTGAGCGCATGGGCCGCTACATCGTCGTCAACACGATCCGGGGAATCGTCACCCTGGTGTTCGTTTCGGTGGCGGTGTTCTCCCTGGCCCGTCTCACTGGGGACCCTCTCGACGTGCTGGCACCGGTGGACATGAGCCGGGAAGACCAGGAGGCGTTGCGGGAGTTGTGGGGGCTCAACGACCCGCTCCCCGAGCAGTACTTCTCCTTCGCCCGTAACGCTCTCACCGGTGACTTCGGCCCCTCCTTCAAATATCCCACCGAAACCGCCATGGGGGTGATCATCGATCGCCTCCCCGCCTCCATCAAACTGGGGGCGGTGGCCACCGTCCTCACCCTGGTGGTGGGGGTGCCGCTGGGGATCTTCTCCGCCCTCAAACGGGGCAAGGTCATCGACACTGTGGCCCGGGCCTTTGCCCTCTTCGGGCAGTCGGTTCCCGAGTTCTGGCTGGCCATCGTTCTGATCTGGTTCGTGGCGGTGCGCTGGCATGCGGTGCCCACGTCCGGGTTTGTCGGCTGGCGCAGCTACATCCTGCCCAGCATCGTCATCTCCATCTTCGGGATCGCCGCCCTGCTGCGACTGTTCCGCTCGTCGATGCTGGAGACCCTCGGCACCGAATATGTCAAACTGGCTCGCCTCAAGGGTCTCACCCAACTACGGGTGGTGTTGAAGCACGCCCTCAAACCGGCCGCGATCGCGCCCCTAACTTTCTTGGGGGGGATCGTGGTGCGGATGATCACCGGCGCCACCGTGGTCGAAATCGTCTTCGCCTGGCCGGGGGCGGGATTGCTCGCCTTCGAAGCGGCCAACGCCCGCGATTTCCCGGTGGTGCAGGCACTGGCCCTCTTCACCGCCGCGGTGGTGATCGCTATGAACCTGATCATCGACATTGCCTACGCCTATCTCGACCCGCGGGTTCGACTGGGCGTGAAGGCCACCGCCTGATGTCGGTCCGCAACCCACCCCGGGGCGAGGTTGAAGTCAGCGTCGAGCCGACCGCGGAACCCGCGCCTCGCCGGTCGTTTCTGCGCCGGCGCCGCTCCAAACGGATTCCCTGGATGTCGATCACCATCATTCTCGTGGTGCTGGTCCTTCCCGCCCTGCTCGCCGATCTGATCACCGTCCACGACCCCCTGCGGGGAGTCCTCGCCGACCGGTTGACACCGCCCGCCTGGCAGGAGGGTGGCACCTGGACTTATCCGCTCGGCACCGACAAACAAGGCCGCGATGTCCTCACCCGCATGATCTACGGGGCCCGGATCTCCCTCACCGTGTCCTCCATCACCATCCTCATCGGCGCCTTCATCGGCTCCAGCCTGGGTCTCATCGCCGGCTACTTCGGCGGGTGGGCGGACCGGATCGTCAGCTGGCTCATCGACTCCTTCCTGTCCCTGCCTCACGTGCTGCTGGCGTTGGTGATCGTGGCCGCCATCGGACCCTCCTTCGTCACCATCGTCGTGGTCATCGCGGTGACCATCTGGGCCGGGTTTGCCCGCCAGGTACGGGGCGAGACCCTCTCGGTGCGGGAGGCGGAGTATGTAGCTCGGGCAAAGGTGGCCGGGGCCTCGCCGCTGCGCATCCTTCGCCGTCACGTCCTTCCCAACGTGGCCAACTCGTTGATCGTCCTCGCCACCCTGCAAGTTGGGGTGGTAATCCTCGAAGAGTCTTCCTTGTCGTTTATCGGGGCTGGCATTCCCCGACCCAATCCCAGTTGGGGGGTGATGGTGGCCGACGGACGCGACCTCATCCTCACCAACTGGTGGGTTTCGTTCTTCCCCGGCCTCGCCATCCTGGCGGTAGTCCTCTCTCTCAACCTTCTTGGCGACTGGCTGCGCGACTATCTCGATCCCAAGCTGCGGCAGGGAAGATGACAGCCACCGATCACGCTCCCGCCGCCGACGCCCCCGCCCCACTCGCCCCGGTCCTTGAGGTGAGGCAGCTTCGCACCTATCTCTACACCCGGTGGGGGGTGACCAAGGCGGTGGATGGGGTCTCCTTCCACCTCTACCCGGGGGAAACGCTGGGCGTGGTCGGCGAGTCGGGGAGCGGCAAGAGCATGCTGGCCCTCTCGCTGGTCCGGCTGACGCCCGAGCCGGCCTCCCGCATCGAAGGGGGAGAGGTCATCCTCAACGGCCGCGATCTGCTCCGCCTTTCCGACCGGGAGATGCGGCAGGTGCGGGGAAAGGAGATCTCGATGATTCTCCAAGACCCCCAACAGTCCCTCAACCCGGTGTTCTCGGTCGGCAATCAGCTCGGCGAGGCGCTCTGGGTCCACCACCGCCGGTTGTCTTCGGGCGAGATCAAGGGCCGCAGCGTGGAAGCACTTCGCCAGGTGCATGTGCCCGCCCCCGAGCGGCGGCTGCGCAATTTTCCCCATCAACTTTCGGGAGGGATGAAACAGCGGATCGTAGGAGCGATGGCTATGGCCTCTCACCCCCAGGTCTTGATTGCTGACGAGCCCACGACGGCTCTCGACGTCACCATCCAAGCCCAGTACCTGCGTCTGCTGCGGGAGCTGCAGACGGAGACCGGGGTCGGGGTGATTCTCATCACACACGACTTCGGTGTGGTGGCAGAAGCTTGTGACCGGGTGGCGGTGATGTATGCGGGACGGGTCGTTGAACAGGCGCCGGTGGAGGAGATCTTCGACCATCCCCAACATCCCTATACCCGGGCGCTTTTGGAGTCGCGGCCCCGATCCGACCTCAAAGCGGCCCGGCTGCGGTCGATCGAAGGGCAACCGCCTTCCCTGTCCGAGCTGCCGCCGGGGTGCCGCTTCGCCGAGCGGTGCCCCTACGTCGCTACGACCTGCCTGGAGGCTTATCCACCATGGGCCGAGATGGGGCCCGGACACTTCGCCGCCTGCTGGCGGAGCAAGGAGCAACCATGGGCGCAACTCTGACCCGACCCCTGGTGGGGGTGGAGAGGCTGAGCAAGCACTTCCCGGTCACCTCTCGTCAGGTCGGAGGGCGGACGGTGGGTCATATCAGAGCGGTGGATGAGGTCAGCTTCGAGATCTACTCCGGTCAAACCTTGGCCCTGGTGGGGGAGTCGGGTTGTGGTAAGACCTCCACAGCTCGACTGGTTCTTCGCCTGCACAGCCCCACATCGGGTCGGGTCCTGCTCGAAGGGCGCGACGTTCACCAATTACGGGGCGCTGATCTCCGCTGGTTCCGGGCGGGGGTGCAAGCGGTCTTCCAGGATCCCTGGGCGTCGCTGAGCCCGAGGATGCGGGTGCGGGAGATTGTGGCCGAGCCGCTGATCTCTAACCAACGCCTGTCTACCCGTGAGGTGAAAGAGCAAGTGGAGGACACCCTGGAGAAGGTGGGCCTGAAGCGCTGGCAGGCCGACCTGTTTCCCCACGAATTCAGCGGCGGTCAGCGACAACGGATTGCCCTGGCCAGCGCCCTCATCACCCGGCCCCGGCTTTTGGTGCTGGATGAACCCGTGTCTGCTTTGGACGTCTCGGTGCAAGCGCAGGTGATGAACTTGTTGAAGGACATTCAGGCCGAGATGGAGACGGCGTTCCTGCTCATCTCCCACGACCTGGCCACCGTCCGTTACGTCGCCGACCAAGTGGCGGTGATGTACCTCGGGCGGATCGTGGAACTCGGCCAGTGCGAGCAGATCTTCGGTAATCCTCTCCATCCCTATACCCAGGGCCTCTTCGCCGCCGCCTTGCCCGACCATCCCCGCCGCCGACGGGAGAAGCTGTCGATTAAGGGTGAACTGCCCAGCCCACTTGATCCACCCACGGGGTGTCATTTCCGCACTCGGTGTCCCCAGGTGATGGAGGTGTGTGGCCAAACCCCGGCCCTGATTGAGATGGAACCTGGCCATTGGGTGGCCTGTCACCTGTACCCGTAGTTGGTCGAATGTTATCATTGATAATTGTTAGGAACTGAGGCGATCATGCTTGACCACAACCTGGTGTGGACTGGCCCCATCAACGATTTGGCGGCCGATCCCGCGTTGCGCCGGAAGGTCGGGATTTACGACACGACCCTCCGGGACGGGGAGCAGACGGTGGGGGTGGCACTTTCTCCCGAGGCGAAACTGGAGATTGCAGTTGCTCTCGACCGTCTGGGGGTAGAACGGATCGAGGCCGGCTTTCCCCGGGTTTCAGCCGGCGACGCCTATGCCTTCGAGTTGATCATGGAGGCGGGGCTGGAAGCAGAGGTCTGGGGTTTTTGCCGGGCAGTGGCAGCCGACGTCGAACAACTCGTCGGCTTGGGGGTGGAGGCGGCGGTGATCGAAACCCCGGTCTCCGATGGAAAGCTCTCCGCCTATGGCCTCGACCGTAAGGTGGTAACCGAACGGGTGGTGGCGGCGGTGAAATATGCCAGCGCCAACGGGGTCAAGGTTTGCTTTTTTGGAGTGGATGGAACCCGGGCCGACCTCGACTTCCTCCGGCAAATTTACGTCAGTGCGGTGGAAGCCGGCGCTGAAGAGATCGCTCTCGTCGACACTCTCGGCATCGCCGCCCCCGAAGCGGTTTTTCAACTGATTAAGACGGCCCGAGAGTGGGTTGGGAAAATTCCCATCCACTGGCATGGGCATGATGATTTTGGCCTGGCCACTGCCGGGTCGATCGCGGCGGTGCGAGCCGGGGCCGACTGGATTCAGGGCACCATCAACGGCATGGGGGAGCGAGCCGGGAATACCGACCTGGCCGAGTTCGCCATCGCCATCGAAGCGATCTACGGCGCCGAGACATCGCTGCGACTGGAGCACATCTCCGAGGTGGCGGAGACCGTCCGGCGGCTCTCCGGTTACGACCTTGCCCCCTGGAAGCCGGTCACCGGCCGCAACCTCTTCATTCGGGAGAGTGGGGCGGTAGCGGCCCAGTTCCACGACCCGGTGGCAATCGAGCCCTACTCCTCCACACTGGTGGGGGCCCGGCGAGGGTTGGTGTTGGGAAAGAAGAGCGGCCTGGCCAGCATCAGGATCAAGGCCGAAGAGCTGGGCCTCGACATTCCCGAGGCGGATCACTCGTCGCTTCTCGAAGAAGTGAAACGGGTGGGAATCGAGAACGGTGGCTTGGTTTCCGATCGCGAGTTCGTGGAGCTGTGGGATCGGGTACGGTCGGGAGCCTCGCAGTCATGAAGACCGCCGAGTCAGCGCGTAGCATGTGCAGAGGGCCTCGTAAGGGCGAAAGAGGAGGGGTCAAATGACATTGCGCCCGGCAGACGGCGCCCGCACGCTTGCCGACGTGGCCTTAGCCGAGCTTCGGGAGGCGATCGTGTCCGGGGAGATACCGCCTGGGTCGCCGATCCGGCTGCAGGAATACGTCGACCGGCTTTCCATGAGCTCGGTACCGATCCGCGAGGCCCTTCGTTTCCTGGAACAAAAGGGACTCATCGAGCGCCGCCCCCACCGGGGGGTCATAGTCAGTGAGATGTCGGCGGCCGACCTGGAAGACACCTACAACATCCGCCTTGATCTCGAGTCGATGGCGGTCCGCAAGGCAGCGGTGCGCATCGCCGAAAAAGACCGCCAGCACCTCCTGGGATTGGTCAACGAATACGAAGCGGCGCTACGGGCCGACAACGGCACCGCCCCCGACGTCCACACCAAACTGCACATGGCCATCTACGACTTTGCCGACTCCCGCTGGCTTCGCCTTCTCCTTCCGTCCCTGTGGGACAACTCGGAGCGTTACCGCCGGCTGCAATTGCCGGTGCGGGGCACCATCGAACAGCGAGTGGAAGAGCACCGGTTGTTGGTGGAAGCGGTGGCCTCGGGTGATCCCGACACCGCGGAAAAGGAACTCCGAGCCCATCTCTCCCGAACCATGGTGGCGGCAATCGCCCTCCTCAGGGAGCGAGAGGGGGAAGCCAGCCGCACCGACACCACCGCTCGCTGATCCAAAGTGGTGGCTCGGGCCACGTCTCCTTTTGCTACATTTGATCAAATCTCAAATGTGTGAGGAGGAGAGATGAAGCTGGTCACCTTTGACGGAGGCAAGGTCGGCCGGGTCGAGGCCGGCCAGGTGGTGGAGCTGGACGTTCCCAACATGCGGGACTACTTCGCGCGGGGGGGTGACGTAGCGCCAACGGGTAGGGACTACCCGCTCTCCAGCGTGAAGCTGGAGGCGCCCATCGTTCCCAAGAAGTTCTTCCATACGGCCGGCAACTACCGGGAGCACCATGAAGAGTCGTTGCGGGTCAACTGGTCCCACCCGGTACTGCCCTGGATCGTCTTTTTCCAGAACGTCGACGCCATCATCGGCCCGGATGAGCCCATCGTCTACCCGAACCAGCTGACCAACGAGCTGGACTATGAACTGGAGCTGGCCGTGGTTCTGGGCAAGTCAGGCAAGTTCTTTTCGGAGGAGGAGGCACAGGACTACATCGGCGGCTACCTCATCTTCAACGACATCACCGCCCGTGATATCCAACGGCGGGAGATGAAGTCGGGGGTTTTCTCCTTCTGCAAGTCGATCGACACCTTCTGCCCGGTCGGTCCTTGGATCGTTACTCCCGACGAGATCGGTGACCCCCATCAGCTCAACGTGGAACTGCGGGTCAACGGCGAAGTGCGCCAGTCCTCCAACACCAGCCACATGTCGGTGACGATTGAGCAGATCCTCTCCTTCTATTCCCCGATGGGATATAGCGCCGGAGACATTCTCTCCACCGGAACCGTTTCCGGGGTGGCGGGGTTCAGCGACAACGCCGAATCGCTCTACCTGCGTCCCGGGGACGTGATCGAGGCTGAGATCGAAAAGATCGGCGTTCTCCGCAACCCAGTGATTGCCTGGGAGGAGAGGTCGGGTTAGGGAGACGTGAGACGGAAGACGTGAGACGTGAGACGTGAGGGGGAAGACGTGAGACGTGAGGGGGGAGACGTGAGACGTGAGACGTGAGGCCCCCCTCCCCCCTTCGGGGTACTCCCCCCAACGTCGGCCCTGACGGGCCTCCTGGGGGGAGAAGAGACGGCGTGCCCCTCTTCCTCCCCCAGTGAGCGTTGGAGGAGGTGGCACCGAAGGCGACGGAGGGGGTCCTGGGAAGTGGCCCGGAGGGGAGCCCCTAGGGCTGGGGGTAGATCCGTGGGGTAGCTAGGCTCATGGCCTTCCTTCCCTGCGTTTTGTTGTGAGTCACACCCCCGCCCCACCTTCTGCGCCGCCGCGCCGTCGCCGCTTTTCCCGCGGGCAGCGCTGGTTCCTGCGGGTGGTGCTGGTCCTCATCCTGCTGCTCGGAGGGTTCGTGGCGTTGAGCTTCTTCACCGAAGCCCGGATGGGCGACGCCGGGGACCTCGAGGCCCTCGCCGACGGTAATGGCATCTACCTGATCGTGGGGAGCGATAGCCGGGAGAACCTTCCCGACGACCTTGAAGGCAGCTTCGGGGACTTCGCCGGGTCCCGCGCCGATGTCATCATCCTTGCCCAGGTCCGGGGCGGACGCCGCCAGTTGCTCTCGCTTCCTCGCGACCTCAAGGTCGACATCCCCGGAGAGGGCACCAACCGCATCAACGCTGCCTATGCCATCGGCGGTCCCGATCTCCTGGTGGAAACGGTGGCCGCCGCTACCGGGATTCGAGCCAACCACTACCTGGAGGTCGAGTTCGCGGGCTTTGCCGCCATCGTCGATGCTCTAGGAGGGATCGAACTTGACTTCCCGTATCCCGCCCGGGATCAGAAGTCGGGGCTGTTGGTGGAAGAAGCCGGAACCCAAACCGTCGATGGCGCCACCGCTTTGGCCTACGTCCGTTCCCGGAGCTACGAGGAGTTGCGAGATGGCGAGTGGGTATCGGGAGAGGGTGGCGACATCGCCCGCACCGGCCGCCAGCGCGACGTTTTGTTGCAGATCATGGACAAGGGCTCCTCGCCCGGCGGACTGATCCGCAGTCCCTTGGTGATGGCCTCGGCCGCCTCTCATCTCCGGGCTGACTCCTCGACCAGCGTGTTCACCTTGCTCCGAACCGGGCTGGGGATGCGGACCGCCTCCACCACCGAGTCGGTTTCGCTGCCGGTGCGCAACTCCAACGAAGGTGGGGTCTCCTACGTGGTGGCGGTCGAACCCGAAGCCACCGAAGTATTGGAAGCGTTCGCCGCCGGGCGTTCCCTTCCCGAATAGTTCCCGGCCTTAGACCGCTTCCTTGGATCGACGTGGGATATTGTGGGCCGGGTGACGCCTGAACCACCACCGTCGGGGGGGATGCCGGCCTGGCTGAAAGCCATTTTGATCGTGTTGGGGATCCTGGTGGGTTTGGTGGTGCTGCTTTTCGGCCTCTGCGTCGCCCTCATCACCGTCGGCGGATTCAACTGAAATGGTCCCCACCCTCCAAGTGGGTGGCCTGATTCTTCCCACCCACGACACCTTCGTCCTCCTGGGAGTGCTGGTGGCGTTGGGAATCTTCGCCTGGGAAACCCGACGCCGCCACGCCTCCGATCCCCGCTTGGTGTGGGTGGTGCTGGGGGCGGTGATCACCGGTGGGATCTTCGCTCGCCTCTCGACCGGGTGGCAATACTGGCTGGCCAGCGATACACCCACCCTGACTGGTCTGTTCTTGGAAGGGGGCCGCAGCATCCTCGGCGGCTTGGCCGGCGCCTATCTGGGGGCGGTGGCCACCAAACGTCTGGTCGGCTACCGGAGCAGCACCGGCGATCTCTTCGCTCCGGCAGTGGCGGCTGGAATGGCCGTGGGCCGGGTGGGATGTTTCCTCACCGAGCAGGTGGGAACCCCGACTTCCCTGCCTTGGGGGATCACGGTCGACCCGGAGACCGCCACCGCCATGCCCTATTGCCCCTCTTGTGCCTTGGGAGTAGCCATGCATCCCAGCTTCCTCTACGAGATCGCTTTCCACCTGGTGATGCTCGGGGTGCTGCTCGCCCTCCGGACCCAGCCTCGACCGCAAGGCGACCTCTTCAAGATCTACCTGCTCAGCTACGGCCTCTTCCGCTTTGCGGTCGAATTCGTCCGCGACAATCGGCCCCTAGTCGGACCGCTTTCCGGATCCCAGGTCTTCCTCCTGCTCACCGTTCCCCTCCTCGCCTGGTATTTCCTTCGCCCCTCCCGCACCCAAACGCTGCGGACGGCACCGGCGTGACCTCACTGGGGATGCCCCTAAGGGAATACACCATCCATCGTTATGTCGTGGCTTTTTGTCCTCACTGCCATGACGAGGACCCGGCGCGGCCTCTCGATCAGGTCGAACGACTTTCCGGCTACTTGGCCGAGGCCGACGATCAAATCTGGCTGGTTCGGGGCTGCCGCCGCCACGGGCAGGTGGTGACCCTCTACGACGAAGACCCCGAGATCCTTCGTTACCTCGAACAGTGGACCGCCACCACCAAAGTGCACGTTCCCGACACGGTCGGGAACTACCGGCCTCTGCCCGAGGCTTACCTGGCGGGTCTACCGGAGCTGCAGACCCAGCACACCTGCATCTTGCTCGAAGACATCACCGAAGTCTGCAATCTCCGCTGCCCGACCTGCTTTGCCGAGTCTTCTCCTGCCCTCACCGGGGTGGCAGCCCCCGAGGAGATCCTCGCCAACATCGACCAGCGGCTGGCCCGGGAGAATGGCCAGCTCGACGTGCTCATGCTCTCGGGCGGGGAACCGACGATATATCCAGGTTTCCTCGACCTGCTCGACCGGGTCCTGGAACGCAACGTAGTCCGGGTCCTCATCAACAGCAACGGCATCGAGATCGCTCGCAACGACCGTCTCCTCGATTATCTAGCCGCCCATTCCGACCGCATCGAGGTCTACCTCCAATTCGACGGGTTCAGAAAGGAGACCTACCTCCATCATCGCAACGCCGATCTGCGCTCCCTGAAGGAGCGGGCGGTATTGCGTCTTAGTGCGGCCGGGGTCTTCACCACCTTGACCATGACCGCTTCGCTCGGGGTCAACGATGACGAGATCGGCGCGGTGGTGGAACACGCCCTCGACACGCCTTTCGTGGGCGGAGTTTCGATCCAACCGCAATTCGGGTCGGGTCGCTCTACCCCCCTCGACCCCCGGTCCCGGCTGACTCATACCGGTGTCCTCAAGCGACTCGGTCCTCAAACCGGAGGGCGGGTGGAGTGGCGTGATCTCATCGCCCTGCCCTGCTCCCATCCCCACTGCTGCTCAGTCGGCTACATGCTGCGCACCGATCAGGGAGAATGGAAGTCGCTGGTCTCCATCGTCGGTCACGAGCGTTTGGCCCAACACCTGGATCTGGTGGCCAACCGGATCGTCGATCCCGATCTGGACGCCCAGCTGCGCGCGCTGGTGAAAGAGTCGTTGCTCGGGCTGTTCTCGGAACAGTCAAGCCTTACCCATCCCACCGTCGGTGATCTTTTCCGTCAGGTCTGTGAAGCCTGCGATCTGGGGATCGCCGGACTGCTCCGGGCGGCAGGAGCGGCCGCCAGCCGTAAGCGTCTGCGGGAGTTGATGGCCCACCGGGTGAAACGGATCACTATCAAACCATTCATGGACATCAACACCATGATTGAAGAGCGGCTATTGCAGTGTTGTGTGCATGTCGGAACTCGATCCGAGCTCCAAGATCAATGCGCACCGTTTTGTGCGGTGCAGGCCTGGGCGCCGCTGGCCGCCATGAAACTTCCCACTGCCGCCTCCCGGCGTCAGCCCGAGCCGGTGGTCCTGAAGGTATGACCCCCGTCCCTCCCGCCTTCATCCGCCCCCAAGGGAAGATCGATCCCCTCCGTTTCTGCGTCGCCACCACCGTGGCAGCCATTGCCTGGCTGGTCACTCCGCCGCTGGCGGTGGTGGCATTTGGTTCGCTCGGGCTCTATTCCTATTGGAAGGCGCGGCGGGCGGGTCTGCTCAAGAGCCGTTGCCTGCTGGGAGACACCCGCTGGGTGATGGTCTATCTGGCCGCGTTGGTGGCGGCAGGAGCCTTCTTTGCGGTTCGCAACCTGATGGGCTGAGCCCTCAAGTGAGGGCCACGATCAGACCCATCACCAATCCCACCGCCCCCAGCACCGCCCCGGTGATGGCAACGTCTTGACCTCGCTCCACTCCCCGGCGTTTGAGCTCAGAGCGGGCCAGCAGGCCCACCGCCAGCGCCGAGCCGCTGAAGGCGACGGCTAGAAGAACCAGGCGGGGAACCAGCGCCACCATGGTGCCCAGAATGCCGAGCGCGATGGCGGCCAGGGCTAGCGGATGATTACGGGCTTTGGCCTCAGCCGGTGGGGGCCGCAAGAGGTCGAAGATGTCGGTCGGTGGTGGTTCCGGCGCCGGGGGTTTGGGAGCGCGACGCCGCTGCCGCGGCTGGCTGAGCGGCATCACATCACCGGAGCTGCGGGGCGGCGGCGCGGGAATGGGCTCCGGCTCAGCGATGGGCGGAGGAGGGGGACCGGGTTCCGATGCCGGTAGCTCCTCGACGGTGGGGCCTCTGAGATCGATCACTGGGAGGGAACCCTCTTCCAACACCACAATTAGTTCCTCGGCGTCGGTGTCGAATATGAGCTCCTCTCCCTCCACCACCAACAGGTACCCCTGGCTATGTCGTTTCGCGGCGAGTTCGGCCCGCTTCCATCGTCCGATGGTGCGGTCACCGGTGGCCACCACCACGTCCTCGCCGTCGACGATCAGCTCGGCCGCTACTCGCGAGGCGGGCACGTCGGCCAGCCACAGATTGCCTTTGAATTGGACCATTGCCCCCCAGGGACGCCTCGGCCCCCAGGATACGAGAGGTGATGCTGTCCCCCAATAGGAACTGGCGAAGGCGCGAAAACAAACCACCCAGGACGGGAGCCGGCGACCGAGCTAACCCGTGTCCACGGTCAACACCTGACCATCCTCGGCCCAGAAGACCTCGAGGGCATTGTCGCCTGACTTGAGTAGCTGGGGCGGGACCATCAGCTGCCAGCGGACAACGGTGTCTTCAACATAGGTCAGAGTGAGCCCGGCGACGGTGCCATTGACCGCCACCCCGATGACCTCCTCTTCGCTCGGGGCACCGAGCAGGGAGCCGGTGATGCGGGCCGGAATCACCCCCGATTCTGGCCTTACCGCCTGGTACCACTGGGTGCGGTCGATGATCGCTCGGAAGTCTGCCTCCCCCTCGGCGATCTGATCCAACGATTGACCGACCAGATCGGGCGCCCCCGGCGGCCGCAGCTCAAAAGGGTTGCCGGTGGGCATCCACCCGCTGTTGCGGGCGGCGACCGCCAACTTCTCCGATCCGTCGACACCATAGGTAGCCGAACTGACCGGACCGGTGGTGGTGGTCTCGGTTCGGGTGGGTGGGGGCCCGAGCAGGCTCTGGCCGTCGACCGCCCAGGGCGGCCGGAACTGAAGCACGTCGGCGATGGTGGGCAGGATGTCGATGGTGAGGGCGCGGCGATCGTCGATCGTTCCTTCCCCGCCCCCCGGAGGCTTGACGAAGAGAGGCACGGCGGCGACATCACCGACCGTGTCGGGGCCAATTCGCCGCCAGTGTTCGATGTTGGGCCGGAGGGCGATGCCATGATCGGCGACGACGATGAGCAACGAGTCGTCATAGATCCCGGCAGTCTCCATGGCTGCCATCACCTCACCGAGAGCGGTGTCGACGTACTCCACCTGGAGCAGATGACGTTGCAGGGCTTGGGCGGAGAGCCAGGCGTTGTCGCCCCACCCGGTGCCTACTCCCCCCGGTAGCTTCTCTCGGTCGAGGGGGTAGCTCTGTCCGCTGGGGAGGAAGCGCCAGGGGAAGTGGGGAAGGAGAGCATGGGTGAAGTAAAGAGTGGGCTGGTCGGTGGGGTCGGTGCGGATGTGCTCGGCCAGGGTCTGGAGCTTCTGGCGGGGGTCGTGAGCCGCCTCCTCGTTGAACGCCTCGATGGCGTTGAAGTCGGTGACCTCACCCCCAAAGTTGCCCCAGGAACGATCGATGGCGGGGAGGTCGGTGGTGGCCCAGGCAGGAAGCAGAGCGTGGCCGGCGATGATGGCGGTGTCGCTGGCCATGGCCTGGGCCCGTTCCCCGGCAGTCCCGGTGCCGACCTGGCCGCACACTCGGGCCGGACAAAGGCGGGTGATGGCCTCGCTTACCCGCATCCGATGGCTGCGGGCCA
>DATEDX010000278.1:0-22640 GCA_035281425.1 Acidimicrobiia bacterium
GAGGGCCCGTCCTCTTCCTCCCTGATGGAGCTAGTTCAGGAGAAGATCTCCTGCAGCCGCCGCTCGATGGCGTCGGCCGACTCTCCGGTTTTTTCCTTGATCGTGCCTACCAAACGCTCCCAGCTTCCCCGGGCTTGCTCCAATTCCTGATCGGTGACATCGCCCCAGGTTTGGCGGATCATGCCCCGGGCCTGTTGCCAGCGGCCCTCGTCGGCCAGTCGGTCGCTCCAGTCGGAGTCGTAGTCGCGGGCCTGCTCCATGGCGGGCCTCCTTTCCTCTTCGGAAGGGTGTCCCCTTCGATCCGATGCTGTCTCCTGAAGCGTTTACCCGGCGACGGAGTGGTCCAAACCTGATCGGCCGACCCTAAAAGAAGCAATGCCGGCGGGACGGACAGCAACGTCCCGCCGGCCGGGTGGTCTTGAACCACCCGCCTGGTCATTTACCCACCCCCCTGCCGGTCAAACCTGGCGGGAGCTAGCTGCCCGCCTACCGGAGAAAGGATGCCTCGATGAGCAGCCGGTCGCTGGTCCGGACGATGCTGGCTTTGTGGCTGAGATGCGCAATCAGGGTCGAGGTGAGATGGGTGGACCAGCCAGCCTCCCCCGCTTTGTCGCGCTCATCGGTGTAATCGTCATCTCGCCCGCGATTGCCCTCCAGTACCAAAGCGAGATCGGCCTCGGCGGCAGACATGGTGAGGGTTGCCTGCTCCACCCCCGGAGCCAGCGCCACCTCATCCCACATCCGGCCGATGACGAATCCCAATTCCTCTAGCCGCAAGGAGTTCATCCCCAGGCTGTGGGCGTAAGCGAGCAGCACTCGCCTCGCCACCCATTCCCACTCGGAGCGAGCGGGCAACGAGAGCAGAATGGGATCACTGCTGCTCTGAGAAGTGGCGGTCACGAGCCGATGATACGATCGAACACTTCTAGGCGGCACTTTCGGACCCAAAGGACCAAAGGTGGATTCTGCATCCCTGCACATCGAAGTCTCGCGTCAGGCGGATTGGACCGTCGTGAAGGTGGATGGCGAGATCGATCTCGCCACCGTTGAACAGCTCGAGTCGGCAGTCGACCAAGCGCTGCGCAGCGGCGCCACCCAGCTCGTTATCGATCTCACTGGGGTCACCTTCCTCGACTCGACCGGACTGCGGGCGCTGCTCCAGACTCACGGTCGGATGAGCGACCTCGGTGGTTCCCTGGCACTGGTGTTGAACGGGGGACCGGTGGAACGGCTGCTCGACATCGCCGGCGTAGCCGGTACCTTCGCGGTCTATCCCTCGCTCGAAGCTGTCACCAATTGACGGACGGGTATCTGGCGGGAAGCCATCTCCGGCTGGTCATCGCTCCCGAACCCGCCCTGCTCTCGGTGGCGAGAGGCTTCGTTTCCAGCGTCTTCCAAGTGTGTAACCAGCCTCCACAGCTGGTCGACGATGCCCGCCTGGCCGTCTCTGAGTTGTTGACCGTCTTGGTCCTGGCCGAGGTCGGCCCGTTGGACTTGGCCATCACCGAGGACGGCGGCGACCTCGTAGTCTCGATATCGGCCCCTTCGCTGCCCGCCCTCACCTCCCAGACAGTGGAGTTGGTGGAGCAGCTCGCTCCCGGCGGATTAGAGCGGGAGCAGGGTCGATACCTGCTCCGCTTCCCCCGGAAATGAAGGAGACATTCTCTTTCCCGGCCCGAGCGGAGTCGGCGGCAGCGGCCCGCTCGGCGCTGACTAATGCCCCACTGGATCCGGTCCGGCTGGCCGAGGCTCAGCTGATGGTGACCGAAATCGCCATCAATGCCCTACGCCATGGCCGGCTGCCGGGTGAGGCCGATTTGAAACTCTTCCTCGAGTGGGATCCGGCCCGGGTACGAGTTGGCCTGTCACATCCCGCCCCCGGGCCTATTGAGGTGACGAACCATGGTCTGGGTTTCAGCCTGATTGAGCGACTCTCGCGCCGCTGGGGAACCGAGTGGGAGGGTGGTGAAGCCCGGGTCTGGTTTGAAGTGCGGGCGGCCGGCACCGCGGCCGGACTGTCCGACTTGGGTGACGAAGAGCTGTTGGTTGGAGCCAAAGACGACGCCCAGTTCCGCGACGAGGCGGTGAGCCGATATCGGGGTCTGGCCGCTTCTCTGGCCCGACGTTTCCGGGGAAAAGGGATTGCCGACTCCGACCTCGAACAGGTAGCGCTGCTGGGGCTGATCAATGCCATCACCCGGTTCGATCCAGCCATCGGGGCATTCGAACCTTTCGCCGTAACCACCATTCAGGGGGAACTGAAACGCTATCTGCGAGATCGGGCTTGGTCGGTTCGGGTTCCTCGCAGCCTCCAGGAGAGGTCTCTCTTGGTCGGCAAGACGATCGAATGGCTCACCCAGTCTTTGGGAAGAGCAGTCACCGCCGCCGACGTCGCGGCAGAACTAGACCTCACCGAAGAGGAGGTGGTCGAGGCCATCGCCGCCAACACCGCCTATCGGTGGGAGTCGATCGATGCACCGCACGAGGAAACGGGCACCACCATGGCCGAAAACCTTCCCGACGAGGAAGACTGGGCGGCTCGCTCCGAGGAGTGGCAGGAGCTGGCAGATGCCATCCGGACCCTCCCCCCACGAGAAAGGCGGCTCCTCTATCTCCGTTTCTATCGGGATCTCACCCAAAGCGAGATTGCCGCCGAGTTGGGCATTTCGCAGATGCATGTCTCCCGCCTTCTCACCCGAGCTCTCGACCAGTTGCGGGAGAAAGTCGACTAAGACACCGCCTCCGCCACCGAGGAAACGATGTCGAGCCTCTTGTGCATGGCCGTGGTTTGGAGAACTCTGTCGACCACTCCTTCACCAACCACCAGCTTGAGCCGGATTTCGGGGTGTCTCGCCTCCAGGGCGAGGATGGCTCCCAACCCGGAACTGTCCATGAAGCCCAAGTCGAGCAGATCGAGCACCACCAGCCGACCGCCGCCACCACCGCGATCCACCTCCTGCTCAGCGATCGCCGCCTCGGCAGCTTCTTCGAAGGAGGGGACGGTGGCAAGGTCGAGCTCACCTCCGACACCGATGACCAGGGCCTCCTCATGGAGGCGGACTCGGATCGGAAGCCGCGGATCGTGCATGGGTCGAAGAGCTTATTGCGATTGCCGCCGCCGAGTTTGCCCCCAGACATCTATGGGTAAGAGATATGGTGGCAAGACACCACGAGCGTTGACATGGGTAAAGAAGCGCATCTCTCGCTACCTGTTTCTGTTGACTTGGCGCTGCGCCCCGAAGCCATCGCCGAGGCACGGGGGATCGTGGGTCGCGCCCTCAACGACCACCCCCGAGTCGAGGACGCCATCCTCGCCATCAGCGAGCTGGTGACCAACGTGATTCGCCATGCTCCCCAGAATCACACCGCCACCATCGTCATCGAACCGGTTGCACCTGACACCATCAGGCTGAGCATCCGTCAAGCATTGGGAACCATTGGTCCCTCACCGGCGGAAAGAGGCGAAGGCGGTCACGGTCTAAAGATCGTAGAAGCGGTGTCGAGCCGCTGGGGGGTGGAAGGTGACGAGTGGTCAGGGGTTTGGTTCGAGCTGACCGACTGACTGACCCCGTTGAGGTGTGTTTCATCCGGTCCATCGCAAACCCACCACGGTGGCGTCATCCTCGAGCGGGCCGTCCACGTAATCGATTACCCCTTGCAACACTGCCCGGCACACCTGGAACAGCGGGATCCGCTCATCGACCCGAGCCGTCACCACCTGCTGCAATGAATCAAGGCCCCAAAAGGCAAGTTCCGAATTCTTGGCCTGGACGACTCCATCTGTGTACATGAAAAGCTGATCTTCGGGCTGGAGGGGCATGGTGACGGGCTCGGCCATTTCCGGGCCCAGACCAAAAGGCAACAACACCGGGTCAGGCTCAACCACGATTGCGTTGCGATCCCGGATGAGCAGAGGAGGTAGGTGGCCGCCATTCCATACCCGGAGCAACCGCTGATCGGGACGTAGCTCGACCAACAGGCCGGTGACAAACTCGCCCGGTCGGCCATTGGCCGCCACCGCCCGATCGATAGCAATGGCGGTCTCCGCCGGGGACCGGCCTTGCCGTCTCATTAGCCGATAGGTGCCCACCGCCAGCGAGGTAAGCGTGGTGGAGCGAAGACCATGGCCGACGGCATCAAAGAGGGCCAGGTAAGTCGCCTCGGGGTTGATGGCGTAATCGAAAGCATCCCCGGCAATGTCGTAAGCCGGCTCCAGCATCCCCGCCACCTCCATGCCCTGGTCAAGGCAGCTGGGATGGGGGAGAAGCTCATATTGGATGGTGGCGGCCAGGCCCAGCCGGTCGCCCCCTCGGACCCGATCGACGACATCGCTGTGGCGACGAGTGGCGACCAGGCTGTCGGCGATCACCACCGCCACCAGGTTGAGGTCCGGGTGCAGATCACCCCTCAGCTCCAGCACGCCCATTACCTGACCCCTCCGCCCGAGAGGAAGGAACACCATATCCTGGTGCAGGACTGGCTCACCAGTGAGCACCACCCTCCCCGCCCGAGACCCCGCCACCGGGATCGCCTCTCTCCTTCCGGCCAGATCGTGAAGTTGGGTGAACCCAAAATCCACCAGCCATACCGCCACCTCGGACACCCCCTCCACTTCGCCCAGAGTTGTCTCTAGCAAGGTGGCAAACTGAGATGCCGAGACCTGTTCCAGTTCCTCAACTAGTCGGGCGACAACCTCGCGCACATCTACTCCGTGTTCGAAAATGACCGCTCTAAGGGCCGCTCAATGCTGACAGATTGTTTCCCATGCCCAGGCATCCGCAAACCTTGCCGCTCCTTCTCTGCCAAGGTCACAGCTCATGACCAGTGATCCCTGGATCCTGGGCCGTCTAGAGCAGGCCGCTCGCTGGCTTTATGCAATGGCCGTGGCTATGGGTGGGATCGAGGTGGTGGCGGCAGTAGCCGGCCTCCAAGCGACCCTGGCAGGTGACACGCAGCCATTCTCATTCTGGGGTGGGGCGATGATGGTGGCGACCGCGGCCGCCGCCCGGACCTTGCTGTCCAGCCCCCACCCGCCCGTCTGGTCCCGTTACCTGCTGGGGTTGGTGGGGCTGGCGTCGGCGGCGGTAGTGGTACGTTTCTTGAGCCAGACCGGTGGGCCTCCCGGTGGCCTGTCGGGTGCGGCCAGTCCGGCCTTCACCCGCCCGGCCGCCAACCTGGCTCTAGTGCTCGGGTTGATCGTTGGGGGAGCGCTGGGCGCCACTTCCCGCCGCACCCTCGTTCGTTATGTCGCCCAGGGCGCCGCGGTGGCGGCAGGGACGATCAGTTCCATCGTCCTGGTGGGGGTGGCCTACGGCGACCCCGACGCCACTGGCTTCCCGGTGGGCAGCCAGGAGATGACTCTTCCCGCCGTCATCGGCACTTTGGGATTGGTGGGGGCGGTCTTGTGCTCCCGACCTAGCGAAGGGTTGATACGGCCGGTGGTCAGTGCTGGAGTGGGGGGAGTTCTCCTCCGCCGGCTCTTGCCGGTGGTGCTGGTGGTACCCCCGGTGTTGATCGGGTTATTGGTGTTTCGGACCCGTTTCGACACCCCGGGCATGCTGGCCCTGGTGGCGGTTGCTTTTACCGCGGTCTTGGTAGCCGGACTGCTCACCACTGCCCGCAGCCTCGACCAGTATCAAGGCAGCCAGCAGCTGGCAATGGAACGGGCTGATCGCGCCACAACTGCCCTCACCCAAGTCGCCCCGGTGATCACCGACCTGGATCGAACCCTGGCCGCGGTGGAAGTCGACCGGGTGGGAAGGCTGGAAGCGGCGGTGCGCTACTCAGCTGCCTCGGGAATGGTCGCCGGAGACTCTTTGGCGGTTTTCGCGGTGGGAGATCAGGGGTTGGGGCTAGTCATGGTTGATGCTGCCGGTCACGGCGCTCAGCCCGCCCTCAAGGCCCTGCGATTGCGTGACTGTCTGGTCCAGGCTCTCCGGCTTGGAATCCCGCCCTCGCAAGCTGTGGCGGCGGCGATCTGGGTCCTTGATGAGCCCGAAGACATGGCGACCGCGGCGGTCATGATCGCCGACGCCTCCACCGGCAAGCTCCGCTTAACCCTGGCGGGCCATCCGCCTCCGCTCCTCGACCGGGGTTCCGCCGTCGGCCCGGTCGATCGGGGCGGGCCGCTCCTCCACCGCCAGGTCATGGGATCATGGGAGGACCAGGAACTCGAGCTGGTGGCGGGCGACCGCTTGATCTTCTTCACCGATGGGGTGGCCGATGTCTTCCCCCGGTCCTCCGACCTCGATGAAATCGCCGAACTGGCGGCTTTGCTGCAACGGTTGGGTCCTGCCTCCGCCCAGGAAGCCGCCGATGCTTGTCTCACCTTCGCCGAGCGGGCTCCGACCCGGCGCGACGATAGGGCGGTAGTGGTACTGGCGATGACCGAAGTCGACCAAGCCTGAAAAGACAAGGTGAGAGGGCCGGGCCCCCCGGCCCAGCCCTCTCACGAGTCAACAGTAGCTAAACGACTCGTCGTCTACCGGTTACTGCTCCAACGATGAGCAGCACCAAGGCGATGATCAAGAGCCATCGCAGAGCTTCTACAAACAGTCCGACCCCACCCAAGATGAGGGCGAGGATCAGGATGAGAACTGCTGCGCTCACTTTTCCTCCCAGATTTGGATACGAGTGAGGTACCCCGCTGACAGCAAAATCAAACCGTCCGGTCACAATGGACGTCATGCCATCAGGGCTTTCGCTCGATCAACCGCCGGTTTGCTGGTGGGGAGCATCTCCCCCTATATACCGCGACTACCACGATCAGGAGTGGGGCCGACCGATCACCGAAGATGCCCGCCTCTTCGAGAAGTTGTGCCTGGAGGGCTTCCAAGCCGGCCTCTCCTGGCTGACCATTCTCCGCAAGCGACCTGCCTTCCGGACCGCCTTCGCCGGATTCGACCCCGTCCAGGTGGCGAGTTTCGGGCTGCCAGAGATCGAGATGCTCATGCAAAACGAAGGCATTGTTCGCCATCGCGGCAAAATCGAATCAACCATCAACAATGCCTGCCGGGCCCTTGACCTTCGGCAGGAGTTCGGATCTCTGGCCTCCTACTTCTGGCGCTTCGCCGCTCCTCCCGGGCCACCTCCGGAGGAGATCCCGGCAGCTACCGAGGCTTCCGTGGCCCTGGCGCGCGACCTCAAGAAACGCCGCTTCAGCTTTGTTGGCCCGACCACCGTGTATGCCTTCATGCAATCCATGGGTCTCGTCAATGACCACCTAGCTGGCTGCTGGGTGCGGGCAGCGTGCGAGGAAGAACGCACTCTCATCTGGGAGAAAACGAGACGTGAGGCGTGAGACTTCCTCCCCCAGCGAGCGGAGCGAGGGTTGGGGGAGGTGGCCCGGAGGGCCAGAGGGGGTCTTGGGGAGGTGGCCCGGAGGGGGTCGCCGGGAGGTAGCGCCCTGGGCGACGGAGCAAGCCCGTTCCCCAAGGCGTCAGCTGCCTCTTCTTCGCGCTGGTTCACCCACGGAGACCACAGGGGAGCCGAAAAACGACTAGACACCGGGCCATGCATGTGATCACGCGGCCCGCATTCACGGTCGGGATCGAGGAGGAGTACCTGCTTGTCGACCGCGCCACCGGCAACCTGGTCTCCGATCCTTCGGAGGAGATGTGGGCGGCGGCTCAGGAGGCGCTGGGGGCCCGGGTGGTGCCCGAGTTCCTTCGGGCCCAGCTCGAGGTTGGTACCGATGTTCACAACTCCATCGTCGAGGTGGGCAAGGAACTGGGAGCACTGCGGCGCGGTCTCGATCATGTTCTCGCCGGCCACGGAGCCGCGATCATGGCCGCCTCTACCCATCCCTTCGCGCTGTGGTGGGAGCAGCAGCACACCGACCGCGACCGCTACAAGCTCATGGCCGAGGACCTGGGGATGGTGGGGCGGCGGATGGTGATCTGCGGGATGCACGTCCACGCCGGGATCGAAGACCCCGACCTGCGCATCGACTTGATGAACCAGGTGCGCTACTTCCTGCCCCACCTCCTCACTCTCTCCACTTCGTCGCCCTATTGGGGTTCGCGCGACACCGGCTTGAAGAGCTACCGCATCTCCACCTTCCGCACCATGCCCCGCACCGGGTTACCCGAGGAATTTGCCTCCTGGAGCGAGTACCAACGTCATGTGGACGTGTTGGTGAGGGCGCGCATCATCGAGGATTCGTCCAAGATCTGGTGGGACGTCCGCCCTTCCTCTCGATTCCCCACCCTCGAGATGCGGATCACCGATGTCTGCACCCGCCTAGAGGACAGCCTCACCGTGGCTGCGGTCTATCTATCCGTGCTGCACATGCTCTATCGGCTGAGGCGGGACAATCAGCGCTGGCGCCAGTACGCGGCAATGCTCATCTCGGAGAACATCTGGCGAGCCCAGCGTTACGGGGTGGAGGGAAGCCTGATGGACTTTGGCAAAGGCGTCCTGGTCCCATTCGGGGAGCTGGTAGAGGAGATGATCGAGCTCCTCCGCCCCGACGCCGAAGAGCTCGGCTGTGTGGAACACCTTGAACACGCCCGCGACATCGCCAAGGAGGGCACTTCGGCGGAACGGCAGCGTGAGGTGGTCCGCCAGGCCCTCGCCGCCGGATCCACCCAAGAAGAGGCCCTTCGCACTTTGGTGGACTATCTGATCGCCGACACCCTCCACGGCCTCTAAACCGCCAACCCCGGGTCCAAGCTCGCGCCGGCGTTAGTCACAGGCCCCGCGAACGGTCGGTGACTCGTCCGTGGCCCTCCCGAGGAGGGATTAGCCTTCCCGCCTCTGAGGAGGTCCCCATGAGCAACAAGCGATTGCAGATCGGCGCCGCGGTGCTGATGCTGGTGGCATCAGCCTGTGGCGGCGCCGCTACCACCACCACCACGGCTGGTCCCACCAGCACCACTGCCACCACCACCCCTGCCACCACCGCCACCACTGCTACCGAGACCACGATGGCCCCGAGCGGCTGCGAAGTGGATCAGCTGGAGGTGGTGCAGGAAGGCATGCTGACGGTGGCCACCGGCGAACCCGCTTTCCCGCCATGGATCATCGACGACGACCCCACCAACCAGCAAGGGTTTGAGGGAGCTGTGGTCTACGCCCTGGCGGCGGAGATGGGCTTTACCCCCGAGCAAGTCACCTGGACCCGAACCGGGTTCGACGAGGCGATTGCTCCCGGGCCCAAAGACTTCGACTTCAACATCCAGCAATACGCCATAACGCCCGAGCGCGATGAGGTGGTCGACTTCAGTGATCCCTACTATGTCACCCCCCAGGCCTTGGTGGCCTTCGCTGACTCGCCGGTGGCGGCGGCCACCACGATCGAGGATCTGAAAGGTTTCGTTCTCGGCGCCCAGATCGGTACCACCAGCTTCGACTACATCGAAGAGGTGATCCAGCCCGACACCCCGCCCCCCGCCTACGACACCAACTCCGACGCCAAGTCGGCCCTCGACGCCGGGCAAGTCGACGCACTCGTCTTCGACCTCCCCACCGCCTATTACATCACTGCGGTGGAGATGCCCGACACCACCATCGTCGGGGCATTGGAGACCTCGGAGCAGCAGGCCGATCACTTCGGGTTGCTCTTCGCCGAGGGCAATCCCCTGGTGACCTGTGTCAACGAGGCACTGGGCCGTCTCCGGGATGCAGGGGTGCTCGACCAATTGGCCGAGACCTGGCTGGCCCAGGAAGGCGAGATCAAGACCATAACCCGCTGACTTGACCGGACCCACCCCCGGCCTTCCGCCCCCCGGGCTCCTTCCCCCCCGCCGTCGCCTGGCCGGAGAGGAAGGGGGCCGGGGGGCGATCGTTGCCGCTGTCTCCACGGTCCTCTTCGTTGGTCTGGGGCTGTGGGCCATCTTCACCGCCGAAGCCTGGCCGGCGGTGCGAGACCAGTTCTTCAGCCTCGAGCACTTTCGCCGGGTGTGGCCAGCGGTGCTCTCCGGTTTCTGGCTCGACGTGCGCATGTTCTTGCTGGCCGAGTTGTTGATCCTTATCGCCGCCCTCGTGGTCGCCGCCGCCCGCTCGCTGCGGGGCCCCGTCTTCTTCCCGCTCCGGGCCCTCTCCGTTCTCTATGTGGATCTGGTGCGGGGAGTGCCCCTCCTGCTCGTCATCCTCCTCCTCGGTTTCGGGGTACCGGCCCTCGACCTCCCCGGAGTCCCCCGCTCCCCGCTCTTTTGGGGGGTCACCGCCCTGGTCATCAGCTACACCGCCTACACCGCCGAGGTCTACCGGGCCGGAATCGAATCGGTCCACGAAAGCCAGCGAATGTCGGCCCTCTCCATGGGACTCAGCCAAGTGCAAGTGCTGCGCTTCGTACTGGTGCCCCAGGCAATCCGTAATGTCATCCCCGCCCTCCTCTCCAGCTTTGTGTCCTTGCAAAAAGATGTCGCCTTGGTCTTCGTGTTGGGGGTGCGTGAGGGGGTGCGGGAAGCGCAGATCTACAACGCCCGCACCTTCAACTACACCGGATACATCGCCGCCACCCTCTTGTTCCTGGCGGTGAGCGTTCCCGTCGCCCGCTTCACTGACTGGTACACACGTCGCGACCGCGAGCGCCGTCAAGCGATGACGGTATGACCTCTCCTCCCCGACTCCAGATCCACAACGCCACCAAGGTCTACAACGGGCATCGGGTGCTCGACGGGGTCGACTTAAACCTCACCCGCCACGAGGTGGTGTGCCTCATCGGCGCTTCCGGATCGGGCAAGTCGACCCTGCTCAAGGCCGTCAACCTCCTGATCCCACTCGACGGCGGAGAGATCTACCTGGACGGCGTCCTCATCACCGATCCCTCGACCAATCCCAACCAGGTGCGGGCGCGAATGGGGATCGTGTTCCAGTCGTTCAACCTCTTTCCCCACATGCGGGTGCTCGACAACATCACCCTTGCCCCCCGCAAGGTTTTGGGTCTCGATCGGGAGCAGGCCGAAGCGCGGGGGCGGGAATTACTCGACCGCTTCGGACTCGGGGAGAAAAGTACTGAATTCCCCGACCGTCTTTCGGGGGGTCAGCAGCAGCGGGTTGCCATCATCCGCTCGCTGGCTATGCAGCCCGAGTTGATGCTGCTAGACGAGGTCACCTCCGCTCTCGACCCGGTGCTGGTAGGCGAGGTGCTTTCGGTATTAAGAGAGTTGAAAGAGCAGGGGATGACGATGTTGATCGCCACCCACGAAATGGGATTCGCTCGCAACACGGCCGACCGGGTGGGGTTCCTCTACCAGGGGAGGATCTGGGAGGAGGGTCCGCCGGCCGAGGTCCTCTCCGAGCCTCGCCTGCCCGAAACCCGGGAGTTCCTCGCTCGCATCATCGAGGCGGGCCGCCTCTAGGCGGTGGATTTGGCTGACGGCGACCAGGGTCGCAACCGGCCCTCGGGCGGCGGCAACAGCCCGGGATCGAGATCGGCGAGGATCTCCAGCGGATCCAGATCGAGGTGAAGGTCTCCTACCTCAACCAATGTCGCCGTCCAAGGGAGCCGGCGCACCTGCTGGCGACGGGCGGCAGGTGAACTTGAGGAGGAGCGAGAGCCTGTAACCAGGAGTGCCATGTCGATCCTTTCCATGCGACCGGATACTATGACGGTCATCATACATACTGGCATTATGTATGTCAACCGTCATATAATGATTGGCATGCCTCGCACCTCGGATGCTCGCCAGCGCACTTTGGAGACGGCGGCCGATCTCTTTCGCCGCCAGGGCTATCACGGCACCCCCGTCTCCCAGATCCTCGAAGACAGCGGGGCGCCCCGCGGCTCGCTCTACTTCCACTTTCCTGGGGGCAAAGAACAGATCGCCTCCGAGGCGGTGAGCATCGCCGCCGCGGAAATGGAGTGGCTCATCCAACGGGCCCGAGACCGCTCATCCACCCCGGTTGAATTCATCGGCCGGTTGGTGGGGGGAATGGCCAGGTGGCTGGAGAAGTCCGGTTATGAGAAGGGGTGTCCCATCGCCACGGTCACCCTCGAACTGGCCCCGTCGGTGGAAGCGGTAGCGGAAGCGGCCCGCTCCGCCTTCCAAACCTGGACCAAACTCGTCGGACAAGGCTTGGCCGAGTTGGGCTTCCCCGAGGAGCGGGCGGAGCGGGTGGCGTTGCTGGTCATCACCGCCATCGAAGGCGGCCTGCTTCTGAGCCGGGCCGAACAGTCCACAGCCGGGCTCCGCCGGATCCGCGAAGAGCTGATGGCCCTGGTGGAGGTAGCGCCCTAGCCGCACTTTCAGCGCGAACCCCGGGTTCCAGGTGATCAAAACGATCACCTACAGCCCCGAGAATGAGGGTGCCGAGCTAAGCCAGCGCCTCGAGTTGATCGGCGTGTTCCTCCAGATGACCGACCAGGAACTCTTCGATCATTTTCTCTAGCTCAAGGGCTCCCAGCCGTGAGTGGAGCCCCACCGCCCCGAAGGCGTTCTGGTCGAGGGCCCGAAGAAAGCCGCGCAGGTCCTCGAGATGGAGTTCCAGCCAGTGCAGATGGGTAGTGGGCTCCATGGTCTTGCCCGACTCGATGCCTTGAAGTCGCAGCGGGTCGTTTTTGGTGCGCCCGAAAGGCACCGGCTCCCCCTGATAGCCCTCGATCACATCTTCAATCTGTTCAATCCAGTAAGGCACGAACTCGTTGATATGCCCCCACACCTGGGCCGCCTCCCAACGCTCGCCACTCCCCTCTTCGGGCTCGGTCAGTCCCTCGAGAGGCCGGGCCAGCTCGACCAGGCGGGCGCCCACCCGGTCGACCCGGTCCAGATAGCTATCCACCTTGGCGTCCATCGCCTCCGAGACTAACCCTCCTCGGCACGGAGGATCTGTTGCAGTCGCCGTGACTCGGCCAGCACTAGTTGAAAGAGGGCGCGAACGTGGCCGGCGTCTACCCCCACCCGGGTCGCTTCCTCCTCGATCACGGTCAGCAACTCTGCCTCGCGGTCCGGCATGTATATGGGAAGGCCCCGATCAGCCTTGGTCCGGCCGATCTCAAGCGCCAGATCCTGACGGCGGGAAAGCAGCCGCACGATCTGGCGGTCGAGTTGATCGATGTGAGTTCTGAGGCGATGGATGCCGAGCGAAGCCATCAGCGCCGAGAAGCCCTCCAGATCCAGCTGGGCGGGATTGGTGCGGGCCACCGCGGGACTGGGATGCACCTCGATAATTACCCCGTCGGCTCCCACCCCTTGAGCGGCCAGGGCCAGCGGCTGCACCTTGTGGGCAACCCCGGCGGCGTGGGAAGGATCGACCATCACCGGAAGGTGGGTTAGCTCCTTTAGATGAGGCACGGCCCCTAAATCGAGCATGTCACCGGCATCATTGCCGAAAGTGCGCACCCCCCGCTCCACCATCACCACCTGTCCGTTCCCCTCCGCCAGCAGGTATTCCGCTGCCCACAACCACTCGTCAAGGGTGGCGGACGGCCCCCGCCGCAACAACACTGGTTTTCCCAGTCTTCCCACCTCGCGTAGCAACTCGAAGTCCTGCATGCTTCCCGAAGCTATCTCCAACCCGTCGACCAGCCCCGCGGCCCGCTCTGCCTCCTTTACCTCCAGCACCTGGGTGATCACCGGCAAACCAACCTCTTTACCGGCTTGAGCCAACAGCTCCACCCCCTCCCAACCCAGACCCCGGAACCCATAGGGACCGCCGTTGCCCTTGTAGGCGCCTCCCCGGAGGATGGCTGCCCCTGCCTCGGCTACCGACCTGGCCACTTCACCGATCTGCGCTTCTGATTCGATGGCGCAAGGGCCGGCGGTTACCGGGAAGGGGTCGCGGCCGATCCGGGTACCGCCGATGGTCACCACGGTGGCGGGCGACTGGCTGGTTCGCTGAGCCTTACGCTCAGCCGGCTGCCGTTCTGCGATTGGGGATGTCATCGGTTGCTCCTTGGAAAGGGCCGAGACTCCGGAAAACAAAAACCCGGAGCCCTCGGCTCCGGGTCGGCAGTGGAGTGCGCCTTTATCGCATCACGCCGTCCCGGGCCGGGGCCCGGTAAAGACGAAATACGCAAAGGCGACAACTGCGGTCATGTGTCCTGCACGCTACTGGCTGAAGGTTCGGCTGGCAAGGCTGCTCCCAGCCGGCGGTCCTGATCCGCGGTTACCAGAGGCTGGCGGCGTTCGAAGCTGAAGAAGAAGTAGAGGGCGCCGGCGGCAAGAGCAAACCCGCTGACCTGATTCCAGGTCAGGGTGCCCACCTGGGCGTCACCGCTGCCCACCCGCAGCGAGTCGAGGATGAACCTCTGCACGCCGTACCAGACCGCCCATAGCCAAAAGAGTTGCCCGTAATGCAACCCAAATCGGCGATAGACGAAAAAGAGGACCCAAAGCAAGACCACCGCCCCCAACAGGTCGTAGGCGGCGACATGGTGATAGACCCCGCAGATCCCGTCGGGAGCGGAAGCACACTCGAGGGCGTCGTGCTGAGGGGCGACGTCGTAGCCGGGTTCGATGGCGTAGCCCCAGGCAGCGTTGGTGGCCCGGCCCAAGTGCTCGACGATGGCCAGGTCACCGATCCGTCCCACCACCGTTCCCAGAGCCAAACCGAAAGCCGAGACGTCGAGGGTGGGCCAGACCGGCAATTGCAGCTTGCGCATCCGGTAGGCCCCGGCCCCAATTCCCCCGGCGAATCCTCCGAGGATGGAGAAGTTGCCCGAGACCGGGTTGAGAGCCACTAGCGGGTCCACCCCGTTGAGCAGGGCTGCCGGCACGGTCAGATACCGAGCCCCCACCAGGGCGCCGATCAGCCCCCAGGTAAGGCACGATTGGTACTTGACCGAGTCGAATCCCCGCCGGCGTAGCTCTCGGGTAGCCAGCCAGGCCCCGGCCATAAAACCCAGGGCGGCGAAGACGCCGTGCAAGGACAGCCGGAGGGGACCGACCTCGAAGATCGGAATCGGCGGGTAGGAGACGAAGGCCAGCACGTCGAGCGCCCAGGGTAACGGGCCTCGATCTGGGTCAGGCGAGGACGTCGACCACAGCCGCCACCGAGAGCAGCCCTAGGTAATAGGTGGAGCGGGTGAAGAGCACCATGGCCCGCTCGGGAAGCCGGTGGACCAGCCAGGTTTCAGCCAGGAACCAGAAACCCAATCCAATGGCAGCCAGCAGATAGAACCAGCCCATTCCCGCCACCGGTACCAGGAGCAGGGAGGCGAGGACGGTGAGCCCGGAGTAGAGGAGCATTTGCCTGGTAGTAGGAGCGATCCCTTTCACCACCGGCATCATCGGGACTCCCGCCGAGGCATAGTCGGTGCGGTAGCGCAAAGCCAGAGCCCAAAAGTGGGGAGGGGTCCAGTAGAAGACCACCGCGAACAGCACCCAGGCGGGAAGGGCCAGCCTGCCTTGGACCGCCGCCCAACCCACCAGGGCGGGGACGGCTCCCGCCGCCCCTCCAATCACGATGTTCTGGTCGGTGGACCGTTTCAGCCAGCGTGTGTAGACGAGGACGTAGAAGCCGAGGGCGAGAGTGGAGAGGAAGGCGGCCAGGAGGTTGACGGTCAGAGCCAGCCAGACGAAGCCCAAGCCGCCCAGGGTCAGCCCAAAGGCCCGGGCCCGGCGAGGAAGGATCTCGTGCCGGGGAAGGGGACGGCGATGGGTGCGCCTCATCACCCCGTCGATGTCGCGGTCGAGGTAGCAGTTGAGGGCGTTGGCTCCCGCCGCCGAGAGGGTCCCCCCGACCAGGGTGGCTACCAGGAGCCAGGTCCCCGGCCAACCCCGGGCCGCCACCACCATCGCCGGGACCGTGGTCACCAACAGCAACTCGATGATGCGAGGTTTGGTGAGGGCGAGGTAGGCCTCCCAGCGCCGCCGGGGGAACCCTTCCTCCACCCTCGCCCCTCCCCTGGTCTCGGCCGGGCCGATCGTCTCCATGGGAGTGAGCCTAATGGTGGCCCTTTGGGCCCCGACCCCGCCGGTCTAAACCGCCAACGCCGTTATCTTCGCTGGGTGCGCCGCCTTGCTCCATGGCTGATCGGAACCCTCCTGTTTGCCTGTTCACCGGCAGAGGAGAACCTGGCCATCGTCGCCAATGCCCGCACCGCTCTCGGTACCGGCCCCGAGCAACGGCTCCTCATCGGCCTGGTGGATCCGGAGACCGGGGCCTCCTTGGCGCTCCCCGAAGTGGGCGCCACTGCCGAGTTGACCGGGCCCAATGAGGAGACGGCACAACTGGAGACCGAATTCCTCTGGACCATCGAAGGCGTACGCGGGCTCTACCTGGCTCGTTATCGGTTTCCCTCTTCCGGCGCATGGTCGGTGCGCCTCCTCCCCGACGGTATGGGCCCCACCCCACCCACCCCCTTCGAAGTGGCACCGCAAGCGGGGGTACCCGAAATCGGAACCCCGGCCCCTTCCGTTGCCACCCGCACCGCCGACCAGTTCCCGCTGGCGGCCATCTCCTCCGATCCCAATCCGGATCCTTCCTTCTACGAGCTCTCCCTCGACACCGCCCTCACCAACGGCCAGCCCACGGTGGTGGTGTTTGCCACCCCCGCCTTCTGTGAGAGCCAGACCTGCGGCCCTCTCCTCGACCTGGTCAAATCCCTCGCTCCTTCCTATCCCCAGGTCAACTTTCTGCATGTGGAGATCTATGAGAATCTCGACGCCGCTCGTCTGGAGGATCTGCGGCTGGTCCCGGCGGTGGCCAGTTACCGCCTCCCCTCCGAGCCCTGGGTTTATGTGATGGACGGGGAAGGGGTGATCCGAGCCCGCTTCGAGGGGGTCGCGTCACTCACCGAGCTGACCACCGCTCTTGACTCCGTTTCCTGATCCCTCCTAACCGGATGGACCGGGATCGGCCCGGCCTGACGGTCATCACATGCGGGTAAAGGGCCGGGTCCGCCGCCCTATGATGCCCGGCCATGGCCCGGAACCGGTTGGGACGTCTCGTCGCCCTCACCGCCGCCGCGCTCAGCCTGAGCGCCTGCGCCTTCATTGGGATTCCGGATTCTCCCCTCAATTCACTCGACCCCGAGGGACCTTTCGCCCGTCGTATCGACGAACTCTTCTGGCCGGTGTTTTGGGTGGCGGTGGCGGTCTTCGCCTTGGTAGAAGGGGCGGTCCTGGTCGCCGCCCTCCTCTTTCGGGATCGGCCCGGACGCCGAGAGCCCCGGCAGGTGCACGGCAACACCCGGCTCGAGATCGTATGGACGGTCATCCCGGTAGCGATCCTCGCCTTCATTGCCGTTCCCACCGTGCGCGGGGTGCTCGACCTCACCGAGTGTGGTCCCGACGCCTACCCCATCGAGGTCATCGGGCATCAGTGGTGGTTCGAATATCGGTACCCGGAGGCAGGCGATATCCAGACCGCCAACGTCATGGTGATCCCCGCCGGTCGAGAGATCTGCGCCCAGATGACCTCCGAAGATGTCCTCCACAACTTCTGGGTGCCGCAACTCAACGGGAAGCGTTATCTGGTGCCGGGGCAGACCACCCTCCTCCGCCTCCAGGCCGATGAACCGGGCCTGTACCAGGGGCAATGTGCCGAGTTCTGCGGCCTCTCCCATTCCTTGATGAAGGCTCAGGTCGAGGCTGTAACCGAGGCGGAATTTGCCGAGTGGCTAGACCGGCAGGCTCAGCCCGCAGCTCAACCGGAGGAAGGCACCCCCGCCGCTGCGGGCCTGGAAGTGTTCCTCAACCGCTGCGTCCAGTGTCACACCGTAGAACCCTTCTCGGTGGTGGCCGACGAAAACTTCAACGGACCCAACCTCACCCACTTCATGGACCGAGGGGTCCTGGCCGGGGCTTATCGGGACTATTCACCGGAAAACCTGGCGGCCTGGCTCGCCAACCCCCCCAAAGAGAAGCCGGGGAGCTTTATGCCCAATTTGGCATTGACCCAACAAGAGATAGATGCTCTGATCGCCTTCTTGGAGACACTGCAGTGACCACCGCCGCCGAACGAGCCACCACCATCTTCCGCCGCCCCGCTTCCCACACCGGGTTCTGGTCGTGGGTTACCACTGTCGACCACAAACGGATCGGGATCCTCTACGGATACTCCGCTTTCATTTTCTTCCTCATCGGCGGGTTGGAGGCGTTACTCCTGCGTATCCACCTCGCCCAGGCGGAGAGCAACTTCCTCACCGCCGCCGAATACAACGGGCTATTCACCACCCACGGCGTGACCATGGTTTTCCTGGTGGTGATGCCGATGGGGGCGGCCTTCATGAACTACCTGCTCCCTTTGATGATCGGCGCCCGCGACGTTGCCTTCCCCCGCCTCAACGCTCTCAGCTACTGGATCTTCCTCTTCGGTGGCATCTTCCTCTACTCCGGAATCTTCTTCTCCGCGGTGGCCCCACCGGCCGGGGTGCAGGCAGTTCCCGGCAACATCGACCCGGCCGATCAGACCTTGCTCGGCGGCCTCCCCGACGGCGGGTGGTTCCTGTACCAGCCCAATGCCGGGCCCAACTTCTCTCCCGGTTCGGCCATCGACTTCGCCCTGCTGGGGCTTCAGATACTCGGTCTGGCCTCGCTCATCTCGGCGATCAACTTCATCGTCACCATCTTCAACATGCGAGCCAAAGGCATGCGCCTGCTCCGGATGCCGGTGTTCATCTGGATGACCCTGGTGGTGGCCTTCCTGCTTCTCTTCTCCCTGCCCATCGTGGCCATCGCCTTCTTCATGGCCACCTTTGATCGTCAGTTTGGGACTCTGTTCTTCAACGCCGCCAGCGGCGGCGACCCCATTCTCTGGCAACACCTCTTCTGGCTGTTCGGGCATCCCGAGGTCTACATCCTCATCCTGCCGGCCATGGGCATCGTCTCCGAGATCCTCCCCGTGTTCAGCCGCAAACCCCTTTTCGGTTATGCCGCGGTGGTTTTTGCCGGGGCCGGGATCGGTTTCCTCGGTTTTGGGGTCTGGGCCCACCACATGTTCGCCTCCGGGATCACCCCCATCGCCCAGGTCGGCTTTGGCTTGGCGACGATGACCATCGCCGTGCCCACCGGGGTGAAGATCTTCAACTGGTTGGGCACTATGTGGCTGGGAAAGCTCCGTCTCAACACCCCGATGCTCTTTGCCATCGGCTTCATCGCCATGTTCACCATCGGGGGGCTGTCCGGGGTGACCCACTCCGTGGTCCCCTCCGACTGGCAGCAGACCGACACCTACTACATCGTCGGCCACTTCCATTACGTCCTCTTCGGCGGGGCCATCTTCGGGCTGTTCGGTGGCCTCTACTACTGGTTCCCCAAGTTCGCCGGACGGCTACTCAACGACCGTCTGGGCAAGGTCCATTTCTGGTTGTGGTTCGTCGGTTTCAACCTCACGTTCGCCCCCATGCACTGGTTGGGTCTGCAAGGGATGATCCGGCGAACCTGGCGCTACCACCCCAGCCTGGAGACTTGGAACGTGGTCGTCTCTGTCGGAGCTTTTGTCATCGCCCTGGGTCTGCTGGTCTTCATCTTCAACTGGGTGCGTTCGCGGCGCCACGGCGAGATTGCGGGAATGGACCCTTGGGATGCTCGCACCCTGGAGTGGTCGATCCCCAATCCCACTCCCGTCCACAACTTCGGGGTGGCGCCGGTGGTCCATGGGCTTGATGCTTTCTGGCACGAGAAATACGACGAGGACGGGGAGGGAAGACCCATCCGCCGAGACGAGGCCAGCGCCCTCCTAGAGCGGCTCGAGGAGGAAGGGCACCATCCCCCGGCCCCCATCCACTTGCCCAACCCCAGCTACTTTCCGGTGCTGGCCGCGGCCGGCCTCCCCATCATCGGCTACGGCGTGGTCTTCTTCTCGTCGATGGTCGGCAAGGGATTGATCATCCTGGGCGCTCTCTTCGCCCTGGCCGCCTTCATCGGCTGGGCGAGCGAGCCCTTGGAAGAAGAACTGCACGAAGCGGTCGAGGCCCACTGATGAGCGACGCTGCCGCCCTCCACCCTGAACACGGCGGTGTCGCCCACGAGCACGAGTCCACCGGGATTGACAACCGCAAATTGGGGATGTGGGCTTTCCTCAGCTCCGAATTCCTCTTCTTCGGTGCCTTGATCACCAACTACCTGCTCTACTTCGGTCAGGAATTCGCTCAGGGCCCGGTCCCGGCCGAGATCTACGACATCCCCTTTACCTCCGTCAGCTCTTTCGTGTTGCTGATGAGTTCCCTCACCATGGTGCTGGCCCACAACGCTCAGAGCCGTCAGGACCATGCCGCCACCCGCACCTGGCTCTTGGCAACGGCGATGCTCGGCTCGGTCTTCTTGGCGGGGCAGGTGTTCGAGTTCACCGAGTTTGTGACCGTGTACGGCATGACCCTCTCCACCAATCCGGCGGCTTCGTCTTTCTATGTTCTCACCGGATTTCACGGCACCCACGTCGCCATCGGGGTGATCATGCTTTTGTCGCTGGTGGGGCTGAGCCGGCGGATGGGAGGGCTATCCGATCGCCAGCACCTCAACCTCGAGCTGGTTGGTCTCTACTGGCACTTCGTCGACATCATCTGGATCGTCATCTTCACGGTGGTCTACCTGCTCACCGCCACCCCGGGAGGAGGCTGATGACCGACCAGCATCACGTCGCTCATCCCAGCCCTGTGCAATACGTCAAAATCGCAGTGGTGCTGGCCGTGCTCACCGCCATCGAGGTGGCCCTCTTCTACATCAATGACGCCGCCTCCCTGGGTTGGATCAACACCGTTCTGCTCTTGATCCTGGCGTTGTTGAAGTTCGTCACCGTCATCGGGTGGTACATGCATCTCCGCTTCGAGAAGGTCACCCTTTCCCGATTTTTCAGCTTCGGCTTCGTCCTCGCCCTCACTCTCTACGCCATAGTGCTCATCAGCTTCGGGGTGCTGGCACTGAACCGGTGACGGCGTGATCCCTCCCTTCCACCCGCACTTTGATGTTTGGTTGATTCTCGGTTTGGTGGGCTTCGCCTACTGGTATGTCAACCTTCGTGTCCGCCCCCACTGGGCACCGGAGGTGGCAGCACCCACCACCCGCCAATGGGTGCTCTTCTATACGGGCTTGGGTCTGGTGTGGCTGGTGTCGGACTGGCCGATCCACGACTTGGCCGAGCAGGCCCTCTACTCGGTCCACATGGCCGAACACATGGTCATCACCCTGGTGGGACCGCCGCTGATGTTGCTGGGACTCAACCGAGGTTTGGCCGACCGGCTGTTCGGCTCATCCTGGGTGGCGCCCTGGTTGACCAAGCTGGCCCGTCCGGCCGCGGCCTTCGCCATCTACAACTTGGGGATGATCGTCACCCACTGGCCGGAAATGGTCACCGTCTCAGTGACCAACGAGTTGGCTCACTTCGGGTTCCACCTTTTCCTCTTCCTGTCTGGTGTCTTGTTGTGGTTACCGGTGCTGTCGCCGGCCACCGTGATCCCCCGCCTCCGTCCTCCCACCCGGCTCCTCTACCTCTTTTTCAACTCCATCCTGCCCACCGTCCCCGCCGGGTTCCTCACCTTCAGCCACGTCCCCCTCTACCCCATCTACGGGGAAGCCTCGCTGGCTTTCGGGATCTCGGCGGTTGGTGACCAGACCATTGCCGGGCTCATCATGAAACTAGGTGGCACCCTCCTCATCTGGGCAGTCATGGCGGTGGTGTGGTTCCGCTGGGCAGCCGACGAGCGGCGTTGGGACGAGATCGAAGAGGACCTGCGAGCTTCGGTGTGAAGCGAGGTTTGGCCGCCCTGGTCCTGGTGGCGTGCACCAGCAACGGGGGAACCATGGTGGGCACGGTGGTGGCAGTGGATGGAGGTCTGGAAGAAGTGGTTTCCTTCACCCTGCTGGTGGAGGGCGACCAACTCACCTTCGTTCCCAGCCCGGCCGGTAAATACAACTTCCCCCTCAGCCACCTGCGCCAGCACCTGATCGACGGCACCCCGGTGCGGGTGGGCTGGATGCGGGAAGGTGACCAGTTGGTGGCGATCAGCCTGGCCGACGCCTAGTTCCCAGCCAACTCTCAGGTAATGCCCAGGACCCTCCCGGCCGGATAGAGAATCATCCCCACATGAACACCTCCACCAGACCAGCTATCGACAAGGAAGACACCATGGACCGTTCTCCCCTCCGGCGCCGAGCTTGGCTCTTCACCCTCCCTCTCCTGCTTCTCGCTTTGGGAGCGACTGGGCTGGCGTGGTTCTTCGGCCGGGAGGTGCCCGAGGAAGCGAACATCGGCGTCGCCGGTGACGTCACCACTACTGCACCGGCCGCTTCCACCGAGACCTCGGCAACCTCCGCCGCCCTTGCCGTCGACGGGGAGTGGCTGGTTGACACCAGCATCGGTGACTTTTCCTTCGCCGAGGCCACCGCCACCTTTGCCGGTTTTCGAATCGAAGAAGAGCTGGCCGGGATCGGTGCTGCCACTGCCATCGGTCGAACCCCAGTGTTGACCGGGTCCCTGACGGTGGAAGAAGGAGTGGTAACCGAGGGAGTGATCGAGGCCGACCTGACCGCCATCGTCAGCAACGAGACCCGCCGCGACGACCGCATCCAGGGCGCGCTCAACACCGACCAGAACCCCATCGCCACCTTTGTGCTCACCGAAGCGGTCACCCTTCCCGGCGGAATCGCAGAGGGCAGCACCTTCTCGCTGGAAGTCACCGGCGATCTCACTATCAACGGTGTTACCAATTCCGTCACCATCCCCCTGGAAGGGACGGTCGCCAACGGATCAGTGTTGCTTGCCGGTGGTGTCGACCTGGTCTTCGCCGACTACGGAGTGGCGGTGCCCACCGC
>DATEDX010000279.1:0-3607 GCA_035281425.1 Acidimicrobiia bacterium
GCCCGAGGGGAGGAACACCGGGTGACGCTTCTCTCCCGTGACGGCTCCTATCACGGCAACTCGTTGGGGGCTTTGGACGTATCCGGTCGTCGGCGGTTACGAGCTCCGTACCAACCCTGGCTGGGTCGGTCGGTGCAGCTACCGGTGGTCAACGAGTATCGCTGCCCCAACCCCCACCATCCCCGGGCGTGTGGTCGCTGGCACGCCCAGCGTCTGGAGGAGGAGATCGTCCGCCGGGGAGACGTGGCCGCCTTTATTGCTGAGTCGGTGGGTGGCGCCACCGTGGGGGTGGCGGTGCCCCCCGATGACTACTGGCCGGCGGTGGCGGAGGTCTGCCGGCGTCATGGGGTGCTGCTCATCGTCGACGAGGTGATGGCCGGTTTCGGTCGTACCGGACGCTGGTTCGGGATCGATCATTGGGGGGTGAGCCCCGACATCATGGTCTGCGGCAAAGGTGCCGCATCTGGATATTGGCCGCTCGGCCTCTGTATCGCTTCAGGGGCGATCTATGAAGAGGTGGCGGTCACAGGGTTTGTCCACGGGTTCACCTTCTCCCATCACGGGGCGGGAGCCGCCGCCGGGCTGGAGGTGCTGCGGATCATGAGAGAGGAAGGTTTGGTGGAGGCAGCCCGCCACCAGGGTGGCAAGCTGCTCGCCGGCCTCGTCGCCGCCCTCGACCACCCTCACATCGGCGACATTCGAGGGATCGGGCTCCTCCTGGGGGTGGAGTTCGTTGCCGATCGCGGGTCCCAGGAGCCCTTCCCTCCCGGGGAGAGGATCACCGACCGGGTGATGGCCTCCGCTCGCTCCCAGGGGCTACTCACCTATGCCGGCCGGGGGGCAGCCACCGGCGACAGCGGAGACGCCGTCCTGCTCGGACCCCCACTTAACATCTCGGACGAGGAAGTCGACCTCATCGTCGAACGCCTAGCGGCGGCGGTTCGAGCCGTCTTCCCGCCAACCCCGGGTTCGGGGTGATCAAAACGCTCACTTCTGGCCCTGAGGAATGGCTTCGAGGCAGAAGTCGATGAGGTCGTCGATATTCATCGACGAGCCGGTCTCCCAGGCGGCGGCTAAAGCTTCCGGCGAAAGCGCGCCCTTGATCTCTGCCAGGGTGCGATCGGCGAACCTCTGCTCGTGTCCGAATCGTCTACGTGAGCGGAGCTTTTCGGCGGCGGCCAGGATGATCGCTGCCCGCTCCGGCAGGTCGCGATCCAGTTCGATTTTCGCCCACTGCAGGAAAGCTTCCCGCATCACCCCCGAAAGCTGTTGATAGCCGGCCACGGTCCGAAAGAGAGCGAGGTGTTGCAGGTCGGCGAAGGCCGCCTGGTAGTTGCCTTGGCGGCCCTTGAGCAACCCGGGAATGACGAAGTGGCGCCCGGGGGCAGATGGAATGCGACCCAAGGCGGCGAGCTCCTCCAAATGCGCCTCAGCGCCGGCAAGATCATCAACTGCCAACAGGGCTAATCCGGCCCGGGCGAGAGCGTTGCTGAGGAGGATCCTTGAACCGAAGCCGCGGGCATGGGTGAGGGAGTCCGCCAACAGTCCGTGCGCTCTCGCCAGGTCACCGTCGGAGAGGGCCAGATCGGCCAGGTTCTGATAGGTGAAGGCCGCGGTCTCGTGGTCCCCTCGAGTTAGGCCCAGCTCGAGCTCCTCCTCAAGGACCTTGATAGAGGCCTCGGTCTCACCGGTCTCGATCAGGATGATGGCGAGGTTATTGAGGGCGGCCGACAGCAATACATCATCCCCCGCCTGGCGGATGGCAGTCAGGGCCTCCTCCAAGTCCCGGCGGGCGGTCGCCATATCGAAGTGGACCATGGAGAGGGTCCCTGCCCCCAGCAAGGCCCTGCCCCGGGCTGAGGGCGACCCGGTGCCCAGGGCGAGGACCTGCTCCAGCCAGGCGCGGCCTTCGAGCACATGGTTGGTGAGCATCCAGAACCGGTACAACAGCCCTGCCAGGCTCTGACCCAAGTCCACCTGCCCGGCGTCGATGGCCCAGCGGAGAGCTTGCCTGAGGTTGTCGTGCTCGGTCTCCAACCGGTCCAGCCACCGGTCTTCCTCCGGCCCGCGGAGGTGGGGTAGGGCACGGTTGGTGAGGTCGTGAAAGTGAAGGGCGTGCCGGCGACGGATGGGCTCGGTCTCCCCCCGCTCGACCAGTCGCTCTCGAGCGTATTGCCGGAGGGTCTCCAACATGCGATAACGGGCGCCCTCAGCGGAGTCGCCCACCGCCACCAACGATTTGTCAACCAGATGGGAGACAAGGTCGAGCACCTCGAACTGGTCTATACCGTCGCCGGCGCAGACCTCCTCGGCCGCTTCCAAGGTGAAACCTCCCTGAAAGACCGAAAGGCGATCGAAGAGCAGCTTCTCGCCTTCGCTGAGCAGGTCGTAACTCCAATCAATTGCTGCCTGGAGCGTCTGTTGGCGGGGAAGGGCGGTGCGGCTGCCACCGGTGAGGAGGCGGAAGCGGTCGTCGAGGCGGGCCGCGATCTGCTCCAGGGAGAGCACTCGCAGCCGGGCGGCAGCCAGTTCCAGGGCCAGAGGCATCCCGTCGAGCCGCCGGCAGAGCTGGATGACGGTGGCGGCGTTGGCGCTGGTGAGACGGAACCCAGCCTGGGCGGCCTCGCCCCGGGAAACAAACAGCTGGATGGCGTCGTAGGCGGTGAGCTCCTCCAGCGGCGGTTCTTCATCGGGTACTCGCATCGAGCGGAGCTGATATGCAATCTCTCCAGGGACCCCCAACAGCTCGCGGCTGGTGACCATGACCGTGAGCTGGGGGGCGGCACCGAGGAGGCGCTCAACCAGCGCCGCAACCGTGGCCACGAGATGCTCACAGTTGTCGAGGATGAGGAGGGCGTTACGCGGGCGAAGGTGTTCGATCAGCACCTCCTCCAAGCTGGATTCGGGCATCTCTTGGACGGCCAGGACCGCATTCACCGCCCTGACCACACCCTCGGGCTCGGCCACCGGGGCCAGCTCGACGAGCCATACCCCGTCTCGGAAACGAGTAGACGCCTCGGCGGCCACCTGCAGCGCCAACCGGGTCTTGCCGGAGCCGCCCACGCCGGCGACCGTCAGGAGCCGGCTCTCTCCCAGCAGCTTGGTCGCCTGTGCCAGCTCCTCTTCACGGCCGACGAAACTCGTGAGTTGAGCGGGCAAGTTGTTGGGGAGGGTGGTGAGGGACCGGATGGCGGTAACCGGCGAAAGGGCGGGATGGACTACGGCGAAGATCCGCTCGGGAGCGGTGAGGTCGCGGAGCTGGTGCTGACCCAGATCGGTGAAGCCAACACCGTCGAGGAGGTGGTCTTGGACCATGCCGTGGGTGGCGGCGGTGAGAAGGATCTGACCACCCGAGGCCACTGCCATCACCCGGGCGCAGCGGTTGGGGGCGGAACCGAAGTAGTCGCCGTCCCGTTCGGCGGCGATCCCAGAGTGGATGCCCATCCGGACCTTGATGGACACGGGCGGAGGCCAATCTTGGATGCTGATCAAGCTCTGGGCCTGAACTGCCGCCGCCAGCGCCCGGGTGGGGTCGGAGAAGGCCACCGCGAAGGAATCGCCGGCGGTGGAGAACACATAACCTCCGTGACCCTCGACGATGTCGCGG
>DATEDX010000280.1:0-3179 GCA_035281425.1 Acidimicrobiia bacterium
GGCAACGAACCGCCGATGGCCGCCTGGCCTTCGGGGGCCGAGGAGGGCGTTACCACTTTGGATCGGCGGTCAACGCGTCCCTCGACCGCCAGCCCCGAGTCCACGATGCGGTGGCTGCCATCCTCCGCTCACTTTTCCCGGGGACGGCCGACGCCCGGATCACCCACGCCTGGGGCGGAGCGGTGGCCATACCCCGCGACTGGCGTCCGGCCGTGGTGTTCGACCGGTTGCGCGGCATGGGTTATGCCGGCGGCTACGTTGGGGAAGGGGTAGTGGCTTCCAATCTCGCCGCCCGCACCCTGGTCGATTTGGTGCTGGGCCGGGAGTCGCCACTGATCGGTCTTCCCTGGACTCAACATCGGGCCCGCAAGTGGGAACCGGAACCGATTCGATTCCTCGGGGTCAACGCCGCCATCCGGCTGGCACCCCTGGCCGACCGGATGGAAGCTCGCACCGGCCGACCTTCCCGCTTCTTGGGAGGCATGCTCGACACCCTCACCGGTCGTTGAGTCGTTACCGGTGACGCATACTGTTTTATGACCGCTCTGACCTGGTCCCTCCTCCCCGACAGCGCCGAGGTGGGCGCCACGGGGGAGTTGGTCATCGGCGGCTGTTCGACACTGGAGCTGGCCGCCGAATACGGCACCCCCCTGTTTGTCTATGACGAAGCCCACCTGCGTACCAGGATGCGGTCCGCCCGCCGGCTCTTTGGGGACGGTGCGGTTTATGCGGCCAAGGCCTTCTTCCCCCTGGCCATGGCGCGGCTGGTCGCCGAGGAGGGACTCCGGGTCGATGTCGCCACCGGGGGAGAGATGTTCGTTGCATTGCGGGCAGGCATCCCCGGGGAGCGGCTGGTGGTTCACGGCAACAACAAGTCGGAAACCGAACTGGCGGAAGCCGCCGCCGCCGGAGCCGGTCGTCTGGTGGTCGACAGCTTCGACGAACTCGACCGCATCCAGCGGCTCTACGAAGCTACCGGTCACGTCTTCGACGTTCTGCTTCGGGTGACGCCGGGAGTCGAAGCCCATACCCACCACTATGTGGCCACCGGGCAGGACGACAGCAAATTTGGCTTCACCCTTTCCACCGGGGCGGCGGCGTCGGCCATTGCCCGGGCGAGGGGGATGGCCGCCCTCCGCCTGAGGGGGATCCACCTTCACATTGGCTCCCAGGTATTCCTGGTCGATTCTTTCGCCGCCGCCCTGGGAGTGGTGGCGCGGTTCGCACAAATCCACGACCTCGAGGAGCTGTCGATGGGGGGCGGCCTCGGGGTGGCCTATGTGGAGGGGGAGATGGCTCCGAGCTTGGAGGACTGGGCCGCCATGCTCAACACCGCCCTGACCGATGCCGGGCTCACCGTCCGGCTATCCGTCGAGCCGGGTCGGGCTATCTGCGCCGCCGCCGCCGTCACCATCTACACCGTGGGGACCATCAAGGACATTCCGGGAATCCGCACCTACGTGGCGGTCGACGGCGGCATGAGCGATAACCCCCGCCCGGTCCTGTACGGGTCGGGTTATGAGACCTTCGTTCCCCGGGCGGTGACGGCCGACCGGCCCCGTACGATCCGGCTGGTAGGAAAACATTGTGAGTCGGGGGATGTGCTGGTCGGGGAAGGAAGGGTCACTGAGGACCTGGCGGTTGGCGACCTGATCGCTACCCCGGTTACCGGCGCTTACGGACATGCCATGGGCTCCAACTACAACCGGGTGCCGCGGCCAGCCGTGGTGTTTGTTGCTTCGGGTGAGGCCCGGCTGGTGGTGAGGCGGGAGAGTTACGAGGATCTGATCAGGAACGAGTTGTGACCTGCATTCTTATGACCCAAAGGGGCCGTATTTCGACCCCCCTGGGTCATAAGAATCCCCAGGGAGTGTCTAACTTCCCCTAATGGCCAAGATCCACGGCGGACAAATTCTGGCCCGGGCCTTGAAAGCGGAAGGGGTCGATACCGTTTTCACCCTCTCCGGCGGCCATATCGTCGCCTTTCTTGACGGCTGCGTCCAAGAGGGCCTGAGGGTGATCGACGTCCGCCACGAACAGGCCGCTGCCCACGCCGCCGAGGCCTATTCCCGACTCACCGGGAATCTAGGGGTGGCGGCCGTCACCGCCGGACCGGGTGTCACCGACGCTTTCACCGGAGTGGCCAACGCCTGGTACTCGCGGACCCCTCTGCTTCTCCTCGGCGGCCGGCACCTCATACGCCAGGAGCTCAAGGGTGGTCTCCAGGAGATGAACCACCCTCGCTTATTCGAGTCGATCACTGCCTGGGCGGCCACCGCCTGGCAGGTGGAACGGCTAGCCGACTATGTCGCTACCGCTGCCCGCCATGCTTTCGCCGGTCGGGGCGGTCCGGTCTTCTTGGATGTACCGATGGACGTCCAGTTCGACATGATCGAAGAGGAGGCGGTGGCCTGGCCTTCCGACTATCGGGTGCAGGCGCCAGCCGGAGCCGACTCCGCCACCCTCTCCGCGATTCTGAAGGTGTTGGGGGAGGCGGAGCGCCCGGTCATCTTCGCCGGGGCGCCGGTCCGCCCCGGGCAGGTCAATCGGATGCCCGAGCTGGCCGAGCTGCTGGGGGCGCCCACCTTCCTCAACTCTCGCGCTCGGGGGGCGCTTTCCTATGGACATCCCCTGCTGGGAAACCACGCTCGCAGCCAGGCGATGGCCGGCTGCGACCTCCTCCTCGCTATGGGCGTGGACTGGGACTTCCGCACCAACTACGGAGAGAAAGTCAACCCGCAAGCCACCGTCATCCACATCGACCTCGACCCGGACCGGATCGGCTGGAACCGCCCCGCCCATCTCGGGGTGGTAGCCGACCCCACCGAAGTAGTTGGTCAGCTGGTGGAGGCGGGCGGAGCGGCGAGATCCCACAGCTCCTGGGCGGAACAGATCATGGACCTCGACCGGCGGCGTCAGGCCGAATTTGAAGCCGAAGCCGACCAGGCCGCCTCTTCCCCGGTCAACTCGCAGCGGTTCGCCCGTGAGGTAGCCACCTTCTTTGGGACGGACGCCATAGTCGCCGTCGACGGGGGCGACATCGTCTCTACCACCGCCCGCTGGCTTCGGGTTTCCAATCCCGGACATGTCCTTGATCCCGGTCCGTTCGGCACCCTCGGCACCGGGCTGCCGTTCGCCCTGGCCGCCAAGCTGGTGTTCCCCGACAAGCTGGTGGGGGT
>DATEDX010000281.1:0-6598 GCA_035281425.1 Acidimicrobiia bacterium
CGACCAGATGCTCACGATTCGATTCTCAGCCACAGCCGAGGATGAGCTAATGCGCCTGGTGGAGGCGGAAGGACAATGTTGCAGCTTTGCCAGATGGGACTTGGCCGAGGCGGGGGAAGAGGTGATCCTCACCGTCACCAGCGACGAGCTAGGCATCTCGGCCTTGGCCCAGTCCTTCTCACTCTGGGGCCTGAACAGCTAATGCCGAGATGAGGCCCCCTCCCCCTTCGGGATACTCGCCCCAACGTCGGCCCCCGGAGCCTGGGCCGGGTAGAAGGGACCCCCCTCCCCCCTTCGGGGTACTCCCCCCAACGTCGGCCCTGACGGGCCTCCTGGGGGGAGAAGAGCAACTTCCTCCCCCAGCGAGCGAAGCAACTTCCTCCCCCAGCGAGCGAAGCGAGTGTTGGGGGAGGTGGCCCGGAGGGCCGGAGGGGGTCCTGGGGGAGGTGGCCCGGAGGGGGTCCTGGGGTATCCGCTTACGGCGAGCCGAGATATGAGAAAAGGTGGTCGGTGAGGTCGCGGGCGTCGTCTTCGGCCCCATGGATGAAGCTCGACTTGCGGCGCCGGAGGAGGTTGAGGCCGATCCGGTAGAGCCCGGGGGAGTCGGGCACGATCCCTCCTTCGTGGCGGATCTCGCCCTTGCGGTCGAAGACGGGGAGATGCAGCCAGGAATAGTCGGGACGGAATCCGGTGGCCCAGAGAACCGCCCTGAACCCTTCCCGGTGCAGATCAAGCAGTAAGGGGGGCGAGGCCTCCACCCGCGTCGGGGGGAAGCGGTGGGGCGGGTCGAACTCGTCGTCGCGCCCTCGTTCCGTGACCCACTGATCGATGGTGTCGAGGAGGCGTCCCAACTTGAGGTCGGCCAGGTTGCATTTGTTGCGAAGCGAACCTGAGAACTGAGCTTTGCCTTCAGAGATGCCGGCGAAGCGGCCCACCAGTCGCACTCCCAAACCGGTGAGGGTGTTGAGATCCAAAGTGGTGCGCTCGGGGGTGCCGACCAGTTGAGGGGAGGCGAGATGACGCCCCCGGACCAGGTCGTCGATCTCGTCGTAGCGCTCGTTGAGGATCCCTACCTGCTCCAGCCACCACATGATGTCTTTCCCCCGATAGAGGCGGGGAAGGCGGACGTGTTCCCCGACCGCCAGGGTCACCTGCCGCCCCGACCGCTGCACCTCCTCGGCGATCTGCACCCCGGTGGCCGAAGCCCCTACTACCAAGACCGGTCCGGCGGGAAGCTGACTGGGACGCCGGTATTGGAAAGGTGTAACCGATTCGACTCCCGGGGGGAGCGAATCGGCCAGGGCCGGCACCTTGGGTTGGTTGAAGCCGCCGCTCGCCACCACCACCGTGGGTGCCTTCCAGATCCCGTTGTCGGTCTCCACCCGGTAGCCACCGTTGAGTCGGGTGAGGGAGGTGACGGTGGTGTGGAGTTGGAGGGGAGCCTCGACCCATTTGGCGTAGCCGGAGAGGAAGTCGACCAGCTCGGGCATGGTCATGAACCCGTCGGGGTTGTCGCCCTGATAACTGTGACCGGGGAGACGGGTCTGCCAGTTGGGGGTGAGAAGCCGGAGCGACTCCCACCGTTCGGTACGCCAGGAGTTAGCCACCTCCCCGCGCTCGAGGACCACGTGGTCGATCGAACGCAGGCTGAGGAGGTGGCTAACGGCGAGGCCGGTGTGACCGGCCCCGATCACGACCGTGGTCGTGTCCATCGGCTGATTCAGTTGACGGTGACGGTGACGTTGGTCGGGTTGGTGAGCACGTCGAAAACCGCGCTCCGCTTCTGCGACTGGGCCACGATCGCCTCGATCTCCTCGGAGGTGGCGTCGGCGTCGATCTCATAGTGAACCCGGATGTCGGTGAACCCGTTGCGGATCTCGGGGTCGCCACCAAGGATGCCGAGAATGTCCATGTCCCCTTCGATCGAGGCCTTCACCGAGTTGAGCTGGATTCCCCGGTTCTGGGCCACCGCCGCCACTCCGGCGGTGAGGCAGCTGGCCAGACCGACGAGGACAAACTCCACCGGGGTGGCGCCGTTGTCTTCCGCCGCGAACACCTCGGGGTGGTCGGCTTCGAAGATGAAGGTGGAGCGGTGGCGCTGGTCGCCGCCCAGCCCGTAGAACCCCGCCACTTCCGATTGGCTGTGGGTGCCGTTGACCCACTGGGTGGCGGCTTTCCACGTGAATTTGGCGCCTTGGGGGGTTTCGCTGAGGGCAGTGCGAGCGTCGAGCAACGCCTGGACATTGACGCCATTGTCTACTGGTTTGGTGATGGTGGTCATGGTCTCCTCTCTTACCAAGTGGACGCGAGGTCCTGGTCGGGTAGATGAACGCCGGAGGGGTTTGCGCTCTCGGGTGGTTGGCGTTCGTTACGAGCCGGAGCTCGTCTCGGTCACCCGAGAGCGGCGACACCGGCAGGTGCCTCGGGGAGGTGACTTTGAGGTCACCCGGTTGTGCAGCATGCGCAGCTCCTTCTGTAGCCGGAACGCGCTCTTCGGCTGCAGCCGGCGGACCTTCCGCTCGGGCTGTCTCATCGATCAGGCATTGGCACCGAACCAGTCGGTTGCCGCGGCTTCACAGGGCCTGTCCCTCCACCGCTCTTGATGAGCGCGCCTGGTCGAGCCAGTACAACAAACCCGCCCCCGAATGTCAATGTGCGAAGTGTCGATCGTCCTGCAGTGCCGTATGCCGAGTCCTTTACCAGGGCACCAGGCAAGAGAACTATTCGGGGAGGAGTTGGAGATAGGGGCGGTGACCGGGCCGCACCGTTCCCAGGTGTCTTCGATCGAGCGTCACCACCCGGTCTTCATCGAGAAGTTCACAGGTGGCGACGACGGCGGCGTCGACGAACCCGAGGTTGAGGTCCCGATAGGTGTCCTCCAGCTCCAAGGCCCGTTGCAGGCCGGTCACTCCCAACTCGAAGCAGTGATAAGCCCCGGCGGCAATGTCTTCCACCAATATCCGAAAGGCACGGAGGTCGAGCAGCTTTTGGCACCAGTAGTCAACCTCGACGAGCACCGGCGTGGGAATCACCAACTCCTCATGGGTGTCGGCCAGGAGTTGGGCACAGCGATGGTGATCCGGATCACCGGCGTTGAGGAGGGCGACGATCGGCCCGGTGTCGAGGACCAGACTCATCCGGATCGGAATTCGGCCCGCGCCGGACCCTCCCGGTCTTCTTCCATCGCTTGGGCAATAGCCACGGGACGGTCAACGACACCCACTCGGGGGCGGCGAGAAGCCCGAATCGCCGCCGCCTCCCTTTCGACGAGCTCGCCCAGCAGACGGCCAAGCGAGGTGCCGCGCCGCCGGGCCTCTTCCCTGAGGACCGAAAGGTCATTGGTATCAGCCACTAACGTGGTTCGTTGAATCTTCATATCAAGTCCACATTAGATGTGCGATAGATAATAGTACTCTTGATCCGAGGATGGCTACCCAAGAGGATGTCCGAGAGTTCCCAACCCTGAGGTGGTGGCGATCCGGGTCGGCAATGAGGCCGACAAGGAAGCGCTCATCGCTTCTTACCCCACCAAGTTCTTCACCGAACCGCATTACAAGGGCTTCCCCGCCATCCTGGTCCGGCTGGCCCACATCGATCTCGACGAACTGGGCGAACTGCTAGAGGACGCCTGGCGCATTCAAGCCCCCAAGGACCTGGTGCGGGGGTTCGACGCCGACGCATAAGCTTTCCCCTCCGGAGCACTCGACCAGTGGAGGTAGCCCATGGAGGCGGTGGGGATCGTTCTCAACATCGACGCCAGCCAGGTGGCGGAGTTCGAGCAGGGATTTCGGAACCATGAGCTACCCATCTGGGAGGACTTCGTGGGTCGAGGGATCATGCTCCACGCTTCGCTCACCAAGATGGACATCAGTACCCAACCCGTGGAGGGTGCGGTCCAATATTTGATCAGTGTCGCCTTCGCCGGGAGCGAAGGCCACCACCTACACGACTCCGATCCGCGCTTCCAGGCCTGGAACGAAATGGCCGACGCCTACCAGATCGCCCCGCCCATCGTCACCGGGGGGGAGGTCATCATCAGCGCCGGCGAAGCCACCGAAACCTAATGCAATAGCCGTGCTCTACTACCCAAGATTGCATTCGGTTTAGCGGCCTGACCCGGAGCGAGGGCCCGCTGGAGGGGTGTGATCTGACCCCACCGATGCGGCCTGTCATCGCCTCGCCCGAGTACCCGGGGAGTAACGTGATCGGGCGGTGACCTGCCCCAACTGCGGTACCCAGAACCCAGACACCCACCGATTCTGCGGTGGGTGCGGCCATGCCCTCGAACAGATTTGTGGCAACTGCGGCAGCCATAACCCGCCCGGCATGCGTTTCTGCGGCCAGTGCGGCCACTCCCTCGTCCTCACTCCCGCCGAGCGACCCGAACGCTCGACCCCAGCCACCGAGAGGCGGCTCATCACCGTGCTCTTTGCCGACCTGGCCAGTTACACCACCTTCTCCGAAGGCCGTGACCCAGAGGACGTGCGCAGCTTCCTCACCGCCTACTTCGGTCGCGCCTCTGAGATCATCACCGGCTTCGGCGGCACGGTCGACAAGTTCATCGGCGACGCGGTGATGGCGGTGTGGGGAGCGGCCGCCGCCAACGAAGACGACCCGGAACGGGCAGTCCGGGCCGGTCTCGAGCTGGTGGAGGCGGTGGCCAAGCTGGCCGCCGACGCCGGTGCCACCGAGCTGGCGCTTCGGGTGGGGATCCATACCGGGGAGGCGTCGGTGGGGCCGGGCGGAAACCAGATGGGCCTCGTTGCGGGAGACAACGTCAACATCGCCTCCCGCCTCCAATCCGAAGCTCCCCCCGGAGGAGTCCTCGCCGGCGACGTCACCTACCAGGCAGCTTCGTCGGCCATTGTCTTCGAACCGGTGGGGGAGCTCACCGTCAAAGGCAAGACTCAGCCGGTCAAGGCCTGGCGTGCCCTGCGCATCGTCTCCGAACGAGGGGGGGCGGGCCGCAGCGACCAACTCGAGCCGCCCTTCGTGGGAAGGGTGGAAGAGCTCCGCCTCCTCAAGGACCTCCTCGGCTCGGTGACCCGGGACCAGCGGGCGCGGATGGTTTCCATCGTCGGGGAAGGTGGCATCGGCAAATCGCGGCTGATCTGGGAGTTCCAGAAGTACATAGACGGACTGGTGGAGGACATCTACTGGCACGAAGGGAGGTCCCCGGCCTACGGCGACGGGGTCACCTTCTGGGCGGCGGCGGAGATGATCCGTACTCGAGCTGGGATCTCCGAGACCGACCCGGCCGAGGAGGCCAGAAACGCCCTCGATCAAGCCCTCGACCAGTACCTCGAAGATTCTGAACGGCGCCAGTGGGCGGCTCCGCGGCTGGCAGCAGTGCTCGGCCTTGGCCAAGCCCCAGCCGGCGACCGTGCCGAGCTGGAGGCGGCGGTCCGTTCTTTCTTCGAAGGAGTCTCCCAAGCCGGTACCACGGTTCTGGTGTTCGAAGACGTGCACTGGGCTGACAGCGCTCTTCTCGACTTCGTGGAGGAGCTGATCGACTGGTGGCGGGACCGTCCCATCCTGGTCGTCGCTCTGGCTCGCCCCGAGTTGACCGAGCGGAGGCCGAGTTGGGGCACCGCTCGCCAGGGTTTGATCAGCGTCCGGCTCGGACCTCTATCCGACCAGGAGATGGAGACGATGGTGCGGGGGACAGTTCCGGGCCTTCCCGACGAGGCAGTGCGGGCCATCGTCACCCGGGCAGCCGGGGTGCCGATGTATGCCGTGGAGTTGCTGCGGATGCTCGTGGCTCAGGGCGACGTGGCGGAAGTTGGCGGCTCCTATCAGCTGGTGGGTTCGGTCACCGACTTGGCCGTTCCCGAGTCGCTGCAAGCAGTGATCGGGGCCCGCCTCGACCGGCTTGCTCCCGAAGACCGCGCCCTCCTCCAGGATGCTGCGGTTCTCGGGCAGAGCTTCACTCTGGAAGGTCTCAGCACTGTCAGCGCTCTTCCCGCCGCCGACCTGGAGGCGCGGGTCGGCTCCCTGGTCCGCCGGGAGCTGATCGAGCCGGTACGCGATCCTCGGTCCCCCCAGCGCGGGCAATACCGATTCCTGCAAAGCCTGATCCGGGATGTCACCCTCCGGCGGATGAGCCGGGAGACTCGCCGTGACCGCCATCTCGACGTGGCCCGTTATTACGAAGGTCTGGAGGATCCCGAATTGGCGGTGGTCGTAGCATCTCATTACCTCGAGGCTTTGGAGGCCACCCCCACCGGACCCGAAGCCGACGAGGTGCGGGCCAAGGCCCTGGGCTCGATGTCGGCCGCCGCCCATCGAGCCGCCGACCTCCGGGGCCACGAACAGGTGTTGACCATCAGCCAGCAGGCGTTGGCCCTGGCCGACACCCCGGCCTTGCGGGCGCCGTTCTGGGAGATGATGACCGAAGCCGCCACCCGGCTGGCACGCCGTGAGGAGTCGGAGAGATACGGCCGGCTGGCGCTCGACTACTACCGCTCAGCCGGGGATGTAGCCGGGGAGAACCGGATGGTTGCCAGCCTCGGGTTCTCCTATCTCGAGGAGAGCCTTCCCCTCAAAGCAGTCGACCTGCTCGAACCCCATCTCGCCAAATTCGATGATCTCTCCGCAG
>DATEDX010000282.1:0-12818 GCA_035281425.1 Acidimicrobiia bacterium
AGAGAGAGGGTGGCCGCCTCCGAGAACTCCAGTTCACGCTCCACCCCCTCCCCGCCGGGGAACTGTCCGCCACCCCCCGACCCAGTACGAAGCGTGTAGCGCCTGACCCGAAACGGGTAGTGCAGCTCGAGCGATTCGATGGGGGTGTTGCGGGTGTTGGTCATACCGGTGTGGATTCCCGATTGGCCGGGCTTCCCCGGGCGACCTCCTTGCCCGCCGGCCAGGGTCTCGTAGTAGGCGTAGCGGTCGTTGCCGAGCAGGATGTTGTTCATGGTGCCCTGCGACGCCGCCGGGACCCGATCGGGTGCCGCCTGGGCCAGAGCTCCCAGCAACACATCGGCGATCCGCTGGCTGGTCTCCACGTTGCCGGCCGCCACTGCCGCCGGGGAGAGGGCATTGACCACGCTTCCTGCCGGGGCGGTCAGGGTGAGGGGCCGGTAGCAGCCCCCATTGGCAGGGATGGTGGGATCGGTTGCCACCCGCACCGCGAAATAGAGACACGATCGAGTGACGGCCTCGACGGCGTTGATGTTGCCCGCCACCTGCGGGTCGGTGCCCGAGAAGTCGGCGTGGAGGCAACCTCCCTCCACCGTGATCCGCACCCGGATGGCGACGTCCTCTTCCCCCCATTCAAGGAAGTCGGTGAACGAGTAGTCCCCCGCTGGTAGACCCTGGAGGGCGGCGATAGTTCTCCTCTCCCCGTAGTCGAGCAGACTCTGTCCCAGGACGCGGAACGAGTCCTCACCTATCTCCTCAACTAGCTCGGCTACCCGCCGCGCCCCCACTTCGTTAGCGCCGAGCTGGGCAGCGAGGTCGCCGGCCCGTTCGTCGGGGGTGCGGGTGGCATCGAGGAAGGGACGGTGGAAGGCCTCCAACCACTGCCCTCCTTCCACTGCCCGGGTGGGCGACACCACATGTCCCTCCTGGGAGAGGGTCAGGGCGTGGGCCGGCATTGATCCCGGCGCCTCCCCCCCCACATCGGCGTGATGGGCCCGATTGGCGACGATCGCCACCAGCTTCCCTCCCACCATCACCGGGCGGACCAGGGTGAGATCGTTGAGATGGGTGCCGCCGTCATACGGGTCGTTGACGGCGTATTGCACATCGGGTTCCAACTCGAAGCGAGACAGCACCGCCTCCACCGAGGCCGGCATCGAACCGAGGTGGACAGGAATGTGCTCCGCCTGGGCCAGCATCTCCCCCGAGGGGAGGAACAACGCCACCGAACAGTCCGCCCGCTCTTTGATGTTGGGTGAATGTGAGGTCCGTCGCAGCACCGCACCCATTTCGTCGGCCACCGAGGCAAAACGATGACGGGCCACCTCCAGAGAAGTCGGATCGATCACCAAGAGATCACCACCGGATCTCCAAGGTTCCATCCTCGAGCACCAGGGCACGTTCTCCCCTGTCCACCCAAATGGTGGCGTGGGCCTCTTCGATCACCGCCGGGCCGGTTACCTCGTCACCGGGCGCCAGACCGAGTCGACGGTGGCGGGTGACCCTCTCCCCGCCCACCAGAGTGCGCTCGCCCAGCACCCGCTCGCCCTGAGGACGAGGTGACGGCAGGTCGGACCAGCTCATCGACGGGGTCGAGCTCACCGCCACTCTGATCGTGACCAGTTCCACGGGCTGCTCCGGCCGGGAGAAGCCATTCAGCTGATGGTGACGCTGATGGAACCGGCCGGTCAGCTCGTGCCACCCTTCCCCCGGGTGGTGGATGGTCATGGTCTCGTGCGATTGACCGGGGTATCGAAGGTCGGCCTGGACCTCGGTCGTCGTCGCATCATGCCCGGCTTGGAGGCGGAACTCGCGCCGGCACTCTTCGAGTAGCCGATCCACCTCAGCGGCCAGCCGCACATCCCCCTCCGAGAGGAAGACGGTGCGGGCCTGATCGTGGCGGGGCGGGCTCATGAGCAAGCCCAACGCCGAGAAAACCCCCGCATGGGGAGGGATCAGCACCGCTGGCATTTGGAGCCGCCGGGCCAGGGCGGTGGCGTGGAGCCCGCCAGCGCCCCCGAAGGCGACCAAGGCCGCTCCTCGGGGGTCGGCACCCTGCTCAATCGACACCCGGCGAAGCGCCCGCTCCATGTGGATCTCCACCACCTCGATGACCCCGGCGGCCACCGCAGTTACCTCTAGGTTGGCGCGGGCGGCGACCTCTTCCACCGCCTGGCGGGCGGCGGGGACAGAAAGCTCAAGCCCCCCGGCCAGAGCCGACTCGGTGCCGAGCCGGCCCACCAGGAGATTGGCGTCGGTGACGGTGGGAAGCCGACCCCCCCGTCCATAACTGGCCGGGCCCGGCCACGCCCCGGCGCTGGTGGGTCCGACCCGGAGAGCACCACCCGCGTCCAGCCAGGCGATGCTGCCTCCTCCGGCGCCGATGGTGTGGATGGCCACCGAGGGCAGCCGGCAGGTGATCCCCTCCAGCGTCCGTTCAGTGACGAGCTCGGGCCGGCCGCTCTCGATGCGGCAGACGTCGGTGCTGGTACCGCCCATGTCGAAAGAGACCACCCGATTCCAGGAGTGGAAGCTCCCGCAAGCTGCTGCTGCCACCACCCCTCCGGCCGGACCTGATAGGAGGATGGAGGCGGCCAGCGAACTCGCCCCTGCCACCGAGGCGAGCCCTCCACTGGAGCGGAGGATCAACACCCGCTTCACCATGTCCGCCAGTCGCTCGGATAGATCGGCCAGGTAGCTGGACACCACCGGTTGCAGGTAGGCGTTGAGAACGGTGGTGGCAATCCGCTCGTATTCGCGGAATTCGGGGCTGACCCGATGCGAGAGGCTGAGGGGAAGGTCTCCCAGCAGACTGGCGATCTCCTCCTCGGCCCCACCATCGCGATAGGAGCCGAGCAGACCGATGGCCAGCGCCTCCGGTCGTGCGGCTTCCACCACTTCCGAGAGAGGTCGGGGCTGGGGCCATCCCCAGCGCAGATCGGGCTCGACCAGGGGAGGGGGACGGTCGGCGAAAGTGTCGTACAAAGAGGGCCGATCCTGACGTCCGATCTCGATCAGACCCTCAAAACCGGCGTCGGTGACCAGGGCCACTTTCGCCCCCCGCCGCTCGAGGAGGGCGTTGGTGGCCACCGTGGTGCCATGGAGGAGGAGACCATCGGTCCGATCTCCCAGGACCTCCCCACAACCCAGCGCCACCCCTTCGGCTTGACGGACCGCAGTGGAAACTTTGGCGGTGCTGAAGCTCTCCCCATCCCAGTAGACCACGTCAGTGAAAGTGCCGCCGACGTCGACTCCTACCGTCATCGATCAACCACCCCTCGCGTTCTTATCAGCCAAAGTGGTCGTTGCAGGGTCACTTTGGCTGATAAAAAGGGGGTTGTGATAACAGTTGAAGGCACTCCCAATCCCAATGCGGTCAAGTTCACGGTAGGAAAGCCGGTGGGTGGGCCCGCCACCTTCGTCCCGGATAAGCCCACCGAAGACCCCCTCGCTCAGGAGTTGCTGGCCGTTCCCGGCATCACCAGCATCTTTCTCACCGCCGACTTCGTCACCATCTCCAAACGCCCCGAGGCCGATTGGGAGAGCATCGTGACCGCCGCCCGGGCGATCCTAGAAGAGCACTTTTCCTGAGCTCAACCGGTGGCCGGCGGAGCCGCCACGAACACCGTCAGCGGCCACCGACCTCCCATTGGGTCGACCACCTCCACCACCAACCGCCAGCCTCCCTCCACCTGGCTGCCGCCCAGCACCGTCCCTCCCCCACCAGTCATGGCGACAGCCTCGGCCACCACCTCCTCCGGGGGTTGCTCCGCCGGCCAAGGAGGCGCCTGGGCCAGTTGGGGCAGGGGAGCGCGGGCCGGCAAGTCCAACACCGACCAACCCTCATCGGTCCACCGCATATGCACCTCCACCGCTTCCAACGGGAGACGCTGGTAGGGATCGGGGTCTACCGCGGCCAGCCGGCGCACAATCACGGTGACGGTGAACTGCCCCGGACCCGACTCCGAGACGGCGATGGACTGGGCCCACTCCACAAACGACCGGTAGCCGGCGTCTGGTTTAGGTAACGGTGAGCCGGCTGGGAACAAACCGGCCAGGTGCTCACTCCAGCCCGAGCTGCCATCGACCGTGAAGTAGTCGGCCGCCATCCACTCCGCCACCGCCGCCGCCTCCGCCTCCAGGCTCTCGGGGTGAACTGCCATCAAGTCGGCCTCCGCCCACGATGCCGGAGGGACGGAGGTGGAAGTCGTGGCCGGGGCGGGCATCATCGGCGCAGCCGCGGTGGTGGCCGAGGAGGCCGGCGGGGAGCCAACGAAGTTGCGTGCCAAGGCTGCCGAAACGGAAGCCGCTACCAGCGCCGCCGCGGCCACGTATGCCACCTTGGCCCGGGAACTGGAGGCGGGCTTGATCTGATCCCAGGGGATTCGCTCGAACTGTTCGTCGTCGTCGTCCACTCATTGAAAGTACGAGGGGAGCAGGGCGGGTGCAAGAGGGTCGTCGGTCAAGTTCTGGCAGCGGCCACTACTACCCTGGCCCGTCGATGACATCCAACTACGACCCCAAGCCCGGGCGCTGGATGCTGCCGCTCGTGGTCCTGGCCATGGTGGCCTTCACCTATGTGTTCGTGCGGGAACTACCCACCGCCGCTACCACCAGCACCACCGTCCCCGGCGGCAACGGCACCACCACCACCACCGCGGGCAACGGCACCACTACCACCGACGGTTCCACTACCAGCACCACCATTGCCCCTGACGCCCAGGAGTACGTGGATGCTCTCTCCGCTTTCGAGGTGCGCCTCACTGATCTGCAGTCTCAGCTGGGCGCCGCCAACACCGGCTTCGACGCCGACCCCCGGACCGTTAGTTACGACCAGGCCCGGGCGGCATTCGAGGAAGTTCTAGCCGAAACCACCACCCTGGCCGAGGAGGTAGCGGCGGTGGTTCCACCAGAAGGTTTCGAGGAAGCCCACCAGGCAGTGGTGGCAGCCGCCGAGCAGGCAGTGGCGGCGGCCGATGCCGCGCTGGAAGGCTTACTGGCTCCACCCCCCGATACCGGCGATGGGCGCCGGGCGGGGGTAGCCGCCTACGACGACGCCGAAGACGCCTTCACCACGGCGGTGGAAGGGGTAAGGGCTCTCGCCAGCCAGGCCTAGATGAGCTTGACCGTCCGCCCCGCCTCCGCCGGCATGGTCGGCGAATTCCGCAACGTGCTGGGCCGCACTTTTGGCTGGGACATGGCCGAAGAGCGTCAAGCCGCGTTTCTGAGCACCTGGGAACCAGAGCGAAGCTTCTGCGCTTTCGACGGCGCCACCATGGTGGGAACTTCGGGGGCGTATTCCCTAGAGATGACGGTTCCCGGTGGTGTGGCCCGGGTGGGAGGCACCACCACGGTGGCAGTCCTCCCCACCCATCGTCGCCAGGGCGCGCTGCGGATGATGATGGCATCCCATCTGGACGACGTACGCCAGCGGGAAGAGCCGCTGGCGGCGCTGTGGGCATCCGACTCCGGGATATATGGCCGCTTCGGCTATGGGATGGCCACGATTCAGCATGAGCTGACCATCGATCCTCGCCACGCCTCCTTTCATCGGGGGTCTCCCCCGCCGGTGCCAGTGCGAATATCTGATCCCGAACCGGCCCACTCTCTCATCCCAGTCATCTACGAGGGTCTCCGCCGGTACCGCCCCGGATTCATCCGCCGATCCCAACCCTGGTGGGAGGCTCGATTCTTCTCCGACCACTCCAACCAGCGGGGAGGCGCCACCGCGCTTCGTTTCGCCGTGGCCGAGGACGAGAGCGGCTACATGATCTACCGCCAGAAGAGTGGCTGGGAGGATGGCCACGGCACCGGCGAGGTACGGGTGATCGATCTGGTCGCTTCCACCCCGGGCGGGTGGGCCGGCCTGTGGCGCCTTGCTCTCAGCCACGACCTGGTAACCAAGGTGAACGCCTCGCTCCGTCCACCCGACGACCCGCTTTTCGAGCTGCTGGCCGCCCCCCGCCGGGCCGTGGGTCGAATAGGCGACGGGGTCTGGGTCCGCTTGCTCGATCTCCCCGTGGCCCTTGCCTCCCGGGCCTATCAACACGACGGACGCCTGCTCTTTCGGGTCAACGACCCTTTTCTCGGTAGGTCGGAAGTGGTGGAACTCGTCGTCGAAAGCGGGCAGGGCGAAGCCCGCCTCGCCCGCGCCGAGCCCGACATCTCCCTCGACATCGAAGATTTCAGCGCCGCTTATCTCGGGCTGAGCCGTTTCCAGACGTTGGCCGCTCTCAACCGCCTCGAGGGAGAAGCTGCGGCCTTGCGGCTGGCAGACCAGATGTTCACCTGGTCACCCCAGCCGTGGTGCCCCGAGATTTTCTAACCCGGCGCCTTTCCCAACGGGAAGGCCCCTGACCCGGCCAGGGACGCTAATGGCCCTGGGCCCAGGGGGGTAGGGTCGGGCGAATCATTGGACGCGGGAGATCTGGATCAGGGTGATGTCGTCATCCTGTTGCCATCCCGGCCCCACAAAACCGGCCTGGGCGGCGAGCAAAGCCCGCAGCAGCTCACCGTCGGCACCGGCTACCGTGTCCCGCAACCGGTCGAAGCCAAACATCTCTCCGGTCGGATTGCGCGCTTCTGTGATTCCGTCCGAGCTGAGGACGAGGTCGTCGCCTCCCTCCAACACCACCTCGACTTCCTCATAAATCATCCCGCTCATTAGGCCCAAAGGCATACCTCGGGCGAACAGTTCGTAAGACCCCCGCTGGTGACGGCGTTGAGGCGGGTTGTGACCGGCGTTGGCGAATCTGAAGCGTCCCTGTTCGAGGTCGAGAACCCCATACAGGCAGGTGATGAACATCCCCGCGGGGATGTCGGTCACCAGCAGTTCATTGGAACGGGCCAGAACCTCGCCCGGTGTTAGAGCCATACCGCTGAGGGCAATACCCCGAATCACGGTTCGGCACGAGGCCATCACCAATGCCGCCGGCATACCCTTATCGGTGACATCCCCGACGGCGATCCCGAGGAGCCCGTCGGCAAGGGGATAAAAGTCGTAGAAGTCTCCTCCCACCTCCCGGGCCGGCTCGTAGAACACCTGGAAACACCACCCGGGGGGCTGCGGCACCTCCTTAGGTAAGAGCTCCCGCTGAATCCGGCGGGCCACCGACAGTTCGTGATCGACCTGCTCCCGGCGTAACCGATCAGCCTCTTGGCGCTCGACCAGCTCGACCGTCCGCAACGCCGGGCCCAGCCGTTCGCCGACCCGGCGCAGGAAGGAAAGTTCCAATCCGCGATAGGGCAGATGCGCCTTGCGACCACCCATCACCAATACACCAGTCATTCCGTCCCCTGCCCATAAGGGCACCGCCACCTCCACTCCCGGCTGGGGAGAAAGCACCGGTTCGGTCCCCAGGGCCCGAAGAAGGGGAGGGACCTCATCCCGGGTGAGAAGGGAGTGCCATTCGGGCTGCAGAGTCTTGCCCAGCAGAGCCTCCACTTCTTCGAGGAGACGATTCCGGTCGACCACATAGCCCAGGTTCTTGGTGAGCAGGTCAAGGGCCTCATCGGCGTTGAACTTCTCGCGATAGAAGCGGCGATCTACGCCTCGTTGCACTCGCCGGCGAAGCGGTTGCAGGCTGCCCGCCAGCACCGTTCCAGTGATGACACCAGCCAGGGCGGCGGCCTGCCCCACCGGAAGGCCGGAGAACATCTCCCCCAGCTGCCCACCCAGTCCGGCGGAAGCCAAATATGTAACCCCCGCGAAGATGGCGCTCACGATCAGGGTCAACGAGCCGTAGACCAAGGCCCGGTTGAGGAGCAGATCGATGTCGAAGAGCCGGTACCTCACCACCGCCACCACGATCGACCAGGGGAGGGCAAAGACCGCCCCGGTCAACAGCAGCAGGATGTTCAGGGCGTAAAGGGCTTGTAGGCGAGGGGTGACGAGGACGAGATCGAAGGCGTCGGGCTGCAGTTCGGGCCGAAGCATGACCAGAACCAGGTAGGCGACGAAGACGAGGGTCAGTGCCACCAACACGGGACGCCACTGCCGGCGGGAAGCGACCGGCGCGGGCATGAGTCGCCGCCAGGCGAGGCCCAGCCCCACAAACGGCGGAGCCGCGGTAAAGAGGCTCCGCAACGGGCCAGGGAAAGTGTGGGGGTCCAAGGGCCCTCCGGGGGCGACTAATGCAGCCACACCCAAACCTGCCAGCAACGCCAGCACCGCCGCGTCCCCTTTGCGCAGCTTGCCGTCGGGAAGGGTCAGCAGGAACGCCAAGAGCAGCAAGCCAGAGGTTGAGATCCAAAACCCGACCGTCTCTTCTGGGGTTATCTCACCGACGATCCGGGCTATTACCGCCGGCGGGCCCGACAACTCGGCCAGCGGAGCGAAGAGGCTGGTGGCGAGGGAAAGCATCATCGCCGAAGCCAGGAGACCCGCCCCAGCCGGCGAACGGAGGGCGATCAGCAACGCCAGACTGACGAAGACCAGGAAGCCGACAACGTGGATACCGAGCTGACTCCAGGTAATGAAATCTCCCGGGAGGACCTCACCTAGCCGAGCTCCGAGGTCGGGGTAGACCGCCAACGGACCCTGGATCAGGGGCTGGTCAGGCCGGGGAAGGACACCCTGGAAGGCGAGCAGTGCCACCGGGAGGGTCATGGCCGCGACCGCCCACCATCCCCACCACCTCCCAGGCGAAGGCCGAGGGATGAGCTGAGCCGGAACCGTCTCAGTGGCCATGATTGATGAGGGAGTCAAGATGTCCGGTGGTGAGGGGAGATCCTCCGACGACGAAAACCTGTCGAGGGGGCAGAGGATCGAAAAGCGCCTGTCGTAGCGAGGGGTCGTAGCGGTGGCATCCCATGCAGTCGACCCGACCGTCCCAGCAAGTCTCGGGATCGTCACAGGTGCGATCGATTTCGTGAGGGATCAAGGTGGCGCCGCGAGCCGAAGTGGCGTGGCAACCGAGACAGGTAGCGGAGTCGGCAGCGGCAAAATCGATTGGAAGCCCATGGGGAATATTGCTGGCATGAGTCTCGAGCGCCACCGCCACCGCTCCCATTAAGACCAGCACTCCGGCCATCGCCAGGCCCCTGCGAAGAGGACGGGGAAGGATGGCGGATCTCAGTCCCGTGACCAAGAATGCCGTGAGGGCCAGGCCGGCCAGCGCTCCTACCACCGGCCCGCCCAAGGCCAGCACTACCAGCCCACTCGCTACCGCCCCCACCAGTGGTAGGAGGCTGGCGACCGCAGAGTCGGTTCGGACGGCGACGGTGAGCCAGGTCAAGGACCAGAGCAGCAACCAGAAGACGAAGCCGCCCGGTTTGGCCGAGGCGTCGAAGCTAAAGAGAGTCGAGGCCAAAACGTAGGCCAGCCCGGAAACTCCCAAGGACCCTGCCACCAGTCGATAACCCGGTGGCCGTAGCGCCGCCAACAGACCGAGCAGGGCTTGAATCACGGCAAAGGCGGCCACCCCTCCCCAATGGGTGAGGTGATCTGCCGCCTGGTTCCCGGCTTTCACGAGATTTTCGGAAGCCAGCGAGACCCAGGGGGAAAGACCCAGACCGGCGATGACGAGCAGAACCGGACGGGGATGCCAATCCTTCCACAAACCACGACCGGCGGGATGGAGGAGCAGAGCTCCTAGTCCGAGCGCCAAGAAGATCCAGCCCAGTGGCTCCCAGCGGCCGATGAAGGCGAGAGTGGCGACAAATCCGGCCAGGGTGAGAACCGTCTGCCAGATGCCGGCCGACCACTGGAGGCGGTGACGGAGTTGGCTCACCGCCCCCACCATGGCTTGAGCGAAGATCAGTCCGAAGAGAACCTCGTGGACCCGGTGTGAAACCCGGTCAGAGCCGCCCAACTCGGAGAACGGCTCTTGCCACCACCCGAGCACGACCAGGAGGAAAGGGCTGGCCACATAGAGCGAACCGATCAGGCTCCAAACCACGACCAGGAAACCCCATTGACGCCAACGGGCGCCGACGCCACCTGAGTGTGAGCCTGCGACGGACAAAGAGGTCTCCACAGGTGTCAAGACGAGTGGGGCCACCCCTCCGGGTGACCCCAGGCTGACGATCGGAGTTCTCGGATCTACACGTCGTAGAAGAGGTAGAACTCGTAGGGATGGGGTCGGAGGCGAATGGCGTCGATCTCCCGCTCCTGCTTGTAGTCGATCCAGGTGTCGATCAACCCTTGGCTGAAGACCCCTCCGGCGAGGAGGAATTCGTGATCGGCTTGGAGAGCGGCCAGGGCTTCGTCGAGGCTGCCGGGGACCGAGGGGAGACCCTTGAGCTCTTCGGGGGGAAGATCGTAGATGTCCTTATCGACCGGGTCGAGCGGCTCGATGCGGTTTTGAACCCCGTCGAGCCCGGCCATCAACATGGCCGAGAAGGCCAGATAGGGGTTACAGGAGGGGTCGGGGCAGCGGAACTCGAGCCGTTTCGCCGCTGGCTTCTGGCTGTATTGGGGGATCCGCACCGCCGCCGACCGGTTACGCGACGAATAAACCAAGTTGACCGGTGCTTCGTAGCCGGGCACCAGCCGTCGGTAAGAGTTGGTGGTGGGAGCGGCGAAGGCCAGCACCGAGGCAGCATGCTTGAGCAGGCCACCGATGTACCAGCGAGCCACGTCGGAGAGCCCGGCGTACCCGGCTTCGTCAAAGAACAGCGGCTTCCCGTCCGACCACAATGACTGGTGGGTATGCATCCCCGAGCCGTTATCTTCGAAGATCGGTTTGGGCATGAAGGTGACGGTCTTCCCCGCCGCCCAGGCGGTGCTCTTGATGATGTACTTGTAGAGCGTGACCTTGTCAGCCATGCGCAGCAGCGTGTCGAAGCGCATATCGATCTCGGCCTGGCCGGCGGTTCCCACCTCGTGGTGCTGCACCTCGATTTCGATCCCAGCGGCTTCCAGGTTGGCGGTCATTTCCGAGCGGAGATCCTGGTAGTGGTCGGTGGGGGGTACGGGGAAGTAGCCCTCTTTGTAGCGGGGCTTGTAGGCGAGGTTCTTGCCGTCTTCCTCCCGCCCTGAGTTCCAGGCGCCCTCCTCCGAATCGACGAAGTAGTAGGCGGAGTGCTGGTTCTGGGCGAAGCGGGCCGAGTCGAAGATATAGAACTCCGCCTCGGGGCCCCAGTAGGAGGTGTCGGCGATCCCGGTGGAGGTGAGATAGGCCTCGGCCTTCTTGGCGACGTAGCGAGGGTCGCGCTCGTAGGGCTCGCCGGTGAGAGGATCGTGCACAAAGCAGTAGAGGAGGAGGGTCTTGCGCGAACGGAAGGGGTCGTCGACGGCTGAGGCGGCGTCGGGCATGAGGATCATGTCCGACTCTTGGATGGCCTGAAAGCCGCGGATGGAGGAGCCGTCGAACCCGTAACCCTCCTCGAATCCTTCTTCGGTCAACTGTTTGACGGGAATGGTGAAGTGCTGGACTTGGCCGGGAAGGTCGCAGAAACGGAGATCGACGAACTCGTATCCGCCGTCTTTGACCATCTTCAAAACGTCCGCCGGCGTCTTCGCCATGGCAGAAACTCCTCTCGCTTGAACGGCCGATTTGTAACCAGAGGCGGTTTCGCCCCCGTTGCTCAATTGTTAACGCTGTGTTTCAAGAACTGCCTTGCCGGTCCGTGTCGATTTTTCCGTCTCTGCGACGCAAAAACCTGCACAGAAACCCCACCCCGGCCCTTCTGTGTCGCTTTTTACGTCTCTACGACGCAAAAACCTGCACAGACGCGATTCATCAGGCGCGGGCTAGTTCGTTGACCAGGCCTTCGGCCGACTCCAGCCGGGATTGGGCGTCGTCGGGGTCGAGACCGACGGCGGTCAAGCCCAACCGTCCCGCCACCGCCACCGCGCTCACCAAGTGGAGTGCCACCCCAGTCAAACGGTCGGGATCCCAGCCCAGCCGGTCCTCGTCTGCATAGTCGAGGATGTCGTCGGGGGTGAGGGCGGCGAAGCCGGGCGACTCCAGATGATCGGTGGCGACGTAGAACCGTTCCCCTTGGCTCGTGTGGAAACGACCCTCATTTGGGTCGAACTCGCCACCGGTGAGGGCCTGCATGGTCAACATCGGGTGGGTGGTCCCTCCGTTGCGCAGGTTGATCTCGATGGCGTACGGATACCAACTTTCGCCCCGGCGGGCCACGACAAAGTCCACCCCGAAGCGGCCGATCACCCCCTCCCGAGCGACGATCCAACCGATCCGCTCCGCCAGGCGGGCGATCAGAGCCCCGTAGGCCTGATCAGCGGGAAACCGACAGCCGAGAAAGGTCTGTCCGGTCGCTCCCCCCAAGAGCTGGTCGTGGGTGGAGAGGATCTCCACCTGCCGCTGGGGGTTGGCACGCAACTGGGCGCTGGGGCTGCGCACCTCAGGGCCCGTGATTCGCTCCTCAACGATCCCACCCCGGGTTTCGAGTTCGGCGAAGAACTCTTCGGGGGAACCTTCGCTGTCCTCCACCTCCAGACTCTCGATCCGCCGGCGAAGATCGGTTTCACTCTCCACCCCCTGCAACCTCACCACAGCGTTGCCCAGCCCCCCCGCCGAATCGTCGAGTTTGACCATTGCCGCCTCGATCCCCGGATTGGCCGCAGCCAGCTTGCCGATTGCCTCCACCAAGTCGGCGATGGTGTGCACTGCCTCTTGTCCCGGCGGATGAGGAATCCCCGCCTCGGCGAAGAGCCGGCGGGCGCCACTTTTGGTTCCTAGCGCCGCCAGCGAGGGATCCGGGCCATAAACAGGGACCCCCAACCTGGCGGCCAGTTCCACTTCGCCCAGGGTGGTCATAAAGGGAAGGATCAAGGCGCGGCGGGTATCACCGATCAGCGACCGCAGCCGCTCGATGAGCAAAGGCCGAGAGAGGATCTTGTCGATGAGGGG
>DATEDX010000283.1:0-10820 GCA_035281425.1 Acidimicrobiia bacterium
CAACCCTTACCGGGCGGCAGAGCTGGGGCTAGTGGATGAAGTGATCGAACCCCGGGAGACCAGAGTGAAGCTAATTCGGGCGCTGGAAATGTTGCGGAGCAAACGCGAGCTGCTTCCACAGAAGAAGCATGGGAACATTCCGTTGTGAGCCGGAAGACGGAAGACGGAAGACGGAAGTTGGCAAAGCAAGATCTCTATTGGCTGAATCATTTACGACTGACTCATGGGGAGGGCATGGAACGCTTGAGCCCATTGGCAAGCCCAATGAGCATTCGCTTAACCTCGTCGAGTGAGACAAGTGCTCTCTTAGCCGCTTCCGATTCGACGAAGGCCAAGTCGTGAGCGAGCAGGAGATGCGATTCGAGCTCGAAGGTCGAACCGATTGCTATGTCGACGAAACGAGCGAACTCCCGAGCCCCTCGCCGTCCGCATCCCTCTGCGAGATTGGCTGGTATGGATATTGCGCAGCGCCGCGTTTGTGCCGTCAGTCCGTACCCCTCACGCTGGGGATAATCCTCCGTCACCAAGTACACCTCCCTCACGAGGGATCGCGCCTTGTGCCAAACCTGAAGCTTGCGAAAGTCACGCACAAGGAAAGGCATATAGGGTTTCGCGCCACATTGGAAGGGCTTCGTCACGGATCGACGTGTCACCGGGTTGCCCCAAGGCCATCGGTCACTTCACCCACACGCACCCCTCGCCGCAAGCTACGAAGCCACCCCTCGCAATGTTCCTCATGTCCTTCGCCGCGCGTCCTCCGTCTTCCGGCCTCCGTCTTCCGCCTTCCGCCTTCCGTCTTCCGCCCTCCGTCTTCCGTCTTCCGTCTTCCGTCTTCCGTCTTCCGTCTTCCGTTTTACAGGTCGCGCCTCGCACTTCGCACCTCATCCCTGCAAGGACTGCCGTGCGGTCACTCCTCGTAGCAAATCGGGGCGAAATCGCCGTACGGGTGATCCGCACGGCGAAGGAGATGGGTCTCCGCACCATCGCCGTGTACTCCGAGTTGGACCGGGACGCTCTGCACGTGCAACTGGCCGACGAGGCATGGAACATCGGACCGGCGCCCCCGGCCGAGTCCTACCTCAACGCCGCCAACATCCTCCGGGTCGCCCGCGCTTCGAAGGCGGAAGCGGTCCACCCGGGCTACGGCTTCCTCTCCGAAAACGCTTCCTTCGCATCAATGGTCTTGGAGGCAGGGCTGATCTGGGTGGGACCACCCCCCGCCGCCATCACTGCCATGGGCGACAAGATCACCTCCCGGCAGACGGCGGCCGCAGCTGGGGTGGCGATGGTCCCCGGCACCCAGAGCCCCCTCGACACCCTCGAGGCGGTGACCAAAGCCGCCGACGAGTTCGGCTACCCGGTGGCGATCAAAGCCGCCCATGGCGGTGGTGGGAAGGGACTGCGGGTGGCGGCCGAGCCGGCTGACTTGGAGGAGGCGTTTGAGGGTGCCCGGCGGGAGGCTGATGCCTACTTCGGCTCGCCGGAGATCTACATCGAGAGGTATCTGGATAGGCCCCGCCATGTCGAAGCTCAGATCCTCTTCGACTCCCACGGAAACGGTCTCTTTCTCGGGGAGCGGGACTGTTCGGTGCAGCGCCGTCATCAGAAGCTGATCGAGGAGACACCGGCGCCCAGCTTCGACGACAAGACCAGGAAAAAGTTCGGGGAGGCAGCTCTGGCGGCGGCCCGCTCATGTGGATACGTCAACGCCGGCACCGTGGAGTTCCTCTACGACCCGACCACCAGCCAGTTCTATTTCTTGGAGATGAACACGAGACTCCAGGTCGAGCACACCATCACCGAGATGGTGACCGGACTCGACCTGGTTGCCTGGCAGATCCGGGTCGCCATGGGCGAAAAGCTCGATCTGGGGCCGGTCACCCCTCGGGGTCACGCCCTCGAGTTCCGGATCAACGCCGAGGACGCCCTCCGAGGATTTCTGCCCAGCCCGGGTCAGATCGTTGACTATCGAGAGCCGTCGGGTCCGGGAATCCGGGTCGATTCTGGGGTCACGGCTTCGTCGCGGGTCAGCCAGTACTACGACAACCTGCTCGCCAAATTGGTGGTGTGGGGCGAGAACCGCGATCACGCCATCCGGCGGGCCCGCCGGGCCCTCTCCGAGTTCACTATCACCGGCCTCGCCACCACCATTCCCGCCCACCTCACGGTTCTCGAACACCCCGACTTCCAGGCTGCCAGCCACTACACGAAGTGGATGGAGGAGGCGGTGCGGCTGCCCGACCCGGTACCGACGGGCGATCCCAGCCTGCCCACCGAAGAAGAACTCGCTCGCCGGGAGATGACGGTGGAGATCGGCGGCCGGCGCTTCGCCGTCACCTACTGGACCCCTGATGTCCTACCCGGCACTGTCCCCGGTGGTCCTCGCCGGGCCCGGCCCAAGCTGGATCGTTCCTCGTCGGCCACGGTCAGTGACGGCGTGGTGACCGCACCCATGCAGGGAACCATCGTCAAGGTCCATGTCCGGGCCGGTGATCGGGTAGAAGCCAACCAGCCGATCTGCGTCCTGGAGGCCATGAAGATGGAGAACGAGGTCCGCTCTCCCACCGCCGGAGAGGTGGTGGACCTGCGGGTGCAACCGGGGGACACCGTCGCCACCGGGGCGGTGCTGGCCATCGTCAAGTAGCAGGTCAAGAAGACGGGAGTGGGGTCCACACCGCGGTCCCCGGGTTGAACTGGCTCCAGGCGAACCAAAACGCCTGATGGGAAGGGACCTGGTTGCCATCCTCGTCCACGGCTCGGAAGCCTCCCCCATCGGCCACTATCACCACTCCGGCCCACCGGATCTCTCCTTCGACCTCGATCACCGGCCTGATGGAGTCCACCGGGAAGGCCACCGGCCCCTCCTCCGTCGTTACTCCCACCACCTGGGCCTGCACCGGAAGCCGGGGGTCGACCGGCCCCACCGGAAAGATCGGTCCGGCGGCATCCCTGCCCCCGAGCGGGTCTTCGGGATAGATCCGACCGATGCCGCCGTCTTGAGCGACGATCCGGGTCAGAGGATGAGCGTCTTTCCAATCGCCCCAAGACGATGACACGACGGTGGTCTGCGCTAGTTCCATCCCCTGCAGCGGGCCCGACCACGCTGTTCCTTGGAAGGTGTCGAAAGCAGAAAAGGTAGTTAGGTCAAACATCACCTTGTTCGATCGAGAAAGCAGGCCGGACGTACGGAGAACCACGGGTTGCGGTAGTTCGTCGGTGAAGAAGGCTTGGGCGGAACCACAGAGCGTGCAATAGGGAATCCCCAGCCTTCTTCCCCCGATGGTGACGTTGACCATCTCATGGACCTCCATGATGTGCTTGGGAAAAGCCACCGCTTCATTCCCCACCACCACCCCAAAGACGATGTTGGCGTTGGGGTACCAATCTCCAGCCTCCGCCTCCACCAAGCCCGGATCGTCCAGAGCCGGAATACACCCCCGCTCGCAGAACCCGGTGTCTCCCGGGGGTCGGTCATCGATGAAGACTCCTCCCCAGGAGAGAAGCCGCCAGTCGGTGGCGGCATCGGCATCGGTAAAGAACGGCTCCCATTTCGGTTCCACCAGAAGAAAGAGGCTCGCCTTTAGCTCCCGGTAGCGCGGGGGCGGGGGGAGATCCCAGGCGAGCAAGTGATCGGTGATGCTGCGCCAGGGGCTGTCGGTGAATGACGGATCCGCGGTGGGATCGACTCCGGTAAGAGTTTCGAAGGCTTCTACGAGAGCAAGGGCGGGTCGCCCCAGCTGAAAGAACCGCAGGAAGTCGCTGAGGAGCCACGCCCAGCGGGGATCGCCCGAATCGGACAAGACCGAGAGGGCCTCCAGGTCTAGCTCGCCGGTGGCACTGGCGGCGAGCACCTCCGCGGCCTGCTCCACCCGGGGTGAACTATCGGCTGGGGAGAGGGAGGGCGGTGGCGGGAACTCGTAACCGCGGGCATCGGCCAGCGCGTTCGGCGGCTCCTCCCCGGCACAAGCGGCCAGGAGAAACAGCCCGGAGAGGAGAGCCAGAAGCTTTCCCATGCTGGCCGCAACCGCATGGGCGCGACACTTGTTCCCAGGCCACACCTTCCATCCGCCTTACTCTCCTGCTGATGGCCCGACGCCGCGCCTTGCGATTGGCGGTGCTGACCGGCGTTGCGGGTTGGTGGTGGCTGGCGATGCCGCCGCCGGTGGCCCACCTCGACCTGCCACCACCCCCTCCCCCCACTTCCACCACTACCGCTCCCCCACCGGTGACGGTGCCGACCACGGTGGAGGCGAGCTGCCATCCTCCGCCCCTGGCGGCACGTCCCCTGATTGCCGATGACCCCTCGACTCTCTCCCAGTTGATCGCGGTGGCGGCCTTCTCATGCCCCCCGGCGGTGGTGGTGGCGACCTCCGATGCTGCAATCCCAGTGGCGGTGGAGTTGGCTTCGACCCTCCAGAGCCCTCTCCTGCTCGGAGAGGACCTGGCGATGGTGGAAGCGACCGCCGCTCATCTCGGCGTCCAGCGGATCTACCTGCTGGGCGAAGCTCGCTGGTCGTCGTGGTTGAAAATCGTTCCCCTGACCGAGGTCGAGGCGCGACGAATCGCGGCGGCGCCCGACGATGAACCGGTAGGGCCGGTGCCCCGTGACACCGTCTGGCTAGCCCTGGACGGGGATCCCCGATGGGCGGCTCCGGTCCAGGCCGCCGCCGCCGCCCGAGGAGAGGAAGTGGTGCTGGTCGAGAGGGGCGACCTTCCCGGCTCACCGCGAACGGTGGCAGTGGTCCGTCGCCTCAATCCCACCTTGGTAGTGGCGGCAGGCCCCTTCGACCCTGAAGCGCTCGAGTGGCAGCTCCCGGCCCTGGTGGCGGCCGCCGAGCTTCCCGGAGGTGGACTCACCCTGTTCCCCCATCGCCGGCTGGTGGCCTTTTACGGCAACCCGCTCTCCCCCAACCTGGGCGTCCTCGGGCGTCAAGGCCCGGAGGAGACGCTGGAACGACTACAGCCCGAGGCGGCGGCCTACGCCGCCGAGGGCCTTCTCACCGTCCCCGCCTTTGAGATCATCGCCACCGTCGCCTCGGCCGGGCCCGGAGCAGACGGCAACTACTCGGAGGAGATGGAGCCCGAGACGCTCCGTCCCTGGATCGAACTGGCCGGGGATCGAGGTGTCTACGTTGTCCTCGACCTCCAATCGGGCAGGACCGACTTCCTCACCCAGGCCCGGCGGTACGAAGAGTTCCTGCGGCTACCTCACGTCGGGCTAGCCCTCGACCCCGAATGGCGGCTCGGGCCCGACCAGGTCCATCTCCGCCAGGTGGGGACGGTGGATGCCGCCGAGATCAACACGGTGGTGGAGTGGCTTCGAGACCTGGTGCGACGTGAGAACCTGCCTCAGAAGCTTCTCTTACTCCACCAGTTCAAGCTGTCCATGATCACCAACCGGGAGTCGATCGACACCCCGGCCGAGCTGGCGGTGGTGATCCAGATGGACGGGCAGGGACCGCTGGGTTCAAAGTTCGGGACCTACTCAATCATCACCGCAGATGCCGCCGACGTTTCCTGGCGGTGGGGCTGGAAAAACTTCTATGACCTTGATACGCCCCTAGCCACGCCTGAGGAAGTCCTGGGATTGGACCCGGTGCCGATCTTTATCTCTTTTCAATGAGGCTGTCGGCTATCGGCTGTCGGCTGTCAGCCAGAAGCTGATAGCCGATTGCTGGAAGCCGATTGCTGGAAGCCGATTGCTCATTCAGCCGCATCGGAGATGCTCTCCGACAGCGAGGGATGGACCAGCACCGTCTCCACCAAAATGTTGACGGTGGCCCGGGCCTGCACCGCCAGCGCCAAAATCCCAATCAGCTCCGAGGCTCGATGGCCGACGATGGTTCCCCCCAGCACCACGCCGGTGGCGGGATCGGAAATGACCTTGACAAAACCCTCGGTGTTGCCTTGCAACACCGCACGGGCATTGGCAGCGAAGGGAACCTTGGTGGTGCGAACCTTGCGACCCTCGGCCGCCGCTTCGGCCTCTTCCAGTCCCACCGAAGCGATCTCCGGTTCGGTGAAGACCGCCTGCGCCACCTTCGAATAGTCGAGGGGAGTGACAGGTAATCCGCCGGCATGGCGGGCGATCTTGCGACCCTGCATCGCCGCCACCGAGGAGAGGAGCATCTGCCCGGTGCAGTCGCCGGCGGCGTAGATATGGGGCACCGAGGTGCGGGAGAACTCATCTACCTCGATGTAGCCAGCGCGGGTGACGATCCCAGCTTCGTCGAGACCCAGGCCGGCGGTCTGGGGTACGGCACCGATGGCGAGGAGGACATGGGTGCCCTGGACCCGGCGACCGTCGTCACACAACACCACCACCTCATCGCCACTTCGTTCGATCCCCGTGGCCCGGGCGCCGATCACGAGGCGGACTCCCTTTTCGAGGAAACTCTTTTCCAACACTGCGGCCACTTCGGGGTCGCGGTGGGGCAGTACCTGCTGGCGGCTAACCACCAACGTCACCTTCGAGCCCAGACTCTCGAAGATATGGACGAACTCCACGCCCGTTACCCCCGAACCGATCACCACCACGTGGCCGGGAACTTCTTTCAGGTCGTAGGCATGACGGGTGGTGAGAATGCGATCCCCATCGGGCTCGGCCCAGTCCGGCACTCGCGGCGAGGACCCGGTGGAGAGGAGGCAACGGTCAAACCGGACCCGGCGAGCCCCGTCCGGGGTGTCGATCTCCGCCAACTCGGGGGAAACCAGGCGGCCGAGCCCGTTGATGATCTCCACACCCTGCGAGCCGAGCAGGGACGTCCAACTACGGTTGATGTCGCCCGAGATGTGACGGACCCGTTGTCCCAGTTGGGCGCTGTCCACCTGACCAGGCTCGGCTTTGAGGCCCAGTTGGTCGGCGTTGCGGATGGAGTCGATGCGGATGGCGGTGGCGGTGAGGGTCTTGCTGGGGATGCAGTCCCAGAGGTGAGCGGCGCCCCCCACGATGTCCCGTTCCACCAGCGTGACCTGGGCGCCGAGGGCGGCGGCGTTGGTAGCGGCGGCGGTGCCGGCGGGTCCGGCCCCAATGATTAAGAAAGAGTGACGGTTGTCGGTGATGGCCATCCCCGTTGAGAGTAGAGGTTTCTCCCCGTCCGGCCGCCCCGAGAACAATCCCTTCGGCTTATCGGGATGGCTGGTAGCGGCCGAAGACCCCGCCGAGCACGGCAGATATCTCACCCAAGGTGGCCCCGGCCGAAAGCGCTTGACGCATCGGGTAAAGGAGGTTGTTGCTCCCGGCGGCGGCTTCGAGCAAGCCGGCCACAGCCTCGTCCACCGCGGTCTGGTCTCGCCCCGCCCGCCAGGCGGCGAGGCGTTCCTGCTGCTCCGCCTCCAAACTGGCATCCACCTCCAGCACCGGGAACGAGGTTGGTGAATCCTCAACGAAGCGGTTGACCCCGACCACAACCGCTTCACCCGTCTCGAATTGCCGGGCAGTCAGGTAGGCCGCCTCCTCGATTTGGCCTTGCACCCAGCCGGCCTCAATGGCCGCCACTGCCCCTCCCCGCCGCTCGACCTCCTCCATCAAGTCGAGGGCTTTGGCCTCGAGAGCATCGGTCAACTCCTCCAAGAAATAGGAGCCGGCCAGGGGGTCGACGGTGTCGGTGAGCCCTGACTCATGAGCAAGAATCTGTTGAGTGCGGAGGGCCAGCCTCGCCGATTGCTCGGTGGGGAGGCCGAGGGCTTCATCAAAAGCATTGGTGTGCAGGGACTGGGTGCCTCCCAGCACCGCCGCCATTGCTTCCACCGTAGTGCGAACGATGTTGTTCTCGGGCTGTTGGGCGGTCAGGGTCGACCCCGCCGTCTGGACATGAAACCTCATCGCCCAAGAGGCCGGGTCTCGAGTTTGGAACCGATCCCTCATCACCCCCGCCCAGATCCGGCGGGCGGCCCGGAACTTGGCGACCTCCTCGAAGAAATGGCTGTGACTGTTCCAGAAGAAGGAAACCCGCTTTCCCACCTCTTCCAGATCCAGCCCGCCGTCTCGAGCCGCCTCCAGATAGGCGATCCCGTTGGCGATGGTGAAAGCAAGTTCCTGGGCGGCGGTAGCGCCCGCCTCTCGGATGTGATAGCCGGAGATAGAAATGGTGTTGAAGTTGGGTAGTTCCTGGGCGGCGTAGGCAAAGAGGTCGGTGACCAACCGCAATGACGCCCGCGGGGGATAGACATAGGTGCCGCGGGCGATGTACTCCTTGAGGATGTCGTTTTGGACCGTGCCCCTGATCCGGGTCTGATCCACTCCCTGCTCCTCGGCCACCAATTGGTAGAGAAGGAGCAGGATGGGGGCAGTGGCGTTGATGGTCATCGAGGTCGAGACCCGATCGAGGGGGATCCCGGCCAGCAGCCGGCGCATGTCGTCGAGGGTGTCGATGGCCACCCCCACCCGCCCCACCTCACCCCGGGCCAGGGGATGGTCGGAGTCGAGGCCCATCTGGGTGGGAAGGTCGAAAGCTACGGATAAGCCGGTTTGCCCGGCATCGAGGAGGCGGCGAAAGCGTTGATTGGTCGCCTCGGCGGTACCGAATCCGGCGTACTGGCGCATGGTCCAGAGACGGCCTCGGTACATGGTCGGATAGGGTCCACGGGTGAAGGGGAACTCGCCGGGGCGGCCGATGCGGGCGGGATCGGCCGGGGTGTCGTAGACCTCGGCGATTTCGATCCCGCTAGGGGTGCGCACGTCTTGGGAACCGTCGGGGGGTATCCTGTCATCGTACCCAGGCCCCACTGAGCGCGTTCAAGATGGCCAATCGATCCCTTCTCCACCAACTGGAAGCCCGTGAGCGGCGCGGGCGATGGTTCCCGGCTCTGGCCGGGCTGCTCTCGGTTTCCCTCCTTGCCAGCACCTGGGTGGGGCTTTTCGCCTTCCTCGGGGTCAACGCCGCCTACGGCAGCCTCGACAAGATCAGGGAGGAATACGTTCCCGAGGTCGACGAGTTCACCCTCGCCCTCCCCAACCTTTCCGCCACCTCTCGGATTTATGCCCGCGGGGGAGAGTTGCTGGGTGAACTCCACGACGGTCGCAACTCGGAGCCGGTCCGGATCGATCAGATCCCCAACGTCGTCAAATACGCCATCCTTGCCGCCGAGGACAAAACCTTCTACGAGCACGAGGGGGTGTCGTTCCCCTCCATTTTCCGGGCGGCCCTTGACACCTTCCGTTCGGGCAACACCATCGGTGGTTCCACCATCACCCAGCAGATCGTCAAGAACGAGATCGTCGGCAACGAAGTGACGATCGAGCGCAAGATCAAAGAAGCCTTCATCGCCGCCGAACTCGAGCGGCAATTCGAAAAGGATCAGCTGCTCGAGTACTACATCAACTCGGTGTACTTCGGGTCGGGGGCCTATGGAGCGAAGGCCGCCGCCCGCGAGTTCTACGGCAAGAACCTCCACGACCTCACCTTGGACGAGGCTGCCACCCTGGCCGTCCTCGTCCGAAATCCTGGGTTCTACGACCCCCGGCGTCAGCCGGGCAGGGTGGTAGACCGCCGCAACGACGTTATCGACGTGATGCTGGAACAGGAGTGGGTCACCGCCGAAGAGGCAGAGGCCGCCAAGGCCCGGCCCTTGGGGGTAGAAGAGCACACCGTATTCCGGGGACCGGCCGAACACGTCAAGGTGGAAGCGATCCGCCAGCTGCTGCGCTCCCCCGAATTTGCCTTCCTGGGCGACACCTATGAAGAGCGCAAGCGGGCCGTGTTCGGCTGCCCAGCCGACGACACTTCGTGCGAGGGCGGGGGCGGGCTCGTCATCGAGACCTCCATCGACCTTCGCCTTCAGCAAGCAGCTAACGAGCTTCTGCGCGAGTGGCTTCCCATCTACCCCTACAACGAGAACCTGGAGCTCTGCAAACAGATCTACCCGACCACCCCGGCCGAACAACTGGTGACGGTGGCCGAGTCCACCTCCTGCGCCCCCACCGGCGCCATCTCCATGGTCGACAACTACACCGGCGAGGTGCTGGTGATGGCCTCGGGGCTTCCATTCGAAACCCAGCAGTTCGACCTCGCCATCCAGGGACGGCGCAACCCGGGGTCCTCCTTCAAGGTATTTGGCCTGGTGGCGGCGCTGGAGGAAGGCATCACCCTGGGCAACACCTTCAGTGGGGCCAGCCCCCTCCGGATCGAATGCCCCAGCGTGTGCTCCGCCGACGGCAACGTCTGGAACGTCTCCAACGCCGGATCGTCTTATGGGCGTATCCCTCTCAGCCTCGCCACCTACGACTCGGTGAACGTGGTCTACGCCCAGATCGCGATGCTGGTTGGACCAGAGAAGGTCGTCGAAGTGGCCCATCGGATGGGGATCGAGTCCGAGCTTCCGGCGGTGCCTTCGCTGGTCCTGGGCTCGGGGGCAGTATCGACCTTGGAAATGGCCCGGGCTTACTCCACCTTCGCCACCAACGGCGCCCTGGCCCACGCCGCGCTGATCACCAAGATCACCGACCGCAACGGTGAGGTCATTTATGAGCACACCCCCCGCGCCGAGCAGGTTCTCGACCCGGGGGTGGCCGCCGCCGCTCGCATTCCCCTGCTCGAGGTCCCGGTGCAGGGAACCGGAACCGCAGCCCGGATCGACTACCCATCCGGGGGTAAAACCGGAACCCACCAGGAGTACCGGGACGCCTGGTATGTAGGTTTCACCCCCCAATACAGCACCGCGGTCTGGGTGGGTTACGAAGCCGATCAGATCCCGCTTCGCAACGTCGTCATCCGCGGTGAGCGGCTGGCTCGGGTATTCGGCGGCACCGTCCCCGCTCCGATTTGGAGCCAGTTCATGCGGATGGTGCTCGACGGAGCCGAACCGATGGACTTCCCCGA
>DATEDX010000284.1:0-13695 GCA_035281425.1 Acidimicrobiia bacterium
ACCCGCTTGCCTTGCGGGTCGATGGGATAGGACTCGAGGGCCGGAGCTCCTCGCCGCCGCCCATACTCGATCACTCCCTCCAGAAGCCGGGCGGCTAGACCCTGCCGGCGGTAGCCGGTGCGCACTACGAAACAGAAGACCGCCCACACCGGCAGTTCGTCGACCAAGGGAATGGTGCGGGAACGGACCAGGCGTCCCATCTGGGGGCGGACCCCAAAGCCGCACCAGCCGGCCGGGACTCCATCGACGTAGGCCAGCAGGCCCGGAGCCGGCTCCCCGGCGGCCTGCTGCTCCAAGGCCGCGATCCGTCCCCGCTGCGACATGCGGCTGTAATCCCCCGATGAGAACCGCCAGTACTGGCAGGTGCAATGGGGCCGGTCGGGTCCGGCGCCCAGCACCGCCAGCACGTCATCGACCCGATCGGGAGTGGCCGGTGCCAGGGAAATATCCATGCCCAATGGGATCCGAGGATAGGGAGCCGGGGGTTCGAGCGATCAAGCGTGAAGTAGGTGGGTGGGGTCGAGAATTAGAGTCGCTGAGGTGACCCCTAACCAGTTGCTCACCTACTGTCTGGCGAAACCAGGAGCCTGGGAGGACGAGCCCTGGGAGGGTGACGTGGTGGTCAAGGTCGGCGAGAAGATCTTCGCCTTCTTGGGAGACGGCCGATCGGTGGGGGTGAAGGCGGGTGCCAACCGAGATGAGGCCGACGAGTGGTTGTTGCGTTACCCCGAGGACGCCTCGGTGATGGCCTATATCGGTCGTTCGGGGTGGAACACCTTGCGGCTCAACGGTTCCATTCCCGACGACGAGATCAGGGCCGCGGTGGACGATTCCTATGATCGGGTCGTGGCCAAACTTCCCCGATCTCGACGCCCGACCTGAGCAACTCGCGCCCCGTCACCCCGCGTTCTTAGGACCCAAAGGGGTCGCTTACCGACCCCTTTGGGTCCTAAGAGTGACCAGGGATAGAGTTCAGCTCGGTGGTCCGCCGGTCCCTTCTCACACCCTGGTTTGCGCTCGTGTTCATCTCCGCCTTGGCGGCCGAACTGTCGAGCAGCTTGCTGGTGCACTTTCCCGGGTTCCTCCTCGAGTTGGGGGCCAACGAACTCCGGGTGGGGCTGGTGGTGGGTGTGGCGGGAGTGGCCTCGATCCTCGTTCGACCCTGGCTGGGCCGGATCATGGACCTGCACAGCCGCCGGCTGCTGATCCGTCTCGGCACCCTGTCGGTAGCGGGAGCGACTCTGCTGTATGCCTGGGCCGAGCAGCTGGGGCCGATGGTGATCGGGGCCCGGCTGCTGCAAGGGCTGGGACAGGCGATGGCCTACACCGCTTTCTGGACCTACATCGCCGACCGGTTTCCCGCTCACCAGCGAACCTACGGCATGGCCCTCTTCGGGATTTCGGGGCTCATCCCCATGGGGGTGGCTCCGGCCTTGGGGGACTTCATCCTCCGGACCGGCCTCGGATATCGGGGGCTCTTCCTGGTTGCCACCGGGTTCGCCCTGACGGCCTTCGCCCTGGCCCTGACCTTGGAGAGAAGTGGCGTCACCACGGGTGCCACCACCACCGGTTTTAGGGCGGTGCTCGCCTCCCGGGACCTGCGGCCGGTGTGGATGGCGACGGTGGCGCTGTCGCTCGGCTTCACCACCGCCTTCGTCTTCATCAAGACCTACGTCACCACCACCGGCTTAGGGTCGGTGGGTCCCTATTTCAGTTCCTGGGCGGCGGCGGCCATCGTCTGGCGGCTGGCCTTCGGCTGGGTGCCGGATCGGGTCGGGCCTAAGCGGATGGTGCTCCCCGGACTCTCTGTCTACGCCGCCGGTCTGGCCGGGGTGGGATTGATTGGAGGTGTGCCCGGTTTGGTGGTCGGCGGTCTCCTCGCCGGAGTTGGCCACGGCATCTCCTACCCGGTGATCCTGACCCTGGCCACGATCCGTAGCGGCGAGGGCGATCGGGGCACCGCCACCGCCATCTTCACCGCCCTCTTTGACCTGGTGCTGTTTGCAGCCGCGCCGCTGTTGGGGGCGGTGATCGGGTGGCTCGGCTACCGGGTCATGTTCGGGTTGGTGGCCCTGACCTTGGTGAGTGGTGCCGGGTGGGCCTGGCACACTATCCGCCGGCCGGCAACGGTGGAGGTGGGCTGACCCCCCTTTCCCGCGTTCTTATCTGCTGAAACGGCCCTCCGAGGGCCGTTTCAGCAGATAAGAACGCGGGGAGGGAAAATGCGGGATGGCGAGCACATGACCATTCCCTTGGACATCGAAGGGCCGGTAGAGGGGGAAGTCTTCGTGGTGGCCCGCCAGGGAAAGCGATTGTTGCTGACCGGGCCCGACGGACCTCGTCCCTGGCGGATCGAGCTTCATGGTCGAGACAACCCGATGGAAGAACTGCAGCAGGTGATCCTTCGCTCCATCCCCGACCTTCAGCTTCTCCACTCCACCTCCTGGAGATGGCAGGACCAGGCAGTGGTGTTGACCTTCATCGGCGTTGCCGAGTTCAACTCCGATCAAGCCAGCAGACTGATAACGGCGTCCGCCCTCGCCCGCGGAGAGGCGACCGCGGCTCCGACCCACATCGAAGAGGACCAGGTCCTCCATCATGCCCTTCGCCACCTCGCCTGGCTGGCAAGAGAGGATCCTGCAGTCAAAGAAACGTTCGACGCCGGCTGGCATCAGGCTCTGGCAGGCTATGTACCGGCTACCTTCCAGCAGATCGGATAGGAGGTCTCGTGCTGAAGGTCACCTGTGCTTGCGGTTGGGAAACGGTCGGTGACGAAGACGAAGTGGTGGAGGCGGCCCAGGAGCACGGACGGCAGATCCACAACATGGAGTCGAGCCGGGAGCAGGTCCTGGCACTGGCCCGGCCCGTTTAGGATCCGGCGATCGCCAAACAGTACGTCGTCAGCCGTCGGGTGCGGCTGGTTAACGCCTTGACCTCGGCAATGGCTCGCTTGGGAACGGGCCGGATCGAGGTGTTGACAACCGTCGGTTCGCGAAGCGGCAAACCTCAAACGGTGCCGGTGTCGCCAATCGAGGTAGGGGGCACCGAATACCTGGTAGCGCCTTACGGCCGAGCTTCCGGCTGGGTCAAGAATGTCCGAGCGCACCCGTCTGCCCATCTGGCCAAAGGGTCCCGAACTCGCAAAGTCAGGCTGCAAGAAGTGAGAGGTGAGGAGGCGGCCACGGTGGTCTCGCTCTATTACCAGCGGGAGCCCTTCGCCCGTCCCTTTATGGAAGTGCCCAACTCGCCTTCTGTGTCGGACTTCGCCGCCGCCGGAGACCGGTTCCCGGTTTTCCGGGTCCAGGATGCAGAGTGAGTCGGGACGCGGGGTCAAGGTGAGACGACCGTACCGACTAGTAGTGTGGCGGGCGCTCTGCATGGTGGTAGTGGCTGTGCTTGGGGCCTGTAACGCCGCCACACCTACAACGACGGCCCCTGCAGAGCTGCCAGAGGGCCTGGAGCCCCACCTCTCCGCCACCAGCCGCGTCCTTAACGAATTCTGGAGCGAGCTTCTCTCCATCGAAGGTTTGGCCTACACGTCGCCAGCGGTCGCGCCCTACCGTTCGGGGGAAGTCGCTTCCACCGAGTGCAACCAAGGCAGTGAAGCCGCCGATTGGGTCGACAACGCCTTCTACTGCTTCATAGACGGCACGGTGGTTTATGACCTCGACTTCCTCGGTCGCATTTTCACGGAGCGTGGTCCCGATCCGGCGGCGGGGGTGATCGCCCACGAGTGGGGACATCATCTCCAGTCAATTCGCGGTCGCCCACAACACAGTCTGCAACGCGAGTTGCAGGCCGATTGCCTGGCAGGGACCTTCCTCGCCAATCTCAACGTTGATCGAACCAACATCGAGCCAGCGCTCAACGCCATGGAGTCTTTCCTCGATGCCGGCAACAGAGACTATCGCCAATCGACCTGGTTCGATGTCAACGAACACGGGTCCCCGGTGCTCCGCTGGTCGGCCCTCGTGTTGGGCTCCCTCGGAGTTGGCGACCTGACCATGTGCGATGGCTACAGCGATTACGAGCCGTCAGCTCCCGTGCATCTGGGCGAGTATTCCATCGCCCATTTGCCCGGCTACGAGTACCGAGTCGCTGGTGACACAATGACCCTCGGTCGGGATTTGGTCGAGGTTGAGATCCGCCTTCTTTCAGATAGGCGAACCGGCTCTGGCGCCTTCGACGCAGGGGAGCAAACTTGGGAGTCCTACTTTGATGGGGTGGAGATGGTGGGCCGGTTCCCGGGCGAGCCGGCGGTGGTCAACACTCCGTTGGGGGAGTGGGCATCGTGGTCCTATCACGGCATTCGACCGGACGGGAAGATCGTCGTCGGCTTCTGGCGCATTTTTGACCCGGCAGAGGGTTCATCCGTTCTGGTGGACGGCCGTATCGTCGATCCCCCAGTTACTGAACCGATCGACACCGCTGAGTATTTACTGCTTTCCCGGGCCAGCGTGGCGACCTATGGCGTGGAAAACTTCATGTGTGTCCCCGGACAATCGGCTGACCGAAATCATCCCGCCTACTCCTTCAGCTGTGCCCTGGAGGAGTAGCAGGTTCTATGACCAGCGAGGCTGACCCCACACCCGAATCGGGCGAGGCCGTCAAGTCACGCTGGCGATGGCTCAAGCAGTTGCCTACTTGGCTGCAGTGGGGTGCCGGTGTGGTGGGCCCGCTTCTCGCTCTCCTCGCCTTCTTCGGCATCCGCGGCTTAAGCGATCCGAAGCCGTCGAGGGTGGAGATCGGCAGCACGACCGTCCAGACGGCATCCATCGATCTGGCCGGCACCTACAGGAACTTGGGAACGTCTGAGACGGTGGTGGTGATTATCCGACAGACCGATAATGGTGCCAACACTTGGGCCGCGGCAGAAGCCACGCGTTCTCCTTCTCAATCGGCCGAAGCGGAAGGGGAGTCGGGGAGATGGGAGGCCTCGATTCCGGCTAGCGACGGCACCTTCGAGGTGACTGCGGCCATCGTTCCAGCTTTGGGCGTGGGTGGCTTCTCCGAGAGTCAGTTGAACGATCTCCGGCAGCTGGGACCGGAGTCCGACCAAGTGATTGAGTCGACACCCATCGTGACGGTGAACGGGTAGAGCTAGCGGAGAAGCGCCAGCACTTCGTCGACGATTACCTGGGGAGACTCCCACACCACAACCTCCATCGCCGATCCCGCAACCGTGACCTGTCGGGGCCGGGAGGTCAAGGCGCTGTAGAACCTCAACCCGTCTTGCCAGGCGTCGCTCAGGGTCTCAGCGGCCTCCCTTCCAAAGGTGTCAACGAACCGGTCGGCCAAGAAAACGGAACTGGGGAGGTGACCGATCACGGTTAGAGGCAGATCACCGAGGTCGGTCAGCGTTGCCGCCTGTGCCGAATTGAGGTCGTTCCATGGAGGATGGCTGGCACCGTTCGTCACCTCATCGAGAAGAGCACCAAAGCCGAGCGGCATAGGCTCGACCAGGACCATGCCCGCCAGATCTGTGCGGCCCTCGGCGAAGAGGCGGGTGCTATGAACACCATCGCCGGCAGCCACCAATAGATATGGTCCCTCGACGTTCGCTTCAATCAAGGCCTCGTCCAGCGCAGCAGCCCGCTCGGCAGGCGTGGCGTCACCTTCCAAGTAGCCATTGACGCAGACCGTGTGTCCTCGCGCTGCGATCTGCGTCTGAACTACCGACCACATGCCGTAGTCGATCCAGTCAGCCGGTTCCATGATGACGGTTGGTCCGAGGAGATCTTCGCCGGCAACACACAGCAGCCGGTGAGGGAAGCGGTCCCAATCATCGACAACAATCGGTGCCGCCGGCGTGAGTTCACCAGTTTCAATCCGAAGCAACGCCCCGGGCTGATGAAGCGCCACCCACAACTCGCCGTTGGCGGTGACGACTGCGCCGGGCTTTCCGGGCAGCGGGTAGCGGATGACGTCGCCGGTCTCGGGGTCGAAGGAGACGAGGATGTGATCCGTGTGAGAGGTGATCCATAGGCGACCTTCGAACTCGACCATTGAATGCAGGCCAAAGGTGATGGAGGTAGAACCTTCGATCCCCCCCCGGTTGGGGTCGTAGGAAGTCAGATCCGTACCCCACGGGTAATCGCCGTCCATCAGCCAGAGCTTCCCTTCCATCTCGGTCACTTGGCGGACGCTCCAGGCGCTGGCGAGATCGGGGCGCAGTGGGATCAGTGGCGAGTCGGGAACATTGGGATTGAGACCGAAGATGAGGCCGGTGTCAGGGTCCTCGATCCAGAGGTAGCCGAGGCCAGCTCCAATGAGGCTGCCGCGGATAGTCGAGGTAATGGTTCCAGCACTGGAGATCCGATGAAGCTCCCCCTGATCGTTGCTGACCCAGAGGTCGTCTTGGAACCACACCGACCTACCCGGTGTCCCATCGAGGGGAATGCGTTGATCCACTCTCGAAGCGGCAGGATCGAAGCGGAGGATCTCACCGCCGTGGTCGTAACCCGATAGCCAGATTTGTCCGCCACCGATCACGACTCCCTCGGCGTAGGCGGCAATCTCGTATGAGCCCTTGATCGACCCCGACCCAGCGCTAATTGAAGTGAGCCTGCCTTGAAGCGAGTTCATGACCCAAAGCGTGTCCTCGTCTACCCCGATCCCTTTGACGCCTCCACCGTCGAGGGGAATGACCTGCTCCACTCCCGGCAATTCACCTAGTTCGTCGGAGTCGAAGTCGAAGACTGGTTGGGGAGACGACCCTATAACGCGCAGGATCAAGACTGCGGCCACGAGCAAGGCGATCACTAGAAAACCAACCGCGCCCGCGGCGGCCGGCCGCTGGCGATTTGTCTGATGACGAGTAAGGGTGGTGCTGAGACCGATCCGCTCTTCCACCTTGGCGAGCAAGGCCGCTCGATCGATCTCCAATCCCTGAGCTGGGTCTGCTTGACGAAGTAGGTCAATCATGCGTGGTCCCCGACTGGATGCGATGGGTCGTCCTGCAGGAGCTCCATCCGGCGGCGGAGGCGGGCCCGAGCACGAAACAGGCGCTGGTCGACGGCATTTTCCGTGATGCCGAGGATCGCCGCCATCTCTTCTCGGGTCAGTTGGTCCCAAGACCAGAGGCGTAGCACCTCGCGGTCACGGCTCCCTAGTCCGCCGAGCGCTTGGCGCAGGAGTTGGGCGTCGACGCTCTCGGTGCGAGTGACGACGGGAAACGGTTCGAACGCCAAGCGATGTGCCAGCCTGAGCCGGCGACGACGGCTGCGGTAGTGGTTGGCGACGACCCTATACGCCACACCGAGCAGCCAGGCACGGATCTGTTCGGGGGGAGGGAGATCCTGCAGGCGCTTCCAGGCGACCGCGAACACATCGGCGGCAGCGTCTTCTCCTTCGACGGGTCCCAAGCGGCGAACGCAGTAGTGGGCTACGGCCACGTGATGATCAGCAAAGACGGTGTCGAACTGCTTTTGACGATCGAGGTGTTGTCCGACGGCTCTCTTGCCCGGCACTTCATGATGTTATGTGTCCGCTATCCCCCCTCTCCTTACAACTCTTTCGAGTGACTCCGTACCATGCCCCCATGGAACCGTCTCTTCGGCGGAGCATTGCGGAGCCCGACGAGATCATCGAGCTAAGCCGGGTGACGTCGAGGATCCTCACCTGGGGTGGGATGAGCGTCGCCCTCGATGTCCATCAACCGGGATGGAGATGGTCGGAGGACGTCAAGCCACATGTGGGGACGGAGTGGTGCCAAACCCACCACATCGGGTATGTGCTGAGTGGCAAAGCTCGGATCTTGCTGCGGGACGGCACCGAAGTTGAATACCAGGCAGGCGACCTAATCGACCTTCCCCCCGGCCACGACGCCTGGGTAGTGGGGGATGAGCCTATGGAGATGCTCTCCTGGCTGGGGGGAAGAACGTGGCTAAGTCCGCTTCACACTCTCCGAGAGCGGGTGCTGGTCACGATCCTCTTTACCGACATCGTCGACTCGACCGGGATGGCGCAGAGGTTGGGGGATGGGCCGTGGGCCGACCTGGTGGCCGGCCACAACCGCGTGCTGATCGATAATATCGACCGCTTTCGAGGTCAGCGCGTTCGGCTGACGGGTGATGGGGTGTTGGCCCTCTTTGACGGCGCCGCTCGCGCAGTTCGTTGTGCCATCGCCTGCCGCAAGGAGGTTCATCAGCTTGGCATCACCATCCGGGCCGGGGTTCATTCCGGGGAGGTGGAAATGACGGGGAATGAAATACACGGACTGGCGGTTCATGAGGCTGCCCGCATCATGGCCCTCGCGAGCGGCGATGAGATCCTCGTTTCGGACTTGACCAAGGCCTTAGCCCGAGATGAAGCCCTTCCTTTCGAGGAGCGTGGTCATTTCGAACTCCGGGGGGTGGAAGGCAAGGTCCGACTCCACGCGGTGTCCGAGCCGGTCAGTAGGTGAGGACTCGATCGGCGGCGAAGGTCAACTCCACCAGCTTGGAGGGCATGGCGAAGGAAGCGTTCTTGCCCTGAAGGTCGGCTTCGGTGACTCCACGGGCCTTGGACGACATCCCTGACACGAAAATCGGCACCGAAGCCTCGACCAGCTTGCTCAAATGCTCGGAGAGCGGACCAGTTCCAATGCCCTGCAGGGAGCCCACGACCTCGTCTTTCATTAGATAGGCGGAGTCCCCCGCCAAGAACATCGACACCTCGTGACCCGCCTCCACCGCAGCCACCGCCACCAGGCAGGCAAGAGCTGCCCGGGTCGGTGCCTCGGGGCCGTGGGTTACATGGACCAGCAGCGAACCCATCGGAATCAACCTCCCGGGGCGAACAGTACACAGGTGCTATCCCCCGGGGGGCGCCATGACCCCCCGGGGAGTGTCCTTCACCCGCTGACTTGCACCTTAAGGAGGCCGTATTCGGCGGCGAAGCCGCCCACCTGGACCAGGTAGAGCTCGCCGGGCTCGGTGTCCCAGGTCACCCTCGATTGCAGGCTGAACCCGGCGTCGAACACATCGTCCACACATGCGATCTGTTCCAGGTCAGCCGAGTAGACCCCCACGATGGTGTCGAAGTTGGAGCCGGCGGTATCGATGGTGACGGGCCCGCCGGTTCCCTCCACCGTGTACCACACCGTTTTGCCTAGAGGGAGTGCCTCGCCGGGGAAAGGTTCACACGGCTGTTCTGGCTCAGCGGCAGCGGCCTTGGTCTGTTGGTTGTACTTGCTTCCGGCTGAAAGAGCCACGGCTCCCGCCGGGTCATCGTTCTTGGGTGCCTGGCCAGACTCCTTTGGACCGCTGGCATCGTTGAACAGACCGCGAACCTCGAACTGCGAGCCGAAGCAGCCTTCGAGCACGAAGACCTCACCGTCGATCTCAATCTCGACGCTTCCCGACACAAGCAGTTCGGTCGCTATTTCCTTGACCCTGATGTCCTGACCGATGATCTCGGACTGGGTCACGGCTCCCGGTTCTACCAACATTGAGAGCGCAGCGGTAGTGGTCTGAGTCTCGTCGAGAGGATCGAAGAGGGGCACGTCCACCTCGGTCAGTCCGATCAGGCCACTCAGCTCGGTCCCACCCACCAGGTCGGGAACCTCGCCGTCGGAAAGGACCTGCATGTCCACAAAAGCTCCGTCGGCGAACTCGCCGGCAAAGAGGTTGAGGGTGGAGCCCTCCGACCCGGGAACGCCGAAACACTCCACGAAGGCTTCCGTAAAGCTGATGCGGAGGGCATGGGGGTTGGTCGAGCGAAACACGCCCTCGGTGGACGTGGAAAGGCAGATCGCTTCTAGCGCCACCGAGTCGAAGGTGACCTCGGCTGAGGCCTCGAACTCTCGGGTCGTCTCTTCGACCTCTACCCATCGGTTGCCCTCACGAAAGCGGTCGGAGAAGCTCGACTCACTGAGCAGTTGACCGATCGTCCCGGTCAGCATCACCGCTCCTGCCGGCTCGCCCGACTCCAGGTCGACCATTAGGGCTTGGGCCGTAACCTCGGTCTCCCCGAAGGAGGCGGTGGAGCTTTCCGGGTCGGAAAACAGATCGGGAGGATCGATGGCCGGGTCGCTGTCCCCGAGCCAGAGGGCGGCCTCCACAAACGTACCAAGCCCGTCTTCTGCGAACACGGAGACAAACCCTCTAATCCCCTCGCCTGCCAGTTCGCAGCTAAACACTGAAAACGAGAATGTTTCCTCACTGGGGCGGCCGGCATTGGCTGGAGAGCCCAATGCCATCGCCAAAGACAACGAAGCCGCCAGAACTAGCCATCTCCGCATAACTGCCTCCACTTCACCGGGGCCGGACGGCCCCCAAGCCCACCTTCGCGGATCGAACCTACACCTCGCCTACAGGGTTTGACGGGGGACCCGCTCCCCCGTTCTTATCTGCTGAAACGGCCCTCCGAGGGCCGTTTCAGCAGATAAGAACGCGGGTTTAGGCTTGGTCGGTGGAGACGGTCAGGGTGGTGAGCGGACATGAGGTCCCCCACCGGCCGCCTCTACGTCTCGAGGTGGGGGATCCGGTGGAGGTGGGGGAGCGAGACACCACCTGGCCCGAGTTTGTCTTCGTCACCGCCGAACACGGGGAGGGTTGGGTTCCTGCCCGGCATCTATCAGCCGACCATGGAGCTGCCACCGTCGAGGAGAGCTACGACACCACCGAGCTCCCCACCACCGAGGGTGAAGTCCTTGAAGTGATCAGAAGAGATGATCTGAGTGGCTGGCTTTGGTGCCGTAACTCCTCCGGTCGGGAAGGATGGGTCCCCGTCAACACCCTCGAGGTCTTCGGCTAAGCCGCGAGGAAGCGGGGAGGACGTCGATGATGCGTCAGTCCGACCTCCCCGAGTCGCGATACGTAAGCTGGCCCGGCCACAAGAGGAGGAGAGATGGCAGACGAGCGGGTAACCATCAAAGACCGGGTAGTGGGGCTGCTCAAAGGCACCGGCGACATTGCCGCCGGAGCGCTGGAAGCGGCCCGGGACGCGATCAAGTCGGCTCTGGCGGGGGTAACCGATGTCGCCTCCGGCGCCCTCGAGGCCGTTTCGGGAGTGGTGGCCGGAGCTCTGGAGGCGGTCGGCGAGGTGGGCACCGGCCTCGTCAAGGTCGCCCGAGGAACACTGGTGGGTGTGGTCAAGGGCCTCGGCGAGGTGGTGACCGTCACCGTCGGGGTGATCTCCGACACCGTCCGGGCCGCCCTCAAGGGGACCGGCGAGGTGGGAAGCGACGTGGCCAGCACCGCCTCCGGTATTGCCGCCGGGGTGATCGAGGGAACCAAGGATGTGGGCCTCTCCATCAGCCAGGCGGCGGCCGGTCTGGCTGCCGGGGTGGTCAAAGGGGCTCGTGATGTTGGTGCCGATGTCACCGCCGCCGTCTCGGGGACGGTGCGGGGTGTGATGGCGGGAGCCAAAGACATCGGGGCCGATGCCCTCTCCACCGTCACCGAAACCACTCGTGGCCTGGTGCGGTCCACCGGGGAGGTGGGGGGAGACGTGGTGGAGGTGACCAGGGCCGCCATCTCCGGGGCCATCAGCGGAGCCAAGGACATCGGGCTATCAGCCGAGGATGCCGCCTCGGCCGCTGCCACCGGTGCCTTCAAGGCCGCGGAGGAGATCGGTGGATCGGCCGTCGACGCCGTCACCGGGGTCGCCGCCCGGGGCGTGGACGGCGTGGTGGCGATCATCAAACGCGACCAGAACTGATCTGACTATTCCTGAACCCCGGGTTCAGACTCACGCCAGCGTTAGTCACAACCCGGGGTTCCAGGTGATCGATCTGGACACCTGGAACCCGGGGTTCGCGGTGATGGGCGCTAACGGCGACCCGGCAGGGTGAGGCCGATGATCACCGGGTCGTGATCGGAGACCCGGTAGGGAAGCGCCTCATAGAGGGCGTCTTGGGCCGGCATTTTGAAGGTCATGTCGTAGTCGAGGATGTCGGGCTCGTCGACGTTGATGTGGAAGATGGTCAGCCCCTTCACCCAGTTGGAGAGGGCCCGCGTGGCGAGGGCGTGGTCGAGGGTCCCTAACTGCCCGTCGAAGACGAGCGTGTACGGCTCGGGGTCGAAGCGGGAGACCAGGTTGACCAGCCCTCCGCCGGTGAGGGTGTCGATGGGGTCTTCTCGCATGTAGCTGTTGAGATCGCCGATCACCAGCACCCCGCTCGAAGTCTCCTCCAGCTCGGCGATAAACCCGAGCAGCGCCTCGGCTTGGGCGACCCTGGTCAGATTGCAGTGCCCCTGGCCGTCGCCGGTGTCGGGATCGCCGATCGAGGCGCATGACGAACCCTTCGACTTGAAGTGGTTCACCACCACCGTGAACGGCTGACGGCTGCCCTGGTCGGCTAGCTGGCGGAAAGTCTGGGCCAGCGGTGGCCGCCCCAAGGGTTCGATGTTGACGGGGAAGGGCTCGTCGGGTCGGGTGGCGTCGAAGGCGGGGTCAGCGATGGTCTGGGGACCTTCCAGCGGTTGTACCGCGGCGGGCCGGTAAATGATCTCGTTGCGGACCGGGTAGTTGTTGTAGTGATCGGTGGGACCAACCCAGGCCCAGGTGCCGGCTCCCTCCAGCTTGTTGAGCTCCTCCACCAGGGTCAGCACCGGATCGTGGGCCCGGTCGCCGTCCACCCCAATCGGGTGGATGTCGTTTTCGATCTCCTGGATCCCGACGATGTCGGCGTCGAGGGCGATGATCCCGGCCACCAGCTTGTCGAGCTGGCGCCGGTACTCAAGCTCGGTGTCGGCTCCTCGGCATTCAAGGTTGCCGGTCGGTCCACAGATGTCCGGTCCCAGATCGAGGGTGGTGAAGAAGTTGAGCACGTTGAACGAGGCCACCCGGATGGATCCGGCGATGGAATCCGGGGTGGTGGGGCGGACATTGGCGTTGATGTAGGTCGCACCCTCTGTGGGCTGGATGCGATAGAGACCGAACCCTTCCCCCAAGACGCCGGTGACGTCCTGGAGGATGTCGCCGCCCCGGAAGGTGTTTTCCAAGTCGAACACCTCGCCGTTGGGGTGGAGGGCGGGGTCGGGGTTCTGGCTGTTGCGCCCGTCGTCCAGGGTGATGCGGGAGAGCCGGTTGGCGAGAGCCACCGCCGTCGCCTCGGGCGAACCAGGCTCGGCTACTTCCGTGGGCTGGAACTGGCGCTCGGTGGTGAGGACGATCTCCCCAAATCGGTCGAAGTTGAAATATTCAGAGATGAACAGGTCCTGGGGGAAGGTGACTCGCATCCCTTCGAACCGTTCCAGGTCGCTCGAGGCGGTGACCGGTAGCGATACCACCGCCGGGTCCGGGAGTGCGGCCGACCCGAGCACGGTGACGGTGGCGCTGGAGAGTTGGGTCTGGCCACTGAACTCGCCGGCCCGTCCTGTCACCTGGACCTGATCGCCCACGCTGACCGGGGTGGAGTTGAAGATGAAGATCCCTTCCGAGGTGAGCGGGTCGCTGTCCTGATCCTCCGGCTGTTCCTGCAGGTAGAAACCTCCCAGCTGGCCGGATGCCTGGAAGTCGCCCACCACCACCCCTTCCACCGTGACGGTCTGGCCGTTGAGGGGTGTGGTCAGGCCAATTCCCTGCACGGCACTGATGGGGGTGATCACCACCGACCCCGAGGCGGCTAAGGGCGCCAAGATCAAGGCCAGTAGGAAAAGAAGTCCAACGACGGGTCTCCGCAGGTGTCTCACAATGTCCCTCCTGTTCAACTGGGGGAGGGCGTCGACCACGGCGACGCAACTCCCACTCCCTCGCCGCCACCATACT
>DATEDX010000285.1:0-4610 GCA_035281425.1 Acidimicrobiia bacterium
GAGGCTGATGAGGGCACTGTCCTCAGACACGGTGCAACTTCCGCTCCCGGTGACGGCGACTTCGACCGATCCGGCGGCGGCGGTGTTGCCGCTCACCAGACCGAAGCTGACCGAGACCGGATCGAGGAAGATGGCGGCGCCGTCAGACTCGGCCAGGTCGACCAGCCCTCCCCCGATCTGGAGGACGGCCGCCCGTCCGCTGGGCAGGCCGCTCACCCCCAGGTGGTTGGCATAGTTGGTGAGGGCCGACTTCACCTCGATGGGTCCCCACCCGGAATGGCCGTCCATGAGCAGGGCGGCGGCACCGGCGACGTGGGGTGTGGCCATCGAAGTGCCCTGGAAGAAGGCGAACTGTCCCTCGAAGACCGACGAGTAGACATTTACTCCCGGGGCCACCACATCGGGCTTGATCTGATAGGTGAAGGGCACCGGACCCCGCCCGGAGAAACCGGCCAGGACGTTGGCGGTGGCGGGCTGCTCGCTGACACTTCCGGCGATGGTGGTGGCACCCAGGCCACCGGTGCGGATGGCACCGCCGTCGACGTCGCTCACCATCACTCCCACGATGGTGGGCTGATCGGGGGTGCCGTCAGTGCCCATAGCCGTGGGTGGGCCTGGAGTGTTGTTGACCACCAGCACCCCCACCGCTCCGGCGTTCTGAGCGTTGCGGATCTTGGTGCTGAAGGTGCAGGTTCCCCGGTTGATCAATGCGATCTTGTCGGTCAAGTCGGCCGAGATCGCCGAACAGGCCTGAGGATCGCCGGTAGTGCCTACGTCGAAGAGGTCACCCGAGGTGGGGTCACCATAGGGGCCGAAGTCGCCAGCGGCGGCGACGTAGTTGGCCGTGCCGACAGTGACGAGGACTCCACCGAGGTGGCCGTTGGTGGCTGCTCCGGCGGTAATCACCTTGGCGGCCGATCCGGGGGACTCGACGGTGGCATCGCCCGGTCCGGAGTTGCCGGCCGCCACCACCACCACCAAGCCGGCATCGACGGCGGCGTTGGAGGCTTCGGCCAGGAGGTCGTGGGGACCCTGGACGCTCCCCCCCAGGCTCATGTTGACGATGTCCATGCCGTCGAGCAGAGCCTTCTCGATGGCGGCGGCGATGTCGTGGCTGAAGGCCGACCCGCCGAAGGCGACGAACCCGGCCCCGAAGCCGGGAAAGACGTTGTAGTCGTGAAGTTCCACCCCGGGAGCAACACCGCTCAGGTTGCCCGACATGGGTACCGGTTCGGCGTCGGCGCCAGGGAAGACACACCCTCCAATGGTCCCGGCGACATGGGTGCCGTGGTCGAAGACAATGGTGGGTAGCCCGGTGGGGATGCCCTCACCCGACACGAATACCTGATGGGTGATTTCCTCCTTGCAGTCGAAGAAAGGATGGGTGTCGTCGATTCCGCTGTCGATCACACCTACCTTGATGCCTGTCCCGGCGCTGGCTTGCCCTCCTAGGTCGCCCCATAGGTCGTCGGCGTTGATGAGGTAGGGCCCTACGTTCATCGTGGGCCGATACAGCCAGGATGCCTCCACCCGGGTGGCACCCGGAACCTTGGCGATATCTGATTGTTTGGCGCCGTTGAGTTCCACCACCACGGCGTTCAATACCGTGGTCAGCTCCCGCACGATCCGAGCCTGGGGTGCCGCCTTGGCCAGTGCCTGGGTGAAGGCACTCCGCTCCTTCTCGAGGTGACGGAGGTAGGCCTGATAGGCGGGGCTGGTCGGATCCAACCGACCGTTGACCGGTTTGGTCCGGGCCAAGCCCGGAATCCCGCCCTCATATTGGGCGGCGGCGGGCGATTTGAGTACCACCATGGCATAACCGGTTGATTCCGGACTGCTGGGGGCGGCGGTGGCGATGGTGGTCAAGCTGAGCAGGATGGCCATCGCCGACGCGATTGAGATGACGCGTCTCGTCATGAATTTCTCCCTTCTCCCTCGAAAGGGTTCATCCCTGCGAGCAGCCTACCCCGTCTATTCAGAGCTTGCATATTCGACTGACTAGACCGCCGACCCACCTATCGTCGAATTGAGGATTGAACGGTGAAAGCGCGATGGGCTGCCCTGATAGCGGTCTCCGCCCTGGCCTGCGGGCAGGGTTCGGGGGCGTTTCCGACCACGACGGTGGAGCGGCCTGCTCCGGTTGCTCCGATCGAGGAGGTACCCATGACAGGTGAGGTGCCGGAGGCAATCCTGACGGCAATCCTGACCGATGCGTCCGAACGGACCGAGGTCGAGGTGTCCGCCCTTGCGGTGACAAGGGCCCAAGCGATGTCATGGCCGGACGGATCCCTGGGTTGTCCCGAGCCAGGAATGTTCTATCTGCAAGTGATCACCGATGGCTACTGGGTGGAGGTGCTCGCGGGAGAGGATCAGCTCGACTACCGGGCTGACACCAACGGTGTTTTCCGACTCTGCACCAATCCGCCTGGCCAGCCTCCGCTGGGGACCGCCCCGGGCGACACCATTAACCCAACCGGGTAGCTGAGGCACCGTCGGCGCCGGGAAGGTGTGAACCAGCCCGGCGCCGTCAGTTACGGAAGCACGCTGCCGTCGGCGAGGACGGCAATCGCCTCTTTGTCCTCCGGTGCCCCTCGCCTGGTCATCACCAAGAAGCCCAGTTCGGTGGCCTCAGTCTCGCCGAAGTCGAGGACCTCGAGAGTGCCGGTGGCTCCGGCGCCGAGCGTTCGGGGGATGAACGACGTGTAGAGCAGGCTGCCGTTGAGGGTGCCCAAGAATCGCTCGGCGCCCGGGATCCAGGTGATCCCCTCGATGGCGTCGGTGACTGCACCCTGGAAGTAGATATCGGCGGCCAGAGCGGTCACGCCGATTGGATTACCCAGGAGACCGGCGTCGCCGCCGATCTGCGAGGCGCACACCGTCAACACCGTGTTGGCACTGTTGGTGTCGTGGTCGGCGAAGAAGAAGGCCGAGGTGGCCCCGGTGGCCAAGTTCTGGGCGAAGGTCAGGTTGCGACCATCGCTCAGGTTGAAAGTTCCGGTCGCCAGCGAAAAGTCGGCGTTGAAGACCGCATAGTCCGCTGTCCCATCGCCGTTGAGGTCGAGGTCGAACTCAAACAGCGCCGGAGCATTGGCATGGGTTTGACGCTCGTGGGTGTTAACCGCGAACTGGATCAGGCTTCCGTCGTCACCGCAACCTCCGGGGATGGTGGCCACACCGACGAACTGGAGGTCGACGACGGGGCTCTGGGCCCCGACCGCACCTTCGGGGAGGTCGTCGCTCATCCCAATAAGGGTGTACCCCTCCAGGCGGGCCGCTCCCGCCCCGGTGTTGGAGAGGAGATACTGGCCCTGGGCGCCGCCGGGCGATACGGCGATGTCGGCCGAGCGGCGGGGGAGGACGTGCCAGGGCAGGTGGATGTCGTTGTCGTCGCCGGCGGCATCGAGCACCAGGTAGCCGTCGAACTCCAAGTTAGTGATTGGCCCCGGATTGGCGCCGGCCCCACCGGAGTTGGCGTTCCAGGCAGCCAAAGCCGAGGCGTCGATGGCCAGGCTCAGGTCGAAGGTGGTGCTCCCCCCGGCCGGAACCGAGATCGACGCCGGGGCAGCGGGTGTCACCGCCCCTAGGGACTGATCGTTGGCATAGCGGAAGGTGGGGGTGATCGAGTAGTCGATTGGATTCGACGAGTAGTTGTGCACCACCACCGTCTTGGTGAGGGTCGAGTCGGCGCTGGCATCGACGAATCCGAAGCTGAGGGCGGCGTTGAGCGTGTCCGCGTCCCACGCGGCCGCTCCGCTTCGGGCAGCCCGGTCGACCCGCACTTCCCCGCCGCCGATCCGCTGGATGGGCGCGAGGCCGGTGAAGGGGTCGGTGTCGATGTCGGTGTCACCGGTATTGACCAGTGCCGCCTTGATCTCGGCTGGGGACCTGTCGGGATCGGCCTCCATGAGGAGGGCGGCGGAGCCGGAGACCATGGGAGCAGCCCCCGAAGTGCCGCCAAAGGCAGTAGTGCCGTCGCCAGTGCCGACCTCGGCCGACACCGACGCCCCCGGGGCGCCGATCTCGGGCTTGATCAGGTTGGCGAGCATGGAAGGTCCCCGCGAGGAGGAGCCCACCATCTGCCCCACCAGGGGAAGCTGGTTCTCCGGGTCGAGCGTCAAGGTGGCGCCCACATTGGCTCGGAGGACGTTGGCGTTGGCCTGGCTGATCATGTATCCGGGGATGGTGATGGGGCGGTCCCCGCCATCGCCACCCGAGAAAGGAGCGCTGGTGTCGACCAGTCCGATGATCCCGATAATCCCCCCGGCGTCGCCGATGTTCTTGATCTTCAAGGTGAAGTTGCAGGCACCCCGATCGACCAGGACTACCTTCCCGGCCAGGCTGCCGGCGGCGAAAGGATCACAACCCAACAGGTTGCCGCCGGCGCCGTCGCCGTACTGCACCGGTCCGGAGAGGGTCGAAGATGGCGCCACCGACCAGGGCTGGAAGACCGCCGGGATCTCGTTGCCGAGGAAGCTCAGCAATTGCAGCCCGGCCGATGGAACCTGGGTTTGGGCGACACTCAGAGCCGAAGGCGCCGCCGCCGGGGTCCCGGTGACATAAGGCTTGTCGGCCGAGTTGCCGGCCGAAGCGACGGTGAGAACCCCGGCCAG
>DATEDX010000286.1:0-6015 GCA_035281425.1 Acidimicrobiia bacterium
ACGTTGTCGAGCTGGTCGACCATTGCGTACATCAGCCAATACATGGCGACGTACATCAGGACGGCCATGACGGCTAGATGCCAGTAATGCGCTTTCACCGGTGCGCTTCCATGCATGAAACGGATCTACCCATTGGCCGACAGCAGCAAACGATCGAGGAAGGTCGACAAAACTCTGTCCTCGGGGGGGGAGACCGTTCGTCGTGAGGTTTAGGGTCTTTGGTCCCTACCTACCCCACTGGGGGTGGGTTACGGTGCACACGAGGTGATAGATATGTGGTATTGGCATGGAATGGGTTGGTGGGGATGGTTGATGATGGTCGCCTTTTGGGTCCTGGTTGTCCTGCTCGTCGTCTGGGCGGTGCGCTCCAGCACGACGGGCGGATCGACGGAGCCGAAGGAGAAGGATCCTCGCGGCATCCTCGACGAGCGTTTCGCCAGGGGCGAGATCGACCCTGAGGAGTATCAGGAGCGCCGCGCCGTCCTCGAGACCCAGCGACGAACGTGAGCCGGACATGCTGGGCCCGCGTTGAGCTGCGACGCTCCCCGCGGCTGGTGTGATGAGTGCGGGGCCGGGCTTGACCATCGTTTCACGGCCTGACGTAAGAGCGCCGGGACGTATCCGGCATCTGCTGACTGCGGGCTGGGGAACATTGACCGGGATCGCTCCCCATGTTCTTCACCATGTTGGGCCGCTGGCGGGAGCGGCGATCCTGGCCGGTACCGGCGGCCGGGTCTTGTTCTTCGTCATCGGATTGGCGGCCGCCACCCCAATGCTCATCCGCTTATACAGGCGATTCCGCACCTGGCTGGCTCCGACCATTGCCGTTGCCATCTTCGCCGTCACCTACACCCTCTCCTCGCTGATTCTGGGACCGCTCATTTCAGGTGACGACGGGCTCACCTCGACCCCATCTTCCACCACTGTCACCACCGACCCACATGGTCACTGACGTCGAGGAGAGCTGGACGGGTTCGATGCGGGAGCATCCACAGTCCACCCTTCGCTATGGATCACTGCCATGTGATTGCTCCCTGCCCGGACATGTGCCGAAGCTGGTAGCGATCACCGGTGGACCGGGGGCGGGCAAGACGGCGGTCCTAGAGCTGGCCACCCGCTCGTTCTGCCGTCATGTCGCCGTCCTCCCCGAGGCGGCATCGATCGTATTCAGCGGCGGCTTCCCCCGACATGAGACTGAGCCGGGGAGGAGGTCGGCTCAGCGGGCCATCTATCGGCTGCAGCGAGAGGTGGAACGGCTGGTAATAGAGGAAGAGCAGGTGGCAGTGGCACTGTGCGATCGGGGAACGATCGATGGACTGGCCTACTGGCCCGACCCGCCGGAATCCTTCTGGTCCGACATCGGCTCGGATCTGTCCACCGAGTTGGCCAGATATTCAGCCGTGATCCATCTCGGGACTCCTGATCCCGGTCAGGGTTACACCGGTGATGTCATCCGGGTGGAGTCCGCCCGCCAGGCCGCCCAGCTCGACCAGCGTATCTACGAGTTGTGGGCCGACCATCCCGATCGGACCCTGGTCCCGCCGGCCGCCGACTTTGCGACAAAGGCGTTGGCCGCGCTGGAGCTGATCCGCTCCCGCTTGCCCGGATGCTGCCGCAGTCACCGGCTGTACGAATGAGCCCCGTTTGGTCGATGACCCGTTCGTAACCGTCAGCGGCGGGCGAGCATCCGGTCGATCTCGGCCTGGTTCTGCTCCATCAGCCGGATCATGTCCGCGTTGAGATGAGTCCTCATCGGGTCGCTCCGCATGATGCCTTCCATCTGCGGCATATAGGCGGCCCGCATCTGCTCCATCATCCCTTGGTGATTGTCGAGCATCTCTTGCTGGGAGTGCTCGGACATCACTTGCCACCGGTCATATCCAACCGGTTGGGTGTCCGGAGCACCTGCGGCCACCATCACGACCGTGAAGACAACCAGGGCGCCAAAGAGAATTGCGAGAGTCTTCACCACATCACCCCCGTCTCACTGAGCTTCGATGCGACTTCATTGCGTCACCTCTCATGGCGAACGTAACCCGACCAGGTCGGATGGTTTAGAGCCAAAAGTCCCTATCCCACCCCACCCTGGGTGGGTTTATTGGAGGCCAGGATGTTCAAAGAAGGTGGTGAGTCTGGTGAGATCGAGACCCGAGCCGGGTCGTTCCGGTTTGACCTGGGTGTGGGTGGGAGTGGCGGTGATGTCGGTAGGAGCGGTGGCTGTGTTGCGGCTCGATGAGGGTGTGACGCGGATCGTGGTTGGTGCCGCCCTGGCGATCTGCCTTCTCGCGGTGGGAGCGATGGTCTGGATGGATCGACGGGAAAACCGCAGCGGCGACCGCAGCATTCGACGCGGTTGAGGCGAGGGCGGCTAGTCGTGGTGGCACGGGTGCCGGTGGCGAGACGGATGGTTACCGCCGATCCGAAACGGTTCACAGTGAGCCTTTTCGGGGTGGGGGCGGCGATCGGACTGGTGTTACTGCTGCAAGGGATGTGGACCGGGCAGCTAGTCCAGATCACCGCATACGAGGACCGGGTCGGCGCCGACCTGTTTGTAGCTGAGCCCGACACCGAGAGCCTGCTCGGCGATACCTCGCTGGTGCCATTGGCCGTGGTCGAGCAAATCCGCCGTCTCTCGGTGGTGGAGCGGGCCGATCCGGTGCATCTCCATGCCACGGTCTCCGAGCTCCACGGGAGCAAGGAGTTCGTCTTCATCGCCGGGTCAGCACCGAACGGACTGGGTGGGCCCTGGCAGCTGGTGGCGGGTCGGCCGGCACGTACCGACGGGGAGGCAGTGGTGGACAGCATCCTCGCCGACGATCACGGCCTTGAGATCGGCGACACGTTTGAGATCAAGGGCCGGCAATTCGAAGTCGTCGGCCTTTCCCAGGAGACCCGTTCGTGGATGGCCGCTTTCATCTTCATTACCGACCGGGAGGCGGGTCTTCTCACCGGTAATCCCGAGACGGTCTCCTACATCCTGGTCCAAAGCGAGCAGCCCACCCGGGCGGCGGCCGAGATCGAGGAGGCAACTGGACTCGCCGCCCTCGATCCGGAGTTCCTCGCTGTGAACGACCGCGAGACCTTGGCCGGCATTCTCGAGTCCCCGGTGCGTCTGATGATCCTGATCGCCTTCGCCGCCGGCACCCTAGTGATTGCCCTCACCGTCTATTCGGGCCTAGTGGAGCGGTTCCGCGAATACGGGATTCTCAAGGCGATGGGAGCGAGTGGGGTGAACGTGCTTGGCATGGTCCTTGGGCAGACCGCGGTTTTGGCGGTCGCCGGGAGCGGCGTCGGCTATGTGATGTATTTCGGTGGTGCCTGGTTGGTGGAGCGGGTCCGCCCCCAGTTCTGGTTTGCCCTCGACCCTGGCGATGTGTTGATCGTGCTTGCGGGTTCGTTGTTGATGGCTGCGGTTGCCGCGGTCATCCCCGCCCGGCAGGTTGCCCGTCTCGACCCGGCCTCGGTTTATCGGGGGTGGTGAGAGTGGTTCCCGTCGCCCGCAGGATGTTGTTCTCCAGCCGACGAAGGGCCCTGCTCGGTGTCCTCGGAGTGGCGGCGGCTTTGGTGATGGCCCTTTCCCTGGATGCGGTCTTCGCCGGGGCCACCCGACAGGTGTCCCGCTACATCGACTCCTCGCCCGCTGATGTGATCGTCTCCGAGAACGGGGTCCGCACCATCCACATGTCCGTGTCTGTGCTCTCCGACTCCGTAGTGGCCGATGTGGCCGAGCTAGCGGGAGTGGCCTGGACTGAACCGATCCTGTTCACGAGCGACTCGGTCGAGTCCGACTCGGGTGGGCGCCGTCCCAGCTATGTCTTTGGCTACGGGCCGGGCGGCCAGGGTGGACCTGCCAGTGTCGTCGCCGGGGTGGAGCCTGGTCCGGGTGAGCTGGTCCTGGACGAGTCAGCCGCATCGGGCTTGGGTATCGAAGTGGGCGACCGGGTCCGGATCCTGGGTCGGGCTTGGCGAATTTCTGGTCTCACCACGGGGATGACCTCGATCGTCAACACCACCGTCTACGTTCGCTACGACGATCTAGGCGACCTTCTGGGACGGAAAGGGACCGCCAGCTACATCCTGGTCGGCTCGACCGGGGACCCTGAGCGACTGGCAAGGGAGATCGAAGAGTCGACCGGTCAGACCGCCCAGACCCGCCCCCGCTTCTCCGCCGAGGAGCGGGCCATCGTCCGGGAGATGAGCACCGACCTGATGCTGATCATGTCGGTGGCGGCCTTCATCGTCGCCCTGGCCGTGATCGGCCTCACCCTCTACGCCTCGGTTCTTTCAAGGCTCCGAGACATAGGGGTGATGAAGGCGCTCGGCTCCAACGCGTCTCGCATCAGCCGGATCGTGCTGGCCCAGGCAGTCTGGACCACCTCGATCGCCCTGGCCGTGGCCGTGGCCCTCACCTACACCATCGGAGCAGTGGTCGCCGCCCTCGCACCCGACATCGACCTGGTGGTCGAGGCCTCCTCGGTGGCCCGGATCGGGATCGCTGCAGCAGCGATAAGCATGGTCGCCGCGGTCATCCCCATCTTCAGAGTTGCCCGGGTAGACCCGGCCTCAGTCTTCAGGAGACCATCATGACCGAATTCGCACTGGCCGCCGAAAGAGTCGTCAAGAGCTTTGGGGAGGGAGAGACCCTGGTCCAGGCGGTCAGGGACGTCGACCTCGGGGTCGCCCCAGGAGAAGTGGTCCTGATCATGGGTCCATCGGGCAGCGGCAAGACCACGCTCCTCTCCATGTTGGGGGCGATGCTCAAACCCACGTCGGGGCGGATCATCGCCGCTGGATCGGACCTCACCGCCCTCCCCGAATCCAAGCTGCCTCGATTCCGGGCCGCCACCTTCGGGTTCGTTTTCCAAGACTTCAACCTGCTCGCCGCCCTCAACGCCCGGGAGAACGTAGAGCTTGCCCTCAACCTGGCGGGAGTGACGGGGATGGCGGCCCGCTCTCGTGCCGTGGAGCTGCTCGAAGGGTTTGGGCTCTCCGACCGGCTCGATTTCAAACCTCACAAGCTGTCTGGAGGAGAAAAACAGCGAGTCGCCATCGCCCGGGCCCTGGCCAACCGCCCGCCGGTGATCCTGGCCGATGAGCCCACCGCCAACCTCGACTCCAAGATCGGCCATGAAATCGCCGGTCTCCTCCGAAGCGCCGCCACAGATGAGAAGAGGGCGGTGGTGATGGTCAGCCACGACAACCGGCTCAAAGAGGTGGCCGATCGGATCCTGTGGCTGGAGGACGGCGCCTTCCGGGCACTCGAGGAGATGGGAACCGATCCGATCTGTGGCATGTCGGTCGATCGTCGGGACTCACCTCACTTTCAGGCCGGCGACACCACGTATTACTTCTGCTCGACCGGCTGTCGCGACGAGTTCGCAGCCAGAAAAACCTCATCCGTTGTGGATGGGCGGCATCGGAAGACCGAGGACGTGTTAACCTGAATCCCACCCCACCCTGGGTGGGGTCTGTTTCAATGGAGGCTCGGTGAGCCAGAACGGAGACGAGATGAGAGAGGTACACAAGAAAGGGGCGCTCAACCGCTTGAAGACGGTACGCGGCCACCTCGACGCGGTGATCGGGATGGTGGAGGAGGAGCGCTATTGCCCGGAGGTGATGAAACAGGTCTCGGCCCTGCAGGCCTCTCTGGAGAAGGTCAACCGGATCCTGTTGCAGAACCACCTGGAGACCTGCGTCCCCGAAGCGGTTGCCGAGGGTCGCTCCGCTCAGATAGTCGACGAGCTGATGGAGACGCTGCGTTACACCGACGCCGTCACCGGACCATCGAATTCCCATAATCACACTGAGGAGGTAGTGGCATGACCAGCCGCATCCTGAACGTTCCAGAAATCCACTGCGACCACTGCGCCCATTCCATCGAAGGAGCCGTCGCTGGCCTGCCCGGAGTGGAAACCGTGAAAGTCGACATCCCCGGGCGGACCGTCGACGTCAGCTACGACGAGACCGCCGTCGAGCTCGACGCCATCGTCACCGCCATCGAGGGACAGGGATACG
>DATEDX010000287.1:0-4775 GCA_035281425.1 Acidimicrobiia bacterium
TAGACGTAGGCGCCGATCTGTGAGTTGCGAAGCATTTCGACGGGGTTGTCCACCGTCTGCAAAACATCTTCCAGGCTCCGCTGCGTCATGGGTTCCTCCTCCTCAACGCCACCCAAACCGGGCCGTGCGCGCAGCGCACACATATGCGCTTAGCGTACTCAAGGCTGCTGACCAATTGGCTGCCGCGTGGAGCGGGTTGCCCGGCCGGAATCAGTTAGTTCGAGTCACACCCGACTTCCTCCGCCGGAGGCGAACCATGGTCAACACTCCCAATAGGGGCCCCGCTAGAAGCACAATGACGACCGCGATACCCAGCAGGCTGTTGTAGTTGAACACCTCGACCAACCCTGCCTCGTAGCCCTGCGGGATCCCGCTGTAGATGACCATGTTGACGGCCAGCACGGCCGCAATCAGAGCGCCGGCGAAAACCCCAACTACCAGGTCAACCAGCCGGTGGCGCATTCTGTCTCTCATTGATTACTCCTTCCACGACACCGCCTGCTCCCTAGCCCGGCGTCACCGGGTAGCGGAGGATGGTCTTGAGGTTTTCGGGCCGGGACCGGCGGGGATCACCTAGATAGATCTCGTGATGCGGCCCGGAGATCCGTAAGCCGTTCTCCACTGCAAACCTATGGAGCATCTCGATGGTCCTGGGCTCCTCGGCGTAGGGTCCAACGTGCATCATCTGAATGCATCGGCCTTCCCTCCGCCGCTCAAGCTGGATCTTGTCGAGTGCCTGGTGAGGATGCTTGGAGCGTGCTGCCGCGACTGCCTGTTCGAACATGGTTTGAGTGATCTGCTCTGGTTGCAGGATCAGCAAGGTGTACAGAAGAGGCTCGCCGGGCTCCGGAGGGAACTTGTGGGATTTGGTTCTCCACAACGCCTCCAGGGCCATCACGGAGTAGTCGAAGGGGTCTTCTTCCCTCATCTTGGCCATGAACTTCAGCCCATAGGCCGTCGAGTAGAGCGCACCGATGTTTTCGGCAAATTCGGGCGAGTCGCCGGGAGTGAGACCCGGTTGGATAGCGCCGTCGAGTACGAGATATTGGAGATCGGGTATGTCGATCACCGTCACCTGTTGGGCTGAGGCGGTGTAGAGCTGCCGGTATTGCCGGCGTAAGTCGAATTTGGGTACGGAGGCGTTTATGGACGTCATAGGAACCAAACAAACAAGCTGGCTCTATTGGGGACAGGGGCCTTCGACCCTTTCAATCCGCCAGCTAGCTGATCGAGACGAGCTTGAAGAGGTCAACCCTCCGTGCCGGGGAAAAAATCGGGTGCGGGGACCGGAACATCAAGGTGGTCTCCTTGGGACTTAGGGCCATATCCGAGCCGGCGATCGGGTGCCAGGCTGGTACCGGAAAGGAGACAAGACATGATCATCGTTGCCGGAGTGGACGTCTCCGAGCACTCGCAAACTGTCATCAAAAGAGCGATCGAGGAGGCTGAAAGACGGGATGCCGACCTTCACGTGGTTCATGTGGTGCAGTACCCGGTCTACTTCGACTTTCCCATCGATCTGGTTGCCATGGCCGCCGCCGAACGGCATGCGGTCTGGGAGCGGCTTAGCCCTCTTGTCGAGGCGGCAGGGATCCCGGTAAAGAAGGTGGACCTCGATGGATATCCGGCCGACACCCTCAGCGACTACGCCACCTCGGTGGGGGCGGACTTGATCGTCCTCGGTACCAGGGGCCGGGGCGACCTGGCTTCGCTCTTCCTCGGAAGCACCAGCCATCGGGTGTTGCAGATGGCTCCTTGTGACATTCTGGTGGTCAGGCCTCTCACCACTGACTCCTAGCCCACGGTGAGCAGTTGGGCGATAGTGGTTGGCTGCAGCCCCAGGCCCTGAAGCCCCTCGATGATTTCGGTGAGGGCGGCGTGGTCGGCCGATGCCGAACCCACATGGAAGAGGTAGATAGTTCCAGGCGCCGCGGAACGATCGTCGCTGCGGTTTGAGGTGGGTGTCGGAGGTGGGAACCTATGCCCCGGTCACCAGGAGACCGAGCAGAGCGCAAGTTTGCATGTGCACCCTTGCCACCATGCCAGGCCAGGTTGCTCGGGCCAGAGTCCTTGGTTCCCGGGTCGACAATCCTGCTGACCCGGGCCGAAACCCACGGTGGGCGACGCGTGGGACCACTGAAGTGCCGCGGGGAAGGGACTAACAGCCCTATTCCTCAGGCGGCAAACGGCAGATGATGGCGCGGTCGATAGGAGACGATATGAATTGGGCCAGAGTTTTCTTCGGAGCCCTGATCGTTGCCGTGGGAAGCGTCCTCTTGCTGGACTTTGGCGGCGTCGTCGATGCCGGCGAGGTCTTCAGCGCTTGGTGGCCAGTGGCAATCCTGGTCGCCGGCGGATTGGGGATTGCTAATAATCCCCGTCGCTTCATATTCCCCGCCATCGTCATGGCCTTTGGCGGCGCCCTGCTGCTGCGAACCACGGGAGTGGTTGACACTCTCGAACTGGTCCTCCCCCTCCTCCTGGTGGTGGGGGGCTTGGCGGTGATCTTCGGCAGGACTCTCGGTGGCGCCCAGGTCGAGACTGGTGACACCCTCAACTCCTTCAACCTCTTCTCGGGGAGCGAAGTCGCTTCCCATTCCACCCAGTTCCGGGGAGGGAACGTTGGTGCCGTCTTCGGAGGAACCGAGATCGACCTACGCGACTCCAACCCGGCGCCGGGTGCCGAACTGGACGTCTTTGTCGCCTTCGGTGGGGCTGAGGTCCGAGTGCCAGAAGGTTGGGAAGTCACCACCAAGGGATTCCCCATCTTTGGCGGTTTCGACAACGTCACCTCGAAGGAACAGTTGCCGGCGGATGCACCACACCTCGACATCAACGCCACGGTCCTCTTCGGTGGACTGGAAGTGAAGCACTGAGCTATTAAGCCTGGCGTGGTGCATTTGCCGTTGGGAGCCCCTGTTACCAGGGGCTCCCAACTTTTTCGAGGTGAGTCCGGAACCAGTCGACGGCCAGGTCGGCCACCTCCTCCAACGTCCCGGGCTCTTCGAATAGGTGGGAAGCGCCTTCGATCACCACCAGCTTGTGTTCGCATCGGAGGCGGGTGGCTGCCGCCCGGTTGAGATCGAGGACCTCGGGATCGCGGCTGCCAACGATGAGCAGAGTGCCGGCCTTGACCTGTCGCAGACGGTCTCCAGCCAGGTCGGGGCGGCCGCCTCGGGAGACCACCGCTTGGAGTTGCGGTCCCACGGTGGCGGCTGCCCAGAGCGCCGCGGCGGCGCCGGTGGAGGCACCGAAGTACCCGAGGGGAGGGCCGTTGTCCAGCAAGGTGTTCAGCCAAGCAGTGGCGGCGAGCAGCCTCTCCGCCAGGAGGGCGATGTCGAACACGTTGGCCCGGTCGGATTCTTCTTCGCCGCTGAGCAAATCAAATAACAAGGTGCCGAGGCCGGCTCGATTGAGCTGCCGGGCAACGAAGAGGTTGCGGGGACTGTGACGGCTGCTGCCTGAACCATGGGCAAATACCACCAACCCCGAAGAGGCATCGGGCACCGTCAGGTGGCCGTTGAGGCCGACCGAGTCAAGCTGGATGAAGACGTCCTCGTCCACCGTTCCATTGCCCAACCTACCCCAGCCGGCCAAAATTGGCTGGCAACCTCTAGTCGCCTTCCCCCACATCCACGTTGTAGGCGTCGAGCATCAATCCGGACTCTCGTTGGTCGTGCTCGGCGAGCAAATCGAGCAGGGCGAGGATCTCCTCCTTGGTCTCGGGGCTGGGACCATACTCGGCGCTGAGGCGTCGGCGGAGGTGCTGGATGTTCTCACTGATCTCCCGGTGCTCCCGGAGGAGGGCCTCGACCGCCGAGGTCAGGCGAGGAGCGTCGGCGGCCACTACCGGCAGGAGCCCTTCGGCCTTCTCACAGTCGCTCAGATGACGCTGGAAGGCACCGGCTAGGTGTCCCATCGCCTGGTGGAGAGCAGAGCGGGGATGGGCTGAGCCAGCGGCGTCGGCGGCTGCCGCCCTGGCTTCACGGAGGGTGTGTCGGTGACGGACGGGCGATTCCGGCATTGTTGACCTCCATTCGGCTGACTCCAGCCGAGCCAGTTCCCCGTCCCCCGACTAGGGGCAATGGACCCTTTTTCCCGGTCGTGGGGAGATGGCTTTACTGAGGCCGATGAAGACCATCGGCGTGTTGACGGCAGGCGGCGACTGTCCCGGGCTCAACGCCGCTATTCGGGGGATTGTGGCCCGAGCGGTGGCAGGTGGCGCCGAGGTAGTTGGGGTGGAGGATGGGTGGAGCGGCCTGATAGAGGGGCGGACCCGGCCCCTCTCTCGAGCAAGCGTGCGCGGCATCATCTATCGCGGGGGGACCATTCTTGGTACCTCCCGAGTCGATCCCTACGTCCACGGCGAAGGTCTCGCCTCGTTGCGACCCACCTTGGAGGCCACCGGCATCGAGGGGCTGATCGTGATGGGAGGAGACGGCTCGCTCCGAACTGCCGCCCGCCTCCACAACGAGGGCCTGAAAGTGATCGGTGTTCCCAAGACGGTCGACAACGACATCGGCGGTACCGACACCTCATTCGGATTCGACACCGCGGTGCAGATCGTCACCGACGCCCTCGACCGCCTCACCACCACCGCCGAGGCCCATAACCGGATCATGGTGGTGGAGGTGATGGGCCGCCACTCGGGGTGGATCGCGTTGCATGCTGGGCTGGCGGCGGGGGCGGAAGCGGTTCTCATCCCCGAGGTCCCCTACGACCTCGACCAGCTCACTACCCGCCTGCGAACCCGTCACGAGGCCGGCAGCGACTAT
>DATEDX010000288.1:0-4331 GCA_035281425.1 Acidimicrobiia bacterium
TAGCTGCACCGACCGACCCAGCCAGGGTTGGTACGGAGCTCGTAACCGCCGACGACCGGATACGTCCAAAGCCCCCAACGAGTTGCCGTGATAGGAGCCGTCACGGGAGAGAAGCGTCACCCGGTGTTCCTCCCCTCGGGCGAGTTGCACCGCCCGAGCCAGCTTGAGGGCGGTCTCGGTGGCCTCGCTGCCCCCAGCCACCGGATAGACCCGGGCGCCCTCCATGGGGACTACCGCGGCCAGTTCGGAGGCGTATCTCTCCACGACTTCGGTCCGGAACGAGACCGAGTGGACAAAGTCGATCCCGCGCAGTTGGGCGGCGATGGCATCGACGACTTCGGTACGGCCATGACCAACGGCGGAAACGATCGCTCCCCCGGCGGCGTCCAGATAACGATTGCCGAGGGCGTCTTCCACCAAACAACCTGTGGTCGACACCGCCAGCGGCAGGTCGCGGCCGCGGGGAAAGACGTTGCTCACGAGAGGGCGGGCTCCGGCAGCTTTCGGTGGCGGAGCCATGCTCCGATGCCGAGGGGAACTGCCGCCACCCACACCAGCCAACCCACGATGGGGAGGGCGAGAAGGATGGCGAGGATCACCCAACCGACCAGGAACGCCGCCGCCACCGACCGCTTCTTCAGCAGTCGTCTGCCGACCAAGCCCGACACCGGGATGATCCCGAGCAAACCGAGAATGAAGGTCACCCCGACCAGACCCAACACCACCGGTGCCAGCACCAACGCCAGGGGAACTCCGGCTTCGGGAGGTGACAGTCCGACTAACAGGGCCACCACTCCACCGGCCAGAAGGGGGGCAACCATCACCGCCAGCCCGGTGACCCAACTGGCCACCAAATCGCGGCCCGCCCCCACCGCTTCTTCCACCCGGGCCGGCCAGGCCCAGCTCACCAGTAACCCCAAGGCAGTAACCGAGAAGAAGGCCAGGACGTAGGTGAGCAGTCGTAGGCCCCGCAGGCGAACATTGGGGGGGAGGGCGCTGCGGCGGATGACGTTGCCTCCGATCTCAGCACTGCCGATCTCCGCTTCACGCCCTGACTCATAGACCAGGTCCCCGCCGACCCGGGCGGTTCCCGCCACCACCAACCGATCCACCACCACCTGCACCGCTCCCCCGATCTCACCCACCAGATCCATGGAGCGCATCTGCCCTTCCAGGTTGCGGCCCACTGCCCCCTCCATCGCCGCGCGCACCGACCAGTTGAGCAGGTCCCGTCCCACCTTCCCGCCCCTCTCCACCCGGGTGCGCCAGGCCGCCGCAAGTACGTCGTCGGCGACCGACCCGTCCACCACCACCTCGGGTGCAAGGGTTCGCAGCGATCCCCCCACCTCACCTGACACCTCCACCCTGCCTGCCACTGCCACCACATCGCCGGTGACCACCCCGGTGATGGTGACGTCGTTGAAGGCGACGGCGTAGAGGTCTCCCTCGATCCGGCCCTCGATCCGGATGGCATTGCCGGCGGCGTAGAGATCCTCTCCGATCACGTCGTCGGGTCGAACAATGACCAGGTCGGATTGGGTCCTTTCAGCCTGAGCGGGGAGGGCCAGCCAAACCAAGCTCCCCACCGCCACCAGAGCGATCAGCGCCCTAAAAGGGGAGCGCATCAGCAGCGAAGCTGAGCAGGGGAGCAGGGAGGATCCCGAAGACGACGGTGGCCAGCACCGCCAGGCCCACCACCCCCCGGATCGGAGCGGTGGGGATAGAGGCGACCTCACCGGCCTCTTCCCCCATGTACATGGCGATGATCACCCGCAGGTAGAGGAAGAAGGCGATCACCGAGGCCAGCACCGCCACGATCACCAGCCAGCCAAAACCCACCCTCCAGGCTTGCTGGAATACCCCGAACTTGGCGATGAAGCCGGAGGTGAGAGGGATCCCGGCCATCCCTAACAGCAGCACCGTCAATCCGCCGGCAAGGAGCGGCTGGCGGCGGCCCAAACCCTGATAAGCCGTCAGCGGAGAGCCAGAACTGAGCGGCCCGCTGACCGCCGCCACCACCGCGAAAGCTCCCACCAGTTGCAGGGCGTAAACGGCGAGGTAGAACCACACCGAGGTTGCCCCCTCCCTTCCCGCCACCAGCCCGGTGAGGATGAACCCGGCATGGGCGACCCCCGAGTAGGCGAGCAGTCGCCTGAAGTCGTCCTGAACGATGGCCAGGGCGGAACCGGTCAACATGGAAAGGGCCGCAATCGCCCCCACCACCACGGCCCACACCTCGGCATAGTCGGCGAAGGCGGTGACGAGAATCCGGGTCAAGGCGGCGAAGCCGCCCACCTTGGCGGCGGCGGCCATGAATCCGACAGCCCCGGCGGGCGCCCCTTCATAGACGTCGGGCGCCCAGCCATGGAAGGGAGCGGCGGTGACCTTGAAGGCCATTCCCACTACCACTAGACCCAAGCCGATGAGGAGCACTGCGGGTTGGAGCAGGATCACCCGGGAGAGGAAGATCCGCTGATCGAACAGGTTGAGGGATCCGGTCCCGGCAAAGAGGAGCGCCACCCCGTAGATGAAGATGGCCGAGGCGAAAGAGCCCAGCAGGAAGTACTTGATGGCCGCCTCCTCGGAGCGGGCGTCCCGGCGGTTGAACCCGGCCAGCAAATACAGGCTGATGGATCCGATCTCGAGGCCGAGGAACATCATCACCAGCTGGGGAGTGGCGGCCATGAGCGAGAAACCGGCGGTGGAAAGAAGGAACAGCGCTAGGGCCTCAGCCGCCCGGCGGCCCAGCGCCTCCAGCAGATGCCAGGCCGCCCCCATGCCCAGCAAAGCGACGGTGAGCAGCACCAACCGCGCCAGGATGGCGTGGGGGTCGACGACCACCATGCCCCCGAAGGGCAGCGCCCGGCTCAATTCGGAACCACTCAGCCCCAGGAGCCAGGCTCGTTGCCACCCGGTAGCGAACACCGCCGCCACCAGCAGGCCCACTGCCAGCCAACCCAAACGGGATGGCGCCGGTTTCCACTGCACTTCCACCAACAGGATCAAGGCTGCCCCCACCCCGAGAATGACTTCGGGCAGGATGGCTACCCAGTTGATATCGGGAGGGGTGATCATCACTCCCCCTCGGCCGGGGCCAGCACATCCACCGCTCTCCCCGGCACCGGTGCCCGGTAATCGGTGGCGGCTTCGATGCGGTCGAGGATGGCTTCGGTCGCAGGCTCCACCCGGTCGAGCAGGAGGCGCGGGAAGAGTCCCAGGACCACCATGAGAACGGCCAGGGGGGTGAGGATGGCTACCTCCCGCGAGGAGAGATCGGACAAGGCCCGATTCTCGGGCTTGTCCAGGGGTCCGGTGAAAGTCCGCTCGTAAGCCCACAACAGGTAGATGGCGGCCAGGACTACCCCGGCGGCCGCCACCATCGTGTACACGGGGAGGGTGGGGAAGCTTCCTACCAGGACCATGAACTCGCCGACGAATCCGTTGAGCCCGGGCAGACCGATGGAGGCGAAGGCAGTGAAGAGGAAGAACCCGGCAAAGACGGGCATGTTTTGCGCCAATCCCCCGAAGTCGGCGATCTGTTTGGTGTGACGGCGGTCGTAGATCATCCCCACCAAAAGGAAGAGGGCGCCGGTGGTGATGCCGTGGTTGACGTTCTGCAACACCCCTCCCGCCAGCCCTCCCGAGGTGAGAGCGAAGGTGCCGAGGACGATGAAGCCGAGATGAGATACCGAGGAGTAGGCAACCAATTTCTTCAAGTCGGGTTGGACGATGGCCACCACCGCCCCATAAATGATGCCCACCACTGCCAGCACCGCCAGCAGCGGAACGAAGTCCAAGGTGGCGGCCGGGAAGAGGCCGAGGTTGAAGCGGAGCAGCCCGTAGGTCCCCAGTTTGAGGAGGACTCCCGCCAGCAGCACCGAACCGGCGGTGGGAGCTTCGACATGGGCGTCGGGAAGCCAGGTGTGGAACGGGAACACCGGCACTTTGATGGCAAATGCCAAGGCAAATCCGAGGAACAGCCACCGCTGCGTGGTGGGTTCGAGGGTTAGCCCGGCCAGTTCGGTCAAGGCGAACGAAGGCGCCCCGGTGGCTTCGGCGTGCAACACGGCCAGAGCAATGATCGAAGCCAGCAACATCGCCGAACCAAATGCCGTATAGAGGAAGAACTTGATGGCGGCATAGATGCGACGTTCGCCACCCCAGATCCCGATGATGAAGTACATGGGGACCAGGATCACCTCGAAGAAGACGAAGAAGAGAAAGAGGTCGAGGGCGAGGAACACCCCGATGAGCCCGGCTTCCAACGCCAGCGTGTAGGCGATGAACTCCTTGAGCCGGTGGCTGATCGAGGTGGAGGCAGCCAGCGAGAG
>DATEDX010000289.1:0-3946 GCA_035281425.1 Acidimicrobiia bacterium
CCTCTTCCTCCGTTACCAGAACCGCGCTGCCCGGCGTGGCCTCTAGCTAATCGGGTTTGGGGTTTTTCCTTAGGGGGTTTTGGCGCGCCAAAACGGGGCGGGGGAGTCAGGAGGCGGGGGCAGGAGCGGGTGGCTCGCTGGCCGCCGTCCTCCGCTGCCAGCGCCGGTAGAAGAACCACCCGATCAAGGCCACCGGTCCCACCGTCACCAAGAGCACCGGAAGCACGTTGAGTCCAAACCGGATCACTGTGTCGGCGATGCCTTGGAAGGCAGTGAGGGTGTCCCGGAGGGCGTCTTTCGCCACCGTGGCCGGCTCCCAGGCTGGTTCGGGGACGATGGGGGCGGCCGCCGGAAGCGGAGCGATCCCGATCTCCAGGGTGGCCAGGGCCACCAGATTGTTGAGAAGCTGTCGACGCCCTTCCAACTGCTCGATCTCACCCCGGGTCTGGCGGATCTGGTCGAAGACCTGGAGCAACTTGGCGGGGTCGGCATCTTCATTGTCCCGGAGCTCGGCGAGCAGGGCTAGCAGTTCAGCCTCCAAGGCATAGAGGTTGCGTAGCTGGGCCTCGATGTCGACGAACTGGTCGGTGACGTCCTGGGTGCTGAGAGACTCGCTCACCACTCGATCGGCCAGACCCCGGATGTCGGACAGGGTGGCGGTGAGGCGGTCAGCAGGTAGCCGAACCACCACCGAAATGTCTGGCATGTCGTCGGCTTCTTCCGTCTCCTCAACCACCGCCGAGGCCACGAACCCGCCAGCGTTCTGGGCCAGGGCGGTGATCTGGTCGAACACCGCTCTGGTGTTAGCCGCCTGGAGCTGCATCCGCCCGTCGTAGATCACCTTGCGGTCCGACGCTGGGGGGATACCTACGTCGCCCGCGTCGGTTTCCTCGCCCGCACCTGCCGTCGTCCCCGTCTGCGCGACGGTGGTGCTGGGCGCGGCGCCAAGATCGCCGGAGATGGTTTGGGTAGCGCTGGTCCCGGCACCCGCACAGGCTGTGAACAACAGTGCCAATGCCATTAGCCCGATGGTTCTCTTCATGTTCTCCTCCTTGGAGGCGGGCGTCACCCGCTGCCTCTTCGACGCTCCCCCCGACTGAGAGGTTCCTGCCTTCCCCTCCCCCAAGACCCGTTTTGGCGCGTAAAGGTGACGCCATCGCGTCACCTTTACGCGCCAAAAACGGATGAGGGAGATAACCCTCTTCCCTTCGAGCTCTGGATCCGTCACGGTGTTGGCGTGAACGACGTTCACCGATTGGTGGTGGAGTTGGGTGAGGCTCAACATGGGGTCGTCGGGCGTCGCCAGCTCTTTCAGCTTGGAGTCGGTCCTCGCCGCCTACGCCACTTAGTAACCACGGGCTTCCTTGAACAGCTCTCTCCCCAGGTGTTGCGTCAGGTAGGGACACCACGCACCGATGCCCAACGAGCGATGGCGGGGGTGCTAGACGCACCCGGGGGTGGCTATCTCTCTCATGAATCGGCTGCGGCCTGGTGGCAAATCCCCGGCTTCTGGCTGCGGCAGCCAATCCACGTCGTCATCCCCTGGCAGGGAACAAACCGCCGAACCAGGCTGGCCATGGTGCATTACCACCGGGATCTCCCCCACGATCACCTAACGACGGTTCACGGGATACCGGTGGTGTCGCCGCTTCTGACTGTGTTTCTGATCGCATCCTGTGGCGACCTAGGGAGAACCGCCCGCGCCCTTGACCATGGACTCGCCATGCGTCTCTTCAGCGTCGCCGCCCTGCAACGCACTGTGCAACGACTAAGTGCCCAAGGCCGGAACGGATTGGCGATCATGCGCACCTTGGCCGAGGAGCGACCCGCTGGATACATCCCTCCCCAAAGCGGCTTAGAGGCCCGTGTGGAAAGACTGGCGCGCGATGTCGGGGTGGAGCTCCGTCGCCAAGTAGATGTGGGCGACGAGGCGGAGTGGATAGGCCGAGTTGACTTTGAGATGGTCGGATGTTCCGACGTCATCGAGGTGCTGTCAGATCGGTACCACTCGTCTCTGCTCGACCGCCGGGCCGATGAGGAGCGGTTTCGCCGCATCGAGGCCAGCGGTCGACGCCTCCTCACGCTATGGGATCGCGACGTTTGGTCGAATGCACAAGGGATCCGAGACCAGATCTATCAGTTTTGGCTCGGAAAGGTGACGAAATAGCGTCACCTTTCCGAGCCAAAACCGGAGAACAGGGGGAACCAAGGGGAGGTCAGAGCCCGGCGGCTTGTTCGGCCATGCCGTTGAGGATCTCCAGCACCACCCGGTTGGCGAGGAACGAGGTGGTTTCGGAGACGTTGTCGTAGATGGGGGCCACCTCCACCACGTCGGCCCCGAGGACGGTCAGGTCCCGTCCCAGTCGGCGGACAGTGTCGAGGATCTGGCGGGAGGTGAGCCCCCCCGGCTCGGGAGTACCGGTTCCGGGGGCGAACCCGGGGTCAACCACGTCGATGTCAACCGAGATGAAGACCCCCTTGGCGCCACCGCTCAGCGCATAGTCGACCGCCTCATCGACCACCGGGCGGAGGCCGCGGTCTTCGATCTCGTTCATCAGATAGGTACGCATTTTCTGGGTCTTCATCCAGGCCATCACCTCGGGCTCGGGCCAGTAGCCACGCAAACCGATCTGCACGAAGCGGTACCCCGGCACCGCCCCCGATTCGATCAGGCGTCGCATCGGGGTGCCGTGCCCGTAAAGCTGCCCGTTCTGCATCTCCCCGGTGTCGGCGTGGGCGTCGAAATGGATGAGGGCGAACTCGCCGAAGCCGTGGGCGCGGGCTACCCCGGTGGCGTTGGCAAAGGTGATGGTGTGATCACCTCCCAAGACGATGGGGATCTTCCCGGCTCCGGCAATGACTTCCACGGTGTCGGCGATGCGTTGCAGGGACAACTCCACCTGGCCGGGAACCACGTAGACATCGCCCACATCGACCACCCCCAGTGTCCGCAGGGGGTCGATCCCGGTGGGGAGATGGGGGCGATAGCCGTCCATGGCGCCGTAGTCGGCCTCCCGGATGACCTGCGGACCGAAACGAGCCCCGGGCCGGTAGGTGGTTCCCCAATCGAAGGGAGCGCCGACGATCACCACCCCGGCGTCGTGGATTTCGTCGAGGCGGCGGGCAGGGACGCCGAGGAAGGAGTGACGAGAGGCGAACGACACGTATTCGGCGGAGGCAAAAGGGATCTCCCGCGCTCGCCGCTCGTAGGGGATCGATACTTCCTCTTGGTCCACGGTCAGTCCTGGCGGAGGTTGAACACAACGGTCTGCAGATCGGTGAACTCCTCGATCCGTTGCCGTCCCCAGCCGGTCTCGGTCCCGGCCGCTCCACCGAAGGGTTGAAAGGTTTCCCAGAAGTCGGTGGAGTCGTTGACGATTACTGTTCCCGAGCGGATCCGGTCGGCGTACCAGAAGGCTTTGGAGAGGTCGTTGGTGAAGACCGCCGCTTGGAGTCCGAGGTGGGTGCGGTTGGCGACTCCCACTGCCTCCTCGTCGTCAGAGGCGGTGAGGATCGGCACCACCGGCCCGAACGACTCCTCCTTGGAGACCAAGGAGTCCTCGGGGACCCGATCCACCACCGTGAACTCGTAATAGAGATCGGTGGGAAAACCTGTTGCTCGGCCCCCACCCACCAACACCTCGGCGCCCCGGGTGAGGGCGTCTTCCAGATGACGGTCCATCTTGGCGGCCACCGGTTCGTTGTTGAGGGGCCCCATGTTGGTGGCGTCGTCAAAGGGGTCGCCTAGACGTACGGCCTCGGCAGCTTTCAGGGTTGCCTCGACGAAGGCGTCGTGGAGTTCATCCACCACGATCACCCGTTCAGTGGCGGTGCAGACCTGTCCGGCGTTGTAGTAGGCGCCGTAGACGGCGGCGGCCGCAGCAGCTTCGACGTCGGCGTCGCCCGCCACGATCAAGGGTCCGTTCCCCGACATCTCCATGATCGA
>DATEDX010000290.1:0-11046 GCA_035281425.1 Acidimicrobiia bacterium
GTCTCTCTCCTGTCTAGATGACAGCTCTATGATGTCACAACGATGTCTACTTGTCAAGCCCCTTTTTTAAGACGGAAGACGGAAGACGGAAGGGGTGGGGGGTGAGGCGAGATGCGAAGCGTTGGTGGCTGACAGCTGATAGCTGATAGCTGGTAGCTAGATGAGCTTTCGCTCCACCGCCCAGCGGGTGAGTTCGTTGCGATTGGAGAGCTGCAACTTCCGCAACACGGCCGAGACATGGCTCTCGACGGTTTTGATGGAGATGAAGAGCGCCTCTCCCACCTCGCGGTAGGTGTAGCCGCGAGCGATGTACTGGAGCACCTCTCGCTCCCGATCGGAGAGGAGGTCGAGATCGGGATCCACCTGGTCGCGGGGGATGGCGGAGAAGGCATCCAGCACGAACCCGGCCAGCCGGGGAGAAAAGACGGCATCACCCTCTGCTATTCGTCGGATGGCATCAGCCAGCTCCGAAGGAGAGACGGTTTTGGTCACGTATCCCCGCGCCCCGGCCCGAACCACCGCCACCACATCTTGGGGGGAGTCGGAGGCGGAGAGGGCGAGGAACTTGATCCCGGGATGATGCTTATGGACTCCCTCGATCACGAACCTCCCGCCCCCGCCGGGGAGATGGACGTCGAGCAGCACGACATCTGGCTGGCGTTCAGAGATCAGCTCGATAGCCGGCAACACCTCGGAGGCCTCGCCCACTACTTCCAGATCGGCAGGAAGCCCATGACGAACTCCTACCCGGAAGAGGTCGTGGTCATCCACTACGAAGATGCGCAGGGTCACAAAGGCACCTCCAGAGTCACCTCGGTTCCTTGACCGGGGGCGCTCTTCACCGACGCCGACCCGCCTACCCGTTGCAGCCTTTCATAGATGGATTGCCGGATCCCATGTCGATCCTCTGCGATCCCGGCAGGGTCAAATCCCGCTCCCCGGTCGCGGACATAGAGCTTGGCTCGGTCCGGGCCGGCCTCCAGGTACACCGCCGCCCCTGCCCCGGCGTGTTTGGCGGCATTGACCAGCGCCTCCTTCCCCGCCGCCACCAGCGCGGCGGTGGACTCGGTCAAAGGAGCATCACCCACCGCCACCCACTCGATCGGCACCCGGTAAGTCTGGTCCACTTCAGCCACCACCGCCCGCACGGCTTCGGCCAGCCCCGGGCCGGCGGGGAGGGACGGCTGATAGAGCCAGTCTCGCAGTTCCTGCTCCTGACGACGGGCCAGCATCGCCACCCGGGAAGCGTCCTCGGGCTCCCGCTGGATCAGGGCCAACGTCTGCAGGACGGAGTCATGGAGGTGGGCGGCAACCTCCGCTCTCTCTTCGGCACGGGCTTGGGCAGCCTCGGCTGCCCGCCGGTCACGATCAGCAGAGTGGATCACGTGCGCCGCCCATCCCACGATCCCGGCCACCATCCCGTAGCTGATGAGGGAAGAGAGGCCCGAGAGCACGCCGGCCAGGTCTGAAACCTGCAGTCGGATCAAGGTCACCAAAGACAGCACGGCCGCCACCAACCATCCCCGGCGGCGTTCGGTCACCGCCGCGGCGGCGACGCTGATGGCTGGATAACCCCCATAGATCAACTCGCTGGTCCCCACCCAATCCGGTGAAGCCAGGGCTGCAGAGGCGAGGGCAGCATCGCCCAAAGTGACCCACCAAGGATCGTGCACACCGGGACGGAGGTTTTCTACCACTGTCACCATGGCCCAGCCCAGGGAGATAGCCACCAGCAGCCAGCCAAGGTGAGGACGGGCCACCGTCTGGCGGGTAATACTCACCAGGGTCAAGAGGAGCATCCACCCCAAACCCACGAGCCGGGCTCCGGCCGAGATACGCCGGAGAGTCAAACCAACGGAGGATCGATCAGGCTGGCGAACCACCTAACGGTACCGTGCGTTTACTGCATCATGAAGACACGCATCCTGGCCCTCACCGCCATCCTCACCTTCGGTGCCTGCCTCTCCACCCCCTCCTCGACGGTTACCACCGCCACCTCCCCCCCCACCACCGGAGATGCCACCACCACCACCGATGCCAGCACCACCACGACCTCACCTCCGGCTGGTTGTTCGGGCGAGGGCGAATTCGTCGACGATGGTCGGGTAGCCGAATCGGATCAACCCTCCTCCGATGCCGAACGGGTGGGCCAGGTCTCCTGGAACACCACCACCGGATGCGAAACCTTCGTGATCGAACTGGTCACCGCCGAAGGTGCCCCTGCCACCACTCCGCCGTCGATGACGGCGGACTTCCTGCGGGAGATTGGGGTGTTACGGATCGATCTGGAGGTGGTGGGCACCGCCATTACCGACCAACTGGTTGAAAGCGGCCTCGTCGACCGTTTCTACGTGGTTCGCCAGGCCGACGGGACATTGTTCCTCGATCTGATACTCGCCGCCCCCGCCTTGGCTCGGGTGTCCAGCACCACCTCACCAGGTGCTGTGATCGTCGAGTTGGAACCAGGAGGCACCAACTACACCCGTACGCCCCTAACCGGTGGGCTGTTCGTCGTGACCTCTCCCGGGGAAGGGGCCGTCGACTCACCCATCCCCATCCGGGGCTACGGACGCCCCTTCGAAGCCACGGTCCTCATCGAGTTGATCCAGGGGGGAGGAGTGGTGGCCCAGGCCACCACCAACTCGGCCGATTACGTCGAAACCTGGGGTGAATTCAGCCTCGATCTCGACCCCGACGCCAGCGGCAGTGCGCAATTGTTCGTGGGCGAGACCTCGGCCGACGACGGCTCACCGCGAGGCGTCCTCATTCCTGTCGAGCTTCCTTGACTCGGGGAGATCATCATCGAGGAGACCTGGAACATCTTCCATCACTAGGTAGCCCTGGGAAATGGAGATCTCGGTGACGAGCGCCGCCACCAGCGGCACCAAGCGGTCACCGTTGGGTGTGGTCACGACCAACCTCGGCTGCGGGGCTTCGTCGTCGACCGCTCGCACCCGACCCCGGATCGTGCCGGCCTGATCCCGGACGGAAAGCCCCACCAGTTCGTCGGGCCAGTACTCATCGGGCTCGAGGGCCCGCCGCTGATCTGCCGGGATGAAAATCTGGAGGCCGCGCAGCCTTTCCGCCGCCGCACGGTCTTCGAGACCAGCGAAGGCGACGATGTATCCGGGGCCGGAAGGCCGGAAGTCGGACACCGTGACCGTTTCACCGTTGTCCAAGATCAATCGGGCCCCGGGTCGGAAACGATCCGGATGGTCGGATTCGGGTATCAAAAGCAGATGGCCGCGGAGTCCGTGAGGACGGCCGAGGCGCCCGATCAGAACCAGGTCCTCGTGGTTGGCATCAGTCGACGAAGTCAACCCCGGCGTTGATGCCTTCCTCGTCGGCGGCGGCTTGGGCGAGGGTGCGGATGGCGCGAGCGGTTCGCCCCCGCCGGCCGATCACCCGACCCAGGTCACCGGGACCGGTCCGGACCTCGGCCAGCACCTCGTCGGGTCCCTGTTCGATGATGGTCACCGACACTTGGGAGGGATCGTCGACGATCTGGCCGACCACGTATTGGAGGACCCGTTTGAGGATGTCGCCTTTGGCCATCACTCGCCTGTTTCGTCGGGCTTGCCCGAGGCCCCGGTAGCGACGGTGTGGACCTGCCCCCGCGCCACCTTGAGCCGGGACATTGCTCCCGAGATCTCAAAGAGCTTCTTCACGGTTTCGGTTGGCTGGGCACCCTTTTCCATCCATGCCACGGCCTTTTCATTGTCGATCTCGATCAGCGAGGGCTCTTGGCGGGGGTCGTACACCCCGACCCGATCGAGATACCGCCCATCGCGGGGGCTGCGGCCATCCATAACCACCACCCGATAGGTGGGCTGCTTGGTCTTGCCCATGCGGATCAGGCGAATTTTCACCGCCATTCCTTCACCTCTTGCCTTTTTTCTTCTTTTTGCGGGCTGCCGTCGTTCGGGTGGGGCCCGGTCGACTTCCGGTCAGGCCGGCGAGCCCGGGGAGACCCCGGCCTCCGGCCAGCAGCTTCATCATTTTCTGAGCATCGGCGAATTGCCGCAACAGCTGGTTTACTTCCTGGGGAGTGGTTCCCGAACCGGAGGCAATCCTGTTCTTACGGCTTTGGCCGATCACTTTGGGGTTCCGGCGCTCCTCGGGTGTCATCGAGCGGATGATCGCTTCCACCCGATTGAGGTCGCGATCTTCGACGTTGACCTCGCGAAGGAGGGAACCGGCCCCCGGGAGCATAGCAATCACGTCCCGGAGCGGCCCCATCCGCTTGATGGCCTGGAACTGCTGAAGGAAGTCCTCCAAGGTGAATGCGCCCTTCTGCATCTTCGCCGCTGCCTTTTCGGCCTCGGCTTGGTCAAAGGTTTCCTCGGCCTTCTCGATGAGGGTGAGGACGTCGCCCATCCCCAAGATGCGGGAGGCCATCCGCTCGGGATGAAACGCCTCCAGACCGTCTAGTGCCTCCCCCACCCCTACGAACTTGATCGGTACACCGGTTACTTCGCGCGCCGAGATGGCGGCGCCGCCGCGGGCGTCGCCGTCGAGTTTGGTGAGAATCAGGCCTGTTACCTCCACCTGCTCGGCAAAGCCCCGGGCAACGTTCACCGCCTCCTGCCCGGTCATCGCATCGACGACCAAGAGGGTCTCCCGGGGCCCCGCCTCTTTGGCGATGTCACCCAGTTCCTTCATCAACTCGGCGTCGATTTGGAGCCGTCCGGCGGTGTCGATCACTACCACATCGTGGTTGAGCCGGGTCGCTTCTTTCAGCGCGGCCCGGACCAGGCGGGGGGGGCGAGTGGTCCGATCGGTGAAAACCGGCACTTCAATCCGCTCCCCCAGCGTCTGCAGTTGGTCGATCGCGGCCGGTCGCTGGAGATCGGCCGCCACCAGGAGAGGTCGGCGGCCCTGATTCTTGAGATGAAGAGCGAGTTTGCCGGCGGTGGTGGTCTTACCAGAGCCTTGGAGGCCCACGACGAGGATGGGTGACGGCGCCGGGCCGGGGCGAAGCGGCACGTTGGCCTCACCCAGCGTGTGTACCAGTTCTTCATGCACGATCTTGACTACCTGTTGACCGGGAGTGAGGCTCCGGCGTACTTCCTCCCCCAAGGCCCGCTCCCTGATCCTGGATAGGAACGTTCGGGCTACTGCCACATTCACGTCGGCTTCGAGCAACGCCACCCGGACATCGGCCAGGGCGGCGTCGACATCGGCTTCGGTCAAGCGTCCCTTTCCCTGCAGTCGGGAAAAGATGCCTTCGAATCGATGGGAAATGGAATCAAACATGGCAAGCGGGTTTGGCGCGGGAAGGGTAGGGCGGTGAAGACGCTGCGAAATGCAGGCGCAACATTGGGCGTTCTACGCTCAGGTTATGGCCGGTCTGTTTGAGGGCTATGAGGGGGTCGGGTTCTGCGAGTTCTTCGACCGCCAGCATCAGCTCCGGCCCCACTACCGGACTCTGGTGCAGAGGTTGGAAGAGATCGATGCCGCCGATCTCGCCCACCGGGCTGAGTTGCTGACCACGCTCTTTCGCGAGCAGGGCATCACCTTTGCCGTGGCCGGAGAGGCGGAGGGAATCGAACGCACCTGGCCGATGGATCTGGTCCCCCGCATCATCCCTGCCGCAGAGTGGGATCACCTCGAGCGGGGCCTGGTACAGCGAGTTACCGCCCTCAACTCGTTCTTGGAGGACCTTTACGTGGGCGAGCGGGCAGTGATTGCTGAAGGGATCGTTCCCGGCTGGCTGGTCGCTTCCTCCCCCGGTTATCTCCCGGAAGTGGTGGGGATCGGAGTTCCCCACAACGCCCGCTGCGTGGTCGCCGGCATCGACCTGGTTAGAGATGAAAGTGGCACCTACCGGGTGTTGGAAGACAATCTGCGGGTACCGAGCGGCGTCTCCTACGTGGTCGAGAACCGTTCGGCGATGGCCCGCATCCTTCCGGTGGCCTTCGCTCGTCATCGGGTGCGCCCGGTAGCCCAATACGGCGCCATGCTGCTGGCAACCCTCCGCTCGATTGCCCCGGCCGGTGTCGACGACCCCACCGTGGTGGTTCTGACCCCCGGGGTCTTCAACAGCGCCTACTTCGAGCATGCATTTCTGGCCAGGGCGATGGGAGTGGAGTTGGTCGAGGGCCGCGACCTGATCGTCGACGACCACGTCGTCTACGCCCGCACCACCGCCGGCCTCTCCCGCGTCGACGTGATTTACCGGCGGGTGGGGGACGAATTCCTCGACCCGGTTGCCTTCCGTCCCAACTCTCTGCTGGGAGTCCCCGGATTAATGGCTGCCGCCCGCGCCGGCAACGTCACCCTGGCCAATGCCGCCGGCAACGGGGTGGCCGACGACAAGGGCATCTACTCCTACGTCCCCGATCTCATCCGCTTCTACCTGGGGGAGGAGCCCATCATTCCCAATGTCACCACCTACCGGCCCTGGATCCCTGACGAACTCGACTTCATCGTTTCCCGCTTGGATCGGCTGGTGGTCAAACCCGTGGCGGAAGCCGGGGGTTACGGCATCGTCATCGGTGGACAGTCCGACGAGGAAACACTCACCAGGGTCCGTGACCAGCTCGTCGCCAATCCTCGGGCATACATCGCTCAGGAGACGATCCGGCTGTCTACTCATCCCACCTTGGCCGGTGACCGGTTGGCGCCTCGCCACATCGACCTTCGGCCATTCGTCTTGTACGGAGAACGGGCCGACGTCCTCCCCGGGGGGCTTACCCGGGTTGCTCTCCGTGAGGGCTCGTTGATCGTCAACTCCTCCCAGGGGGGAGGCTCCAAGGACACCTGGGTGTTGGCAGGAGACCATTGATGCTGGCCCGCCATGCCGAAGATCTCTTCTGGATGGGTCGCTATCTGGAGCGGTCCGAAAACACCGCCCGCCTCCTCGACGTGACCTACCACGCGGTACTGGAGGCGATCATGCCCGACCCCGAGAGGCAGTGGCGCGATCTCCTGGAGGTCCTGGCTTTGGACGACGCCCCCGGGGCCGAGGAAGCCGTCAATGCCTCCAGCATCACCCGATTCCTGCTCGCCGGCGCCGAGAATCCCGGGTCGATCAGGAATTGCGTGGCCCGCTGCCGTGAGAACGCCCGGGCGGTTCGCGACGCTCTCTCCGCCGAGATGTGGGAAGCGATCAATACTTTTCACCTCGAGCTGGCCCGTAGCCCCGTGGCCCAATCGAGCACCTACGAGCTCTTCCGGGTGGTGAAGGCCCGTTGCCACCTGGTGGCCGGAGCAGCCACCGCCACCATGCCCCGTGGCGAGGGCTACCGGTTCTTCGTGCTTGGCGGGGTGATGGAGAGAGCCATCCTCACCTCTCGATGGCTGGCCCATGCTTACAGTCGGTTCAGCGAGGCCAGCGGTTCGGGAAGCTTCCATGAGTGGGTAGTGATCCTCAAGTCGATGTCCGCATACGAGGCCTACCTTCGCCTGCATCGGGCTTCGATGGAGCCGGGGCGGGTTCTTGAGTTCTTGCTCCAGTCCCGCGACTATCCCCGGTCGGTTTTGTGGTGTCTTAACGTCGCCGACAGCCAGGTGCAGCGGCTTGCCACCAACCGAATCGGGCGCCAAGCGGCCCGAATGAGCGGACGGCTCCGGGCCGAGGTGGAGTTCGCCGACGCCTCAAATCATGAACCAAAGGCCCTGGCGGGGTTGCTTTCGGGGGTGAGCCACGACCTCGAGTCTCTCGCCAGTGCCATCGAGGCGGATTACTTCCGGCCCGGGGCTGACGAATCGCTTCACTCCTACGAGGCCATCTAATGGAGCTACAGGTTCGTTACCAGAGCCACTTCACCTATCCGGGCCCGGTCCGCAACTCCCACAACGTACTCCGAGCCTGTCCGGCCGACGGCAACGGCCAGCACCTCCAGTCCTACCACCTCGACGTCAAGCCCTCCGCCCGGGTCTTGACTTACGTCGACGCTTGGGGGACCCGGGTCGACGCTTTTGGGGTGGACGAACCCCACACCGAACTCACGGTGGTGGCCGAGGCGGTGGCGTTGACTGAACCCCGGGTGCAACCAGACCGGGAGGTGCCCTTGCGTGAGCTGCGGGAACCGGCCTTTTCCGAAACCATGTGGGAGTTCCTCCAACCCACTCGCCATACCCGCTGGTCGCCGCACCTGGCCGACATCGCCCAAAGTGCATCGGAGGATTGGGAAACGCTACAGGAAGCGGTAGCCGGAGTCGAAGGCCTGGTTCGCAGCCGCCTTGAATACCGGCCCGGGGCCACCGAAATCGGCGTTGACGTCAATCAGGTTTTCGAGGCGGGGGCCGGGGTATGTCAGGACTTCGTCCACTTGAGCCTCGCCCTCCTCAGGGCCGTGGGCCTTCCCGCTCGCTACGTGTCCGGCTACTTCTATGCCGAGGCCGCCGGGACCGCCCCCACCACCGACGAGATCGAGGTGCAGACCCATGCTTGGGTCGAAGTGGCGGTGCCGGGGTGGGGCTGGTGGGGGGTCGATCCCACCAATGCCCAGCCCGCAGGGGAACGGCATCTGAAGATCGGCCATGGCCGTGACTATGACGATGTCCTCCCCCTGCGTGGGGTTTACGTGGGGGAGGTGGACCACAGCCTTCGGGCCGGGGTGGTGCTGAGCGTCCAACCGCTTTCGGCGGTGCGGTTCCAACAGGCGCAGATTCAGCAATAGGCCGGCAACCTGAGCTAAATCCCTCGATTTGTGAGCTACCGGCGACGGGTACGGCGACCCGGGCGTCGCCTCCGGCTGGCGGAGTGTGGCTGGTCTGAGGACTTAAAGCTGGGGCGCTCCCCGATCCGGCTGCCTCCTTGGGGACGTAGCCAGCCGTTGTCGGGGTCATGGAGGGCGTCGTGGAAACCTAGCGCCCTCTGTAGTCGGCGCAGTTCGCCTATTTGCTCGACGCCGACGAGGGAAACGACTACCCCACCCGTCCCCGCCCGGGCGGTGCGACCCGAGCGGTGGAGATAGTCCTTGGGGTCGGAGGCGAGGTCGTAATGGACGACACAGGCCACACCATCGACGTGGATGCCCCGGGCGGCGACGTCGGTAGCAACCAGCGCTTCCACCCGTCCGGAGCTGAATGCCTGCAGCGCGCGAGTCCTCTGGCCCTGACTGCGGCCGCCGTGAATGGCCTCGGCATCCACCCTGGTGACCCGCAATTGCCGAACGAGCCGGTCGGCGCCGTGCCGGGTCCTAGTAAAGATCAACGACGGGCTGGTCGACCTGATGATCTCCGCAGTCAGCTCCAGGCGCTCGCCGAGAGGCACCTGCCAGAAGTAGTGGGCCGTCTCGGGGTGACCATCGACTGCCCCCACCTCGTGCAGCACGGGCTCGACCTGATATCGGCGAGTGAGCTCGGCTACGTCACCGTCCAATGTCGCCGAGAACAGAGCGGTTTGCCGGCGAGCTGGAGTCTGATCGAGGAGCCGCCGAACCTGAGGCATGAAGCCCATGTCGGCCATCCGGTCGGCTTCGTCCACCACCACCTGTTCGATGTGCTCGAGCGACATTGTCCCTTCCCCGATCAGATCGGCCAGGCGACCCGGGGTGGCGACCACCAGATCCACGCCGCGGTTGAGCTGACGCCTTTGTAGGTCGTAGCCGACTCCACCGTAAATGGCGAATACGAAGCGGCCCAGTTCCTTGGCCAGCGGTCGCAACTGCAGGGATATTTGCTCGGCTAACTCCCGGGTAGGGGCCAGGACCAGAGCCCGTGGCTTTCTCGGCGCGGCTTTCCCTACTTGGGCGACTAGCGGAAGCCCGAAGGCCAGGGTCTTTCCCGATCCGGTCGGAGCCCGGCCCAACACATCGCGCCCGGCCATCAGATCGCCAATGGCGGCTTGCTGGATTGGAAACGGATGGGTAATTCCTTGCTTCGATAGAACCGACACCAGTCGCTGGGGAACGCCCAAGTCGGCGAAAGCGGTCATTTTTCTCCTTGCCCTCATGAGGGCGTTTTACAGTGGTGCAGGGGCAACGTCCGCCCCTATTCCGGCACACGGAGGAATGGAGACAGCGCCGAGAAGAGGTCGAGTCCCAAAGCAATGATCGCCGAGGCGCGATTGTCGGACTCGAAGAGCCGGCGTTAGAGCATGGTACCAGGCGGGAAGTGCTCCGCCGAGTACCTGCAGATGTACAGTGGTCTACCGATTCGGAGCCGTCGCTATCTCCGCCCAATCACGACACTGACAATGAGGGACGGTGCAGCCCCGGAGCCTATGTTCCTGACGGGGATGGCCACACTCAACGCATCGCTGCCTACTGCCATCATGGGGTACGGGCGCCACTGCAGGCTTGGTCGAAGTCCGTGCCGTCTTCATCGTGATCGAACCTCCACTACGAGCCGTTGGTGAGGGCACGTCACACAGGATTGGACCCTGATGGCCAACTCCTGTGCTGACTTCACTCGACGGATCGTGAACGGGCGAAGAAAGACGCGGCACGCGCCACGCGTGCAGAGTGAAGACAGGTTAGCGCCCCCCTAGTGGTTGACGGTCGGTAGCGTTTCTGGCGATGGACATTCAATATCCGGGGTTTGGCAGCGTCGTCGTACAGGGGAGGACCTACGAACACGACATTGTCATCGACTCAGGAGTAGTCCGCCGCCGTGATAAGGCGCCGTCTAAGTCGTTGAAGGTTCGGGCTGGTCACACGCCCTTATCGGCGGCTGAAGATATCCCTTGGTCAAAACCCAAGTTGGTGATCGGCTCCGGCCACTCAGGGAGCCTGCCCGTCCTGCCCGAGGTCGCCGAGAGAGCTCGAGCCCTTGGAGTGGACTTGGTCGTCCTACCCACGGCCGAGGCTTGCCGCCTCCTTCGGACTTTCGAGGCGGCGGAGGTCAATGCCGTCCTCCATGTGACTTGCTAGCTGCTTGTGATTGTCGAGGTAAGTCGGCAGTGGCGGATTCACACGGGTGGTCCCCGGGGGTGGGGTTGGCGGATGAACCGTCGTCTTTGCGGGGGACTGTCCGGGTCGGGTCGAAAGCCGAGTCCGTGGATGACAATGTGATGGTGGAACCAACATAAGAGGGTGAGGTTTGATGGATGGTGGCTACCGCCTTGGCTGCGGGGAACAAGGTGGTGGGGTTGCA